>CAJTVF010000052.1 GCA_910579435.1 uncultured Oscillibacter sp.
ATTGAATACCGCATCAACCGCAGGCCGGGCCGGTTCCCCAGGGTTTCAGACAATGCCATTGACTGGGAGCGGCATATTGAAAACCGAAAATCTGCCGTACGCTGCAAGGTGGAGCATCCCTGCGATACAGTCCGTAATGCTGCCCATCGCAACACGGGCGTTGTTCTCTGCGGTCAGCACCATGCACTTGATTTCCCCGCCCTCCGTCGCGGCGGCCTGCATTTCTTTCACGGCGGCGTCCTCGCGCTTTTTGTTGTCCATCTGGCTGACATATTCCACGGTGTAGAGATACGCAAGGCGCTGGATCCGCTTTGCGGTTTCGCGCCGCTCCTCTTTGGTTGCTCTCCCGTCGTCCTCGGTTTCCTCCGCGCTGTCGCTGGTGGTGGTGGTCTCCGCCGGGGCCTGGATCCAGATGTTGACGCTCTTGCCGTCCGGCAGGTTGACCTCCAGGCGGTTGCCCAGGTCGCTGATCCAGGCGTTCACCCCACTGGCGGTGCTGTAATAAATGGGATAGCCCGCCCGTTCGCTGCGCTCGGCGCTATACTCATAATCGGTGGGGAAAATCCTTCCTGCCTCTGTCCAGGCGTCTTTAATGCTTGTAACTGTCATTTTCAGGCCCTCCTCGCACGTTTTGGCGGTCGTATGTATAAAAAAATTAGGTTGCACTCGGTCGCTTGACCTTGTGTAACCTAATATTAATGCCTGCCCCCTAAGAGCCTGTTTAAAATATTCTAATGAGGATGGCAATGAGGGCAAACGTGAGAATCTGAGCAGAAATAAAAAGTTTGCGTTCACAATTTTTCCAAAGTCTGCGGAATTTGTCGAGCCAGCCGAAAAGACGCTCTACCACCCAGCGGCGTGGCAGAACGACAAACTTGTGTAATTCGCTGCGTTTTACTACCTCAACCTGTGCGCCGCAAATATCTTTCACCTGATTTGCGAATCGTTCGCCGGAATAACCCGCGTCCACCAGAAACTTCTCCACATGAGAAAGATTGTCCAGGTTAAGGAGAATCATCTGGATGGCTCCATCCCGGTCAGTCACATCGGCGGTTGTTACGGCTATGGCATGGGGCAATCCCATCGTATCAACTATAACGTGACGTTTGATTCCTGATACTTTTTCCCCGCGTCATAACCCTTTTCTTCCGCTGTATCCGCATTCTGTACACTCTGTGCATCAACAATTCCAAACGTAGTCTTATCTCGCCTTAAGTCTTCGTTCCGTATCTGTTTCACCAGTTTTTGCAGCACTTTGTCCAGAATGCTGACCCCCGTTTCGTCCTTCTCCGACCAAACACGGAAATGGTAATACACACTCTGCCATTTGGGATAATCACTGGGCAGCATCCGCCATTGTATTCCACCCTGGATTACGTACAGCACTGCACAAAACACATCATACAAATCATATTTTCGGGGCCGGGTTGTTTTCTTTGCCCCTTCCAAATCCTCCCGGATCAGCTTATATTCTTCCCGGCTGATATCACTTGGGTATTGATGCATTTTCCCCAGCTCCCGCTTGTTTTTTCCTATTATCTCCCACTCCGCCATTTTTGTCAAAAGTTTTTAAACAGGCTCTTACAGACGCGGAGCCCGGGAAAAATAACGAAGAGTTACAAAATTGTACCTTTTTTGTAACGCCTCCCGCTGGTTTGTGGTGTATGCTTACGAACAAGACGCTTGGGCCCCTTCTAAGGAACCACTGATTAAATCCCCGCGCACAGCTTCACGCCATAAATTCCCGCTGGACTGCGTTAGAAAATCTTGAAATCCGTCAGGATTCCTGCGATTTTCTTCCTTGTCAGCAGAAATTTCTGGCGCAAATCTGCACACGTTGATTTATTCAGTGCTTCCCTAAAAAGTTTTTCGGGGAGGGGCTTGACAAGCTGTACTAACTGTATTATTATTGCTAATACGATAGCACAATGACACAGGAGGAAATATTTTTCAAAAACCTTGAAGAATCCCGCCTGTGTATCCCGTAATATACTTGAGACATGAGAAGCGAGGTCTGACATGAAAATTCTGATTACATCCGACTGGTACATTCCCGCGGTGAACGGCGTAGTCACCTCGGTAAAGAATCTCCGCCGGGAGCTGGAAGCCCGGGGCCACGAGGTCCGGGTCCTGACCCTCTCGCAAAACCACCGCTCCTATAAGCGGGAAGGCGTGACGTATCTCGGTTCCGTGGCGGCGGGGCTGATCTACCCCGGCGCCCGTCTGCGGACCGCCCTGGCGGGCAAGTGGGTCCGGGAAATCGTGGAGTGGGAGCCCGACGTGGTTCATTCCCAATGCGAATTCTCCACCTTCTTCCTAGCCCGGCGCATCGCCGAGGAGCTGGACATCCCCCTGGTCCACACCTATCACACGGTGTACGAGGACTATACCCACTATTTCTCCCCCAGCGTCCATTTTGGCAAGAAGGCCGCCGCCGTCTTTACCCGCTGGGCCGCCTCCCACACGGACTGCCTTATCGCCCCCACCGCTAAAGTGCGTATGCTTCTTCAGGGCTACGGGGTGCGGAAACCCGTCTTTGTGGTGCCCTCCGGCATCGACCTGCGGCACTTCCAGCAGGAGCCGGACCCCCTGCAAAGCGCGGTGCTCCGGGCCAGCCTGGACATTCCCCAGGACCGGACGGTGCTGGTCTTCGTGGGCCGTCTGGCGGAGGAGAAGCGGGTGGATGAACTTCTCCGTTTCCGGGCGGACCTGGGCCCGGGCGGCGTGACCCTGCTTCTGGTGGGGGACGGGCCGGACCGCAAGCGCCTGGAGGACGTGTCGGCGGGCCTGGGGCTCAGCGCCCCGGACGTGGTGTTCGCCGGCATGGTCCCGGCGGAGCAGGTGGCGGACTGGTATCAGCTGGGGGACCTGTTTGTCAGCGCCTCCACCAGCGAAACCCAGGGCCTCACCTATGCCGAGGCCCTGGCGGCGGGCGTGCCGGTGCTGTGCCGGGCGGACCCCTGCCTCCTGGGCGTGGTCCGGGACGAGGAGAACGGCTGGCAGTACCACAGCGAGGAGGAGTTCCGCCAGAGACTGGAGAGCTTCCTGGCCCATCCCCAGAACCGGGAGGCCCTGTCCCGCTGTGCCCGGGAGACCGGGGAGGAATACTCCGCCCAGCGTTTCGCGGAGCGGGTGGAGGCCATTTACCTAGAGCAGATCGAACGCGGTTCGTTACGGAGGATTCCGGCATGAAGACCGTTCCTATTGAAAAACGGGCGCTCCAGGCGGCGTCCCTCACCGGCTTCGCCATCTGCGTGGCGGTGGCCGTCTGGGGCTGGCAGACGGGGATATTGACCTCCCAGGAAAAGCTCCAGGAGCTGGTGACCAAGTGGGGCTTCGCCGGGGCGCTGCTGTTCACCGTCTTTCAGGCGGTGCAGGTGGTGGTGCCCATCCTGCCGGGGGGCCTGGGGTGTCTCGTCGGGGTGGTGCTCTTCGGGCCCATCTGGGGCTTTACGTACAACTACGTGGGTATCTGCATCGGCTCCCTTCTGGCCTTCGCCGTGGCCCGGAGCTGCGGGCGGCCCCTGCTGTACCTGCTGTTCTCCGAGAAGACCATTGAGAAGTACGACGCCTGGACCGAGAAGCGGGGCCGCTTCGCCAAGCTCTTCTTCTGGTCCATCTTCCTGCCCATCGCCCCGGACGACTTCCTCTGCTATCTGGCGGGCACCACCAGCATGACCTGGAAGCGGTACACCGCCATTATCCTCCTGGGGAAGCCCTTCAACATCGCCCTGTACAGCGCGGGCCTGGCGGCCCTCTGGAAGGTGTTCTTCCCGGCCTGAACCCTGTCTGAGGATTGGGGGAGACCCGAAGAAACAACCTGACCGCAAGGCCCTGATTGAAAAATTTGCCGTCATAAAACGGCGGTTCTTGTGTAAAACTCAGATGAAACAAAAAAAGCGGACGGACCGTCCGCTAGGCTTTGTGTGCCTAAAATTGGGAAGCCACCCAAAACAGGAGGAGCGAAGGCTATGAAAATCTACATTTACAGCGGCGGCGAAAAGATCGTCGGGCGCAGCGGCGTGGGACAGGCCATCCGCCACCAGCGGGAGTGCCTCCGGCGCTCCGGCGTGGCTACTACGGACCGCTGGACCCATGACGCCGCCGCCGTCCACGTCAATACCATTCTGCCGGACTCCGTGCTGGCCGCACTGGGGGCCAAGCTCCGGCGGCGGAAGGTGGTCTGGTACGGCCACTCCACCATGGAGGACTTCCGCTCCTCCTTCAAGGGCTCCAACGCCCTGGCTCCCCTGTTCAAGCGGTGGATCACCTTTTGCTACGGCCTGGGGGACGTGGTGCTGACCCCCACGGAGTACTCCCGGCGGCTCCTGGAGAGCTACGGGCTGAAAAAGCCGGTGTACAGCATTTCCAACGGCGTGGACACGGAGTTTTTCAAGCCGGATCCCGCCGCCCGCTCCGCCCTCCGGGCCCGGTATGGCCTGGGGGAGAACGAAAAGGTCGTGGTCTCCGTGGGCCACATGATCGCCCGGAAGGGCCTTCCCGAGTTTCTGGAGCTGGCCCGGCGCATCCCGGAGGCGAAATTTATCTGGTTCGGCTGGACGAATCCCAAGCTGATTCCCCAGGAGATCGTCCGGGCTATGGAGAACGCCCCGGACAACGTGGTCTTTCCCGGCTTCGTGGGCCGGGAGGAGCTGCGGGAGGCGTACCAGGGGGCGGACGTGTTCGCCTTCCTCAGCCATGAGGAGACGGAGGGCATCGTGGTGCTGGAGGCCCTGGCCTGCGGCGTGCCCACGGTACTGCGGGATATCCCGGTGTACGACGGCTGGCTTGAGCATAGGGAAACAGTATACAAATCGTCGAATGACGGCGAATTTCAACGAATCGTATCTGGTCTGCTGGACAAAACCCTCCCGGACCTCACCGCCGCCGGGCGGGCCGTGGCGGAGTCCCGGAGCCTGGAGCAGGTGGGGAAGCGGCTGAAAGCCATCTATCTGGAACAGAGGGTCCTGCCGCCCCTGCCCCAAGCCCTGCCGCAGAAGCAGGTCCGGGCCTGATGGGCGAAAAAGAAATACAAAGAGGACTGTCAAAAACGGACAGTCCTCTTTGTATTTGGTCATTTCTTGGCGGTGACCTTGGTCTCCGCGGTTTTTTGCGCCTTCCGCTTCCGCACCCGGAGCACCGCCAGCACCACCAGTGCCGCCAGCAGCGCTCCCGCCGCCAGAAGAAGAGCCGGCAACCAGCCGTTCTGGGCGGGGGCGACGTTAAAGGTCCCGTGAGTCCCCGTCGTTGTCACAACGAGATAGCTGCCGTTGGTCTCCGCGTCCAGGCGGACCCACTGGCCGCTTTGATACCGCCGGACCTCCGCCCGGCCCCCCGTGGTGTTCAGCAGGCGGAGGGTCACCTGGTCCTCCGGCCCCAGGTCCGTGCCTGTGAGGACGATGTCCCACAGCGTCCCCTCCGTGGGAGCGGTGGAGGACAGGGTGGGCTGGACCTGGAGAACCGCCTCCTCGGTGAACCGGCCTTCCGCCAGGGCCAGGGCCAGCTTGCCCTCCTGTTCGGTGCTTGCCACTAAGGTGACCCAGGGCTTATAAACCGCCTCCAAGGTGACGTCGGAGTTCAGGCCGGAGGTATCGAAGTCCGGCCACTCGCCGTAAAAGCCCTCCAGCTCCGGAACCGGGGGGAGCTCAATTTTGCTTAAATCCTGGCCGTATGTAAAGGGGATCTCCTGGACAGCTTCACCCTCCGCCTTGAGCCTCAGGGTAAACGCGGCAAACTCCGACGGGATGTCCGGAAGCTGCCGCAGCGCGTCGAAAGCGATAGGCTGGGCGGAGCCGTCATAGCTCACGCCGTCAATGCCCGCGATTCCGGTGTCCACGAAGAAGCAGTTTTCAATGTTCCCCGGCTCTCCGCTTCCGGCAATGGCCCCCACCCGTTCCGTGCCCTCCGGCACGGTGGCAATGGCATAGCAGTCCCGAAGGCTGTCCGCCCACCCGGCGACGCCGCCCACGTCGTTTGCGCCGGAGAGGACGCATTTGGCAAAGCTGTCCCGGACCAGCGCGTCGGCATACCCGGCGACGCCGCCCACAAAGCTTCCGCTGGTGCTGGAGACGGGGCCGTAGTTCTCACAGCCCAGGGCGGTGCCCAGGTCCATCCGGCCCGCCAGTCCCCCGGCGCAGTTCTTCTTGGCGGTAACCGCCCCCCGGTTGACGCAGTTTTGCAGCACCGCCTTAGTCTCATAGGTCCCGCCCAGGGACAGCTCCAGGTCCCCCTCCGGGTCCAGGCCGTACTCGATGGACATGGCCCCCACAAGGCCGCCCACGTTCCGGTCCCCGTCCACCGCCGCCTCGTTCCGGCAGTTTTCGATCTTGCCCAGGCGGGTGGCGGCGATATCCTCGTCGGAGGTGTCCTCCACCAAATCCCGGGAGGCGCCGCCCTCCTGGGTATCGGACAGGGCGTCCAGAAGCACGTCGAAGACGGTGCTGAACTGGCGGCTGACGGCCCGGAGGTCGGCGGCAAGCTGGTCCCCCGCGGTGGAAACCGCGTCATGGAGGCCCTCCAGCTCCTGGCTGAGGCCGGTCAGGGAGTCGAAGAGGCCCCGGCCCGCGTCCCGGGCCGCGCCGCCCAGGGGCGCAAGCTGGGTGGGGCCGTCCTCCGCCAGACCGCCGGTCACGGCCCCCAGAATCGCAAAGGCCCGCTCCAGTCCCCGGCCCACAGGCGCCGCCAGGGCGGCGGCGTCCCCAAGCTGCCGGATGGCGGAGCCCAGCTTTCCAGAGAGGCCGCCCAGGCTGCCCAGGGTATCCTGGAGGGCGCGCAGGGCGTCGTCGAGACGGGCCGAGGCGCTTCCAAAGCCCTGGAAGCCGGAGCCCGCCTCCTTCAAAGAGGCCCGAACCTGCTCCCAGTCCAGGCCGGTGCCGGCCTTCAGGGTCCCCAGGGCCCCGCCCGCCTGTTTCAGCGCCCCGCCCATGCCGCTGAGGGCCGGGGCCAGCTGCTCTTTCAGAATCTCCCGCACGCCGCCCAGATCCGGGAAGGACTCCAGGGCCTCATGCAGGGCCTCCGCCGCCTGGCCCGCCTGATTCAGGGCGGAACCAAAGTTCTCCAGGGAAAGAGAGAGGTCCTCCAGGGCGGCGTCCACCGCCTCCTGGTCGTGAATCACCACGGCGTTCCGCAGGGTTTCCACGGCGGACCGGAGGTCCCGGACCGCAGAGGCCAGCTCCTCGCCCGCCCGTCGGAAGATTCCGGCGGCAAGGCTTGCCCCGGCGGATACGTCCGCTCCGCCCTCCGCCGCGTTCCCCAGGGCGTCCAGGGCGCCGTCCAGGCGGTCCGCCAGGGTTTCCACCTGCCTGGAGACGCCGGAGAGTTCCTCCAAAGCGGGGGTCAGGTCCTCCAGGGCCCGGGTGACCGAGGCGCTGAGGCTGTTGATGGAGGCGATGTTTTCATCGGTGAAGCCGGCGAGGCGGTCCATCAGGTCCTCCGTATGCCCCCGGGCCTCGTCCGTGGTGAGGCCTATGGCGCTGAGGCGGGCGGAGACGCCGTCCCCGTTTCCCTCCGCCCGGTCCAGCGCCCGGCCGATCAGGCTGTCCAGGGTATCCAGCTCCCGGCGGAGGCGGTCCAGCGTCCCGCCGTCCGGGGAGAGGGCGATGTCCGGCTCCGCCTGGCCCACGACGCCGCCCACGTCCTTCCGGCCGTAAACCGGGCCCCGGTTGGTGCAGCCGGACAGGTGGCCGCTCTGCCGCCCGGCTACGCCGCCCACATTGTAGCCCACGTGGGGATAGCCCACGGCCCCGGTGTTCAGGCAGCGGTAGACCACGCCGCTGGACCAGCCCACCACGCCGCCGGTGTCGCTGTGGCTTTTCAGGAAGCCGCCGTCGTCCCCGTCCTCCCCTGCGGGAGGCTCCTCCAGGGACAGCGCCAGGCCTTCTACGCCTATGGCCGTGTCCTCATCCGGGGTGGCGGTGTTGACGCTGGCCCCGTTCTCGCACTGGAGCAGGGCCCCCAGGTTCCGGCCCGCCGCGCCGCCGGTGAATTCCTCTCCGGTCACCGTGCCGGTGGTGATGGTCCGGGCAATTTCGCCGGCCTCCCGGTTCAGCCCCGCCACGCCGCCCACAGCGGACGAGCCCTCCACGGCGCCGTGGAAGCTGCAGTTCCGCACGGCCCCGGCGTTATTTCCCACGATGCCGCCCACATTGACGGCGCTGCCGGAGGGCCGGACGCTGCCGGTGACAAACAGGTCCTGGACCACCGCCCCCTCCTGGAGGTAGCGGAAGAGTCCCATATTGGACCCGGCGGCGGTGATATGCAGGTTGGTGATTTTGTGCCCCTCCCCCAGGAAGGTTCCGCCGAAGGTGGGGATGGGGGTAAAGTCGGCCTCTGTCAGGTCCAGGTCCGCCGTCAGGCGGACGGTTTTCCCCTGGGACCAGGCGTCCAGGGAGCAATGCTTGGCAAAGGCCAAAAGGTCCTCCACAGAGGAGATGACGGTCTCCGCCCCATCTGCCCGGGCCCCGGGCAGGGCCGCCGCCAGCAGGCACAGGGCCAGGACCAGGGAGGCGGCGCGCCGTTTGAAGGTTTTCATCACGCTTCCTCCTTTCCGCCGCCGGGCAGGACGGCGCCCTCCGGCGGCGCGTCCTCCAGGGCTCCGCTCTCAATGGCCGCGTTGATGGTGCCGTGGAGCAGGCCGGTGAAGTCCGCGTCCACCATGCCGGAAACGTAGCCCCGGACGTGGCCGTCCAGCCGCATCAGGCCGGTATGGCTCTGGAGGGGAAGCCGGGCCTTGAGGGTAAAGGCGCTCTTTTCGATGATGACGTCCCCCAGCAGCAGGATCTGGGGCAGGATGCCCATGACCAGGAAAATGGAGATCAGGGTCCCCCGGCCCAGGCACACGCCGATGGAGGAAATGGAGGGATTGGTGGACAGCACGCCGATCAGCGCGCCCGCCGAGGCCAGGATGGTGCCGGAGGTGACGATGGTGGGGAACGCCTGGTTTAAGGATTCCACCACCGCGTCCTTCAGGGGCATTTCCTGCTTCAGCTCCGTATAGCGGTTGGCGATGACGATGGCGTAGTCGATGTTGGCTCCCATTTGAATGGAGCTGACCACCAGATAGCTGAGGAAGAACAGGTTTTCCTTCATCAGATAGGGGAAGGAGAAGTTGATCCACACGCTGCCCTGGATGACCAGGATCAGCAACACCGGGAGGCCGGAGGATTTGAAGGTGAACACCAGCACCAGGATGACAAAGACAATGGTCAGCACGCCGATGACGATATTGTCCTTTTCAAAGGAGCTGGAGAGGTCGAAGTCGCTGGTGGAGTTGCCCACCACCAGATAATCGTCATAGTACTTCCCGGCGGCGGCGTGGAGCACGTCCAGGAAAGCGAAGGTCTCCGGGCTCTCCTCCGGCAGGTCCAGCTGGAGCACCAGGCGGCTGTAGTTCCCGCCCTTGAGCTGGAGCTGGGCGTCGGAGAGCTGGACGTGGAGGTCCTCGACGGTCTCGGTCATCTCGCCGTCCAGGGTGAGGTAACCCTCCTCCATCTGGTCGTAGACGAAGAGGAACATATCCAGCAGGGGCACGCCGTAGCTGTCCAGGCCGGACACCACCTGCCCGTAGCTTTCCTGATTCACGGCGTAGGCGGTATAGAGGAGGCGGGCGGCCTCCACGTCCAGGTCCGTCAGCTCCGCGAACTGCCGGGGGGTGAGGCGGTCCGTCAGGACATAGCCGTCCATGGCCTCGATGTTGGCAAGGCCCAGCACGGTGCCAATCTCCGGCATGGCCTCCAGGTCCCGCAGGAGGCGGCCCTCCCGCTCATAGTCCCCGGCGGGGACCATAACGGCGATGGTGTTCACCCCGCCGAAGGTCCCGTCCACCTTCTGCTGGGCAATCTGGGATTCGTTCTGCCTCATGGTGGTCAGGGTGGTCTGGCCGTAGACGTAGGGGCACTTGTTGGAGAAGATGAAGCCGCCGATCAGCAGGACGATGAAAATGGGCGGCATGATGTACCGCGTTCGAACCGCCAGGCGGCCCCAGGCGGTGATCTGCGGGACAAAGCTCCTGTGATGGGTCCGGTCAATCAGATGGCTGAAGCTCATGAGAAGCCCCGGCATCAGGGTGAAGACGGCCAGCAGGCTCAGCACGATGGCCTTCATCAGAATCACACCCAGGTCCCGGCCGATGCCGAAGCGCATAAAGCACATGGCTCCCAGGCCGGACAGGGTGGTCATGGAGCTGCCCGCAATCTCGGGGATGGCCTTGCTCAGGGCTATGACCACCGCCTCCCGGGCCTCCAGCCGCTCCCGCTCCTCGGTGTAGCGGTGGCAGAGGATGATGGCGTAGTCGATGGCCAGGGCCAGCTGGAGCACCACCGCCACGGAGTTGGAGACGAAGGAGATCTCCCCGAAGAGGAAGTTCGTCCCCTTGTTCAAAAGCGCCGCCATGCCGAAGGTGGCCAGCAGCACGGGAATCTCCATGTAAGTATGGGAGGTGAACAGCAGCACCAGCAGGATGATGACCACGGCGATGACCATGACCACCTGCATCTCCGCGTCCAGGCTCTCAGAGTCGGAGTTGCCGGTGTCGCCGGTGACGTAGAGGTCATAGCCCTCCAGGGTTTTCTTCACCCGGTTCAGGGCCTCCAGGCTGACGGGGTCGTCCGCCGTGCCGTCGTAGGTAATGGAGAACAGGGCGGAGCCGTTGGCATAGTGGTCCTCTGTGCCGTCGAACTCCACGGACTTGACCCCGTTCAGGGCCTCCAGCTCCTCCGCCAGAGCCTGGGCCCGGGCCTGGGGGATGTTGTCCACCAAAATCCGGCTGGTGCCGAAAGTGACAAACTCCTCCTCCATGACCGTGAGGCCCCGCCGGGTCTCCGTCTCGGCGGGGAGGTAGCTGGTGAGATCGTCGTTCACCGCCGTCCAGCTGCTGGAAAAGGCGCAAAAAATGGCGAGTCCGATGTACAGCAGGTAGAACGCCTTCCGTTTGTCCACGATGAAGGCCGCCAGCCGCTCCATGGGGCTCTGCTTTTGCTCGTTGTTTCGCCGGTCCAAGGATTCCGCTTCCTTTCCGTTCCCCGGGACCCGGGGTTCTCATATTTACGTTGTTATCTTATACCAAGCAAAGGAAAAAATCAAGGGTGCGGAAACTTTTCCTTGACATTTCCCCAAATTCCGATATAATAAGTAGGCTTGCAGATGCAGGCATATCCTTGCTCTCATTGGAGAATGAGGGCCATTTGTCCAAAAGGAGGTGCAAACATGGCAAAGGTTACTGCCAATTATGAGGTCGTGTATATCATCGACCCTGCACAGGGGGAGGAGAACATCGCCGCTCTCGTCGCGAAGTTCAAGACCCTGGCTGAGCAGAACGGCTCCGCCGTCGAGGTGGAGGAGTGGGGTGCCCGGCGTCTCGCCTACCCCATCAACTACAAGAACGACGGCTACTACGTGCTGATGAGCTTCACCAGCGAACCGTCCTTCCCCAAGGAGCTGGACCGCGTTCTCGGCATTACCGACGGCATCATGCGTTCCCTGATTGTCTGCAAGGGCGAGTGAGGAGGAACCCCGGATGCTCAACAAGATCATTCTCATGGGCCGTCTGACCCGTGACCCCGAGCTGCGCCGCACTCAGAGCGGCACCGCCGTCACGTCCTTCTCCATCGCCTGCGACCGGGACTTCAAGTCCCCAAGCGGCGAAAAGGAGACGGATTTCATCGACGTAGTGGCGTGGCGGAACACGGCGGAATTCGTCAGCAAATACTTCGCCAAGGGCCGCATGGCCGTGGTGGAGGGCCGCCTTCAGATCCGCGACTGGACCGACCGGGAGGGCGGCAAGCGCCGCAGCGCCGAGGTCGTGGCGGACAACGTTTACTTCGGGGACTCCAAGCGGGACAGCGGCGGCGAGTACGGCGGCTCCTCCTATGGAGCGCTCCCCGCTTACGGCGCCCCCGCCTCTTCCGGCCGGGCCCCTGCCGCCGGCTTCGGGGGAGGGTCTGACTTCGCCGAGATCGGCGAGGAGGACGGCGAGCTGCCGTTTTAAATTTGATGGATTCCGGAGGGGAGCGTCCCCGCCGGACACCGGAATAAAGGAGGAAATCTCATGGCTTTCGATCGTGAATCCCGGCCCGCCCGCCCGATGCGGGGCAAGCGCCGCAAGGTCTGCCAGTTCTGCGCCGAGAAGTGCGAGCATATTGACTATAAGGACGCCGCCAAGCTGCGCCGCTTCATCTCTGAGCGGGCCAAGATCCTGCCCCGCAGGACCACCGGCACCTGCGCCATGCATCAGCGCCAGCTGACTGAGGCCATCAAGCGGGCCCGTCAGATCGCCCTGCTGCCCTACGTCACCGACTGACGGAGGAACGAGGAATTGAAAAAATCCGGTCCGTCCCCAGGGGCGGGCCGGGTCTTTCCTTTCGGTCAAGGTGTGAACGAACGGTAAAAATTTCTTCCTGCGGCGGAAAAGGACTTGATTTTTCCCTCGGCTTCGTTTATAATAACACCGTTGTGACAATTAAATAAGCAGGGTTAGTACATCGGTAGTACAACGGCTTCCCAAGCCGTGGAGGCGGGTTCGATTCCCGTACCCTGCTCCAGCTCAGAAATTCCCCTTACCGCTGCGCTTCCCGCCCGAAGGGCGGAAAGCTTCGCCGGACGGGGAATTTCTTCGCCTTCAACTGCGAACCGCTTCGCTGGGTTCGCAGTTGATTTTTTACGGGAGACGAAGGACGGGAGACAGGGGCTGGAGTGACTCTGGCCAAGAGATTAGCCCCCATAGGTCACCACCCGGCCGGCGGTAAAGAAGAGGGCGGACACACAGGTCCGCCCCTACAGGTGGAAGAAAAACCCTAGAAGACTGTCCTGACCAAGAGGACAAGCCCCCACAGGTCAGCACCGCACCAGCGGCAGCGGAAAGCGCCGCCGGTCCATTCGTTGATATCCAAACCCCCGCTAAAACTGAGCCGCGGGCAGAAGGCATTCGTGAAACCGGAAGCACTGCCTGCGCGCCTCCCGTCCAACCGTACGCATCCCCTATTACTTCTTTTTCTCTTTTGGACCGTGCACGGCCCGTTTTCTCTTTTTCTTCTGGAAGAAAAAGAGAAAACGGGCCGTGCAATGGACCAGCCATCTTCATGGCTGAATCCCCCCGCCCGTCAGGGCACTCCCTCACCCCTCCGCCTCCGGCGGCTTCTCCAAATCCAGCACATACCGCTCATAAGCGTTAATAATCGTAGTCTCCCCCCGCCGGAGCACCCGGGGAATCTGAAACCCATAATTCACATGGACATGTCCATGAATCAAATACCTCGGCTGATACTTGTCCACAAGAGCCAGCAGGCTCTCAAACCCTTGGTGGGCATAGTCCTCCCCATCCCCATAGCCCAGCATGGGCGAATGGGTCAGCACAATGTCCACGCCCCCCGCCCGCCAGAGGCGGTACCGGAGCCGCCGGATCCGGCGGGCCATCTGTGCCTCCGTGTACTGGTGGGGCCCGCCGCTATACTCGATGCTTCCCCCCAGGCCCAGGATACGGAGGCCCTTCACCGTCACAAGCCGGTCCTCCACACAGTCGCAGCCCTCCGGGGGATGCCGGTCATAGGTTTTATCGTGGTTCCCATGGACGTAGAGCAGGGGCTTCCCCGCCATGGTCACCAGGAAGGAGAGATATTTGGAGTTCAAATCCCCGCAGGAGAGGATTATGTCAATGCCGTCCAGACGGCCCGGCTTGTAATAGTCCCACAGGTATTCGCTCTCTTTATCCGACAGTAACAGCAGCTTCACAGGATCGGGTCCTCCTTCTCCGGGGGAATGGCGTCCCGGTAGACGCCCTGAAGCCGGGCGAGGGGGCGGGCCATGGGCAGCAGGTCCTCATATTTGGGAATGCTGCCGTGAACGCAGTCCAAAAGGGTGTCCATGTAGAGAATCTTCTCCGGCGCGGCCTCGGGGAAGGGCTGGAGGAAGCCGTCGATGATGCCCTTGCGGAGAATGCCCGCCAGCTGGCGGACCCCGGCGGGGAGATCGTCGCTCAGCAGAATGTCCACGGCCCGGATATTCATGCCCCACCAGTAATTCACCGCCTGGCCCTCCGGCGCGGCCAGGGACTCCCAGCCGCCGCTCAGGATGCCGCGGACCAGATTCGTGTAGACGTTGCCCCAGTGCCAGTAGGGCGAGGCCAGGGAGCGGAATTTTCCGTTCTCGATGCGGCACAGGCCCCAGGGCTCCTGTACCCGGTCCGGCGTGGGGATGTCCCGGTTGGAGATCAGGGATACCCCCTCCCAGGCCAGGGCGTCCATGGCGTCCTCCTCCACGCAGGACCAGCGGAGGGTAATCTCCGCCCGGGGATTCGTCAGCCGGGCCCCCAGGGCGAAGGCGTTGATGCTGGCGGGAACGCCGAAAATGGGGCCGCTGGCCACGTAGCCGATGCGTCCGCTGCGGCTCAAGGCTCCGGCGATGGCCCCGGCGATATACTTTGCCTCGTAAATGCGGCTGTAATACGTGCGGACCCCGGCGTAGGGCATGGAGACGGAGCAGTTTAAAATGCGGACCTCCGGATGCTTCGCCGCCGTCTTCCGGCAGGCCCCAATCAGCGGCGGCGTGATGGCGAAGAGGAGCTGGGCCCCGTGCTCGATGGCCTCCTCCATGGCGGCCTCCGCCTCCTCCCCGGGCCGGACGCCGTAGAAGACCTCGGTCTCCACCCGGTCCTCCAGCACCGCCTCCAGGTACTCCCGGCCCAGGTCGTGGGCCCGGGCCCAGTCGCTCTGGCTTGGCAGCTGGTCGCTGATGAAGGCCACGTGCAGGCGGCTGAGCTGCTTGGGCTTGAAGATGCGGCCCAGGAGGTTCTCCTCCTTGGCCTCCGGCGTGTCCGTGCGGACGGCGATGGGCTCCGGCAGAGCCTTGACGTCCGCCCAGACGGCCTTGACGCTTTTCAAAAGCTCCGCCGAGGGCAGGGAGATCAGGTCCTGGAAGCTGTAGACCTTCAGCCACACCAGCATGGCGTCCGCCGTGGTGATGGGCAGCTCCCCGCCGCCCAGCTTTAAAAATGGCTCCTGGAAATAGGTATAGCCCGCGGCGAAGCGGCGGCGCTCGTCCTCCGTCCAGACGTGGTCCGGCTCATAGCCCAGGGCCTTCTGGAGCTTGACAAAGCTCCCCGCCCGGGTGAAGCGGGTCCGGTACAGCTTCGTTTTCGGGAAGGACTGCATAAAGTCGTAGTAGGCCGCCACCGCCGGGTCCTCCGTCCAGACGGGGATCATGCGGATGACGTAGGCGGGGATGGTGGGCGCGCCGTAGCTCCGCAGAACGCTGACCCGTTTGTTCCCCTCCTGAACATAGAAGCGGCCGAAGTACTCATAGCACCGGATAGGGTCCCGGATGCCCTCGTCCCCCAGATGGGCCTCGCAGAGGCTGACCCACTTCCCGGCGAACTCCGAGTCCAGGTCCAGCAGGGGCAGGAAGTCCGCCGAAAAGGCGGAGCGGCGGCCCGCCGTCTTGGTGCCCACGATCTGGTCGATGGGGATTTCCATGACCCCCAGCTCCGTCTGACCCGCCACCATGGAATCGCTGATAATCTCGTCCAGAACCTGGGGATAGGGGTATCGGCCCCGGACCAGGGCCTCTTTATAGGATTTTCGCCCTTGCTTCAACGCGCTCGCGTACTGTGACATTGCCTCCTGACGGCTCATGCGGATATCCTCCCTTATGCTTCCGATCCATGTCTTTTCAGGGAATTATTGTACCCTGACGGCCTGGAAAATACAATAGTATTTTCGCCGAAAGCCCAAGGTTCCAAGGGGGGAGAGGCCGGGGCTTTCCCCAAAAATGACGGACCGGAACCCGGAGGCGGAATTTGAAATTGGCGCTACCAAATCCCGGACGGCTGTGCTATAATGAGTGGACAGCCCAAACAGAAAGGAACGGTGCCTTTATGAAAGATCAAACCTGCGGCTACTGCACCCGGAAGCAGGAGCTCCTGGACGGCTTCGGCATTTACGTCTGCGACCTGGCGTCCAGCGTCCTAGTCCTCTTCAAGGAGCAGAGCCACCCCGGCCGCTGCATCGTGGCCTACAAGGAGCACGCCAGCGAAATGGTGGACCTCACCGACGAGGAGCGCAGCGCCTTCTTCGCCGACGTGAACCGGGTGGCCAAGGCCCTCCACGCCGCCTTCCACCCCGACAAGATCAATTACGGGGCCTACGGCGACACCAGCGGCCACATGCACTTCCACTTGGTCCCCAAGTACAAGGACCAGGCGGAGTGGGCCTCCACCTTCGCCATGAACCCGGAAAAGGTGTTCCTCACCCAGCCGGAGTATGACGAGATCATCGAGAAGATCAAGGCGAACCTGTAAGAACCCTTATTCATAACCAGAGATGCCGGGTGGACGAGGATGTTTCCCGGCAGACAAGGAGATTTTCCGCAGCCATACTGACGTATGGCAAGGGAAATCGACGCAGTATGGCGGGAAAAAGACCGGCCAGACGGCGTTCAAGGGTTGTGAATACAGGTTCTAAGGGTACAGAAAGAGCGCCGGACGCAATGCGTCCGGCGCTCGGCCGTTTTGGGTCAGTCCTGGGAATCCTTGCTCAGGTCCAAGCTGCGGATAATCTTCCGCAGGGGAAGGACCGCGGCGGGAGAAACGCTCAGCTCGTCCACGCCGTAGCGGAGGAAGGTCTCCGTCAGCGTCTGGTCCGCGCCCAGCTCGCCGCAGATGCCCACCCAGCAGCCGTGGCGGTGGCCCGCCTCGATGGTGTGGCGGATCATGCGGAGGACCGCCGGGTGATGGGAGTCGTAGAAATTATCCAGCTTGGGATTCTGCCGGTCGATGGCCAGGGTGTACTGGGTCAGGTCGTTGGTGCCCAGGGAGAAGAACTCCACCTCCTCGGCCAGCTCGTCGGCCAGCATGACGGCGGCGGGGGTCTCCACCATAATGCCGGTCTCTACCTCGCCGAAGGCTACGCCCCGCTCGGTCAGCTCCGCCCTGCACTCCTCCAGAATCTCCTTGGCGTCCCGGACCTCCCGGACAGAGATAATCATGGGGAACATGATGGACACGGTTCCAAAGGCGCTGGCCCGGAGGATGGCCCGGAGCTGGGTCTTGAAGACCTCCTTCCGGGTCAGGCAGATGCGGATGGCCCGGTAGCC
>CAJTVF010000053.1 GCA_910579435.1 uncultured Oscillibacter sp.
TCGTTTCCCTGATAGTCGATGTTGTGGTCCAGGGACACCGGGCCAATCACCAGAATGTCATATTGCTGTTTCATAGGGGCTCCCTCCTCTTGTATATTCCGCTTGGAACGCGCCCTCTTCCCCGATGGAAAAGACCAGCGCCTCATGAGGCGGCAGGTCCAGACCGGGGAGCTGCGGACAATCCGAGAACCACAGGTCTATACCATTGTCCAAGAGAAACCGGAGCAGCTCCGGATGAGCGCTTTGATAGCGGCGGTCGCTGGACGCGCAGCACACAGCCGCCCTGGGCCGGACTGCCTGGATGAGGGCGGCGTCCGCCCCGTCCCGCTGGCCGTGGTGGCCTACTTTAAAGATGTGGGCGCACAAGTCCGCCGGGGCGATTTCCCCATAGCCCAGGCGGTTGGCGTCCCCCGGCAGCAGGATGCGGGTGCCCCGGTACTCCAGCAGCAAAATCGAGCTGTAGTTGTTCATATTCCCGTCCAGGGCGGAGAGCATTTGCCGGAAGATTCCGGGGTCTTCCTCCCGGTTCAGCTCCTCATAGCGCGCCGCCAGCTCCGCCGCCCTGACCCGGGAGGGCCCCAGGCAGCGGATGGACAGACCCGGACAGGGGCGGGCCTCCCATCCGGCGGAGATGGTCCGCACAACGCCGCCGGCCGCCTCCACTCCGGCACAGAGGGCCCGGTAGTCGTTGATGGATTGAAGAAATTTCCGCTGGGAGCTGTTGGCGTCCCTCAGCGGCGGCAGAGGCCGCAGGGAGCGGTGGAGCCCCGCCGGCAGCGTCTGCCAAAATTCCCTGGGCGGCCATAGCTCCAGCAGGGGGACAAGGCCGCAGAGATGGTCCTCGTGGATATGGGTGCCCACCATCACATCAATATGGTTCAGTCCCCGGGCCGACAGGTATTCCGCCAGGGGAATGCGGCCGGAGGCGCGGTCCCGGTATTCCCCTGGCTCGCCGCTTCCGCCGTCGATCACCATGACGAAAACGCCGCAGGGGCGGAGAGGGTCCGGGCACTCTGCCAGGATGGCCTCTCCGTAGCCCACGTTTACAAAGGTCAGCTTCATCTTCTCCATAGGGGCCCTCACTGTATCGCCCGCTTGATATAGAGGCTGGACAGGAGGAGGACCAGCACCGTCATGACAATGGCGCCGGCGCTGCCGAACCCGAAATCCAGGGACTTGATACCGTAATTGTAGAGGTACTGCGTAATGGTGGACGTGGTATTCGCCGGCCCGCCGCCGGTGAGGAGATTCACCTTGTCGAAGAGGCGGAAGCTGTCGATGGTCCGCAGCAGGGCGCAGAGGGCCAGGCTGTTTTTGATATTGGGAATGGTGACATAAAAGAGGGTTTTGACGGCGCTGGCCCCGTCGATGCGGGCGGCCTCATACTGGGCCTGGGGCACAGACTGAAGGGCGGCATACAGCAGCAAAAAGACAAAGGGGGCGCTCTGCCAGACGTCGATCAGCAGCAGCATGCCGAAGGCGGTGCGCATATCGGAGAACCAGTTGAATACAGGCAGGCGCAGGGCCTCCATCACCTGGTTGACAATGCCGTAGTTGGGGGAGAGCATCATTCGCCAGCTCAGGGCCACCGTCACCGTGGGCAGCAGGTAGGGCAGGAGCAGCAGGGTCCGCATGAGCTTCTGCCCCCGGGTGAGGCTGTTGACCAGGAGGGCCATGCAGAAGCCAATGAGCATCTCAAAGATCACCGCCAAGAGGGTGAACTTCACGGTATTCAGGATGGCCTGGCGGAAGTAGGCGTCGCTGAGGAGCTTCGTATAGTTCCCCAGAGCGATAAAGGAAGCGGGCTTTTGGAGGTTCCGCAGGAGGTTGAAGTCGGTAAAACTGTAAAAGAGGGTAAACAGCAGGGGATAGGCCGTCATGACCAGCAGCACCAAAATCGTAGGGCTGATCATCCCCACGCCGAAGCGCCTGGCGGCACCTTCGGCGGTGCGGGCATTTGCGAGTTGGTGTTTTTTCATAAGCGCCTCTCTTTTCTGGAGGTTCAGGCGCCGGGAGGCGCCTCCGGGAGGGAAGCCGGGACGCCCCTGGGACGTCCCGGCGCAAGCGTCAGCCCATCAGCTGCTCAAGGTTGGCCTGGGCGTCGGCGAGACCTTGGTCCACGGTTTTCACGCCGTTGACGATGTTGTCCATCTCCGTGCCCAGGATGGTGTAGAACTGGGTCCACTCGGCGATGACGGGGCGGTACATGCCGCTCTCCAGGGCCTTGCAGACCACCTCATACTGGGGATACGCAGCCAGGACGTCCGCGTCCTGCAGGCTGGAGTACCGGCAGGGCACGCCGCCGGAGGCGACGGTGGATTTCTGCACATCGGCGTCCATCAGGTAGGCCAGCAGCTTCACGGCCAGGTCCTTGTTCTGGCTGTTGTTCGGCACGCCGATGGTCCAGATTCCGTAGACGTTGGAGTTGTAAGCCTGGGCGCCCGCAGAGGCCGCGCCGCTGAGGGCGATATAGTCCGCGGTGGAATCGGCGGTGGGGGTGTACCAGCCGGGCCAGCCGATGCCCATGGTGCCCGCGCCGGTGTCCACGGAGGCGATGAGGTCGTCCTTTACCTGGGCCTCTCCGGTGGCGATGAGCTTCAGGTAGTAGTTCATGGCGGCCTTGAATTCGTCGGTATTCACGGTGGGCTTGTTGGAGCCGTCAATGACCCAGCCGCCAAAGGACAGCAGGATGGGCAGGAAATCCACCACCAGGTTGTTCTGGTTGTCGCCTCGGTAGATGAAGCCCTTCTTGCCGGCGGCCTGGGCGCTTTCGCAGACAGCCAGCAGGTCGTCCAGGCTCTGGATTTTCTCAGCGGTATAACCGGCGGCTTCCACGTTGGCCTTGTTGAACATCAGCACGGTGACGTTGCCGTAGTAGGGGGCCAGGTACAGCTGGCCGTCCACATAGCAGATGCTGGTGGTGGCGGGGATCACGTCGTCGTCCAGCGCATAGCCCAGCTCCGTCAGGTTGGCCAGGACGCCGCTGTCGGTGAACTCCGCCATCCAGGAGCCGTCCACCATGCACAGGTCATAGGTGCCGGCGGAGTTGATGGCGTCCAGGGCGATGCCGGAGTACAGGTCGGACTCGGAGAGCTCCTGCACCTCGCAGGTGACGTTGTTCTCGGCCTCGAAGGCGGGGAGGCACTCCTTGATGACGTCGGCATAGGTGCCGGCCCGCAGGATGAGGGTCAGCTTGGCGGGGGCGGCGGAATCGGAGCCGCCGGAGCTGCCGGAACCGCTCTGAGCGGGGGCGCTGCCGGAAGTGTCCTGTCCGGAATTGCCGCCGCAGGCGGCCAGGGAGAGGACCATGACGAGGGCCAGCAGGAACGCGAACAGCTTTTTCATTTCTTTTCCTCCTAATCTTGTTGACATGGCTGTGTTCGGCTGCGGGGAAATATTTTTGTTACTCTTTGACAGCGCCGCTTGAAAGTCCGGAGATCAAGTAGTTCTGCGCAAAGATCACAAACAGGGTGATGGGGACGACGGAGATGACGCCTCCCGCCGCCACCAGGCCGAAGTTGGTGAGATTGTCCTCCGTGTTCAGCAGGGCCAGGGCCAGGGGGACGGTGTTATTGGTGGGGCTGCGGGTGAAGATGACGGTATAGGTGTACTCGTTCCAGGCGTACATGAACGACAGCATGGCCACCGCCGCGATGCCCGGAGCCACCAGGGGCAGGACGATCCGCACAAAGAGCTGCCACTCCGTGGCGCCGTCCACCTTGGCGCTCTCCTCCACCTCCTCGGGGAGGTCCTGAAAGAAGCTGATGAGAAACCAGATGATCAGGGGCACGTTGATGAGCACGCAGGCCAGGGCCACAGGGAGCTTGGTATTCAGCACGCCCAGCTTGTTGAACATGATATACAGCGGAATCGTGAAGGCCACCGGCGGCAGCACCCGCACCAGAAGCACCCAGTAGGTCATGGGCTTTTTCAGCCCGAAGCGGAACCTCCGCCGGGCCAGGACGTAGGCCGCGCAGACGCCCACCAGCAGCGACACGATCAGGGAGCTGAAGGTGGTTTGGAGGCTGTTGACAATGGCCTGACCGAAGCCCTCGCCGGTGAAGAGCTGGGCAAAGTGCTCCACGGTCAGGGCCTGGGGAAGCAGGGAAATGTGGCCCCGCATTTCGTCCGTGGGCCGGATGGCCATAGCCAGCAGCCAGTAGATGGGAAACAGCGACGTCAGCAGCAGCAGGGCGCAGAGCGCCGCCTTCACGGCGGACAGCGCTTTCTTCTTCGTTTTCATGGCGTTCCTCCTCTAACATAACATCCAGACCATCGAAATTCATTATGTCCCTGCGGGCCGCTCGCATCCGCCCTGACCTAGCAAAATTTACAGAACGGTTCCGCCAAGCGGGACTCAGCTGGAGCCCCGGACGCGGAGCCCGGCGGGAATGACGGTGACCGGGGGACACGTCTCCCCGTTCAGCAGGGCGTGGAGGCAGTCCACGCCCACCTCGCCGATGCGGCGGCAGTCGATATGGACGGAGGTCAGCTCCGGCTCCACCATGCCGCAGATGGTGGAGTCGTCAAAGCCCACTACCGCCAGGTCCTCCGGGACCTTCAGGCCCAGCCGCAGGGCGGCCTTCAGCACACCGGCGGCGGCAACGTCGTTGGCGCCGAAGACGGCAGTGGGCCGGTCCTTCCGTTTCAAAAGCTCCAGCGCCGCCTGGGTGGCGCTTTCCACGGTGGGGTCGCACATGGCCACATGGCGGGCCCCCGCCTCCAGGCCGTGCTCCTCCATCACCTGGAGAAAGGCGTTGTACCGCTCTCCCACGATGTAGGGAGAAAAGCGCCCGGCAATCATGGCGATGTCCCGGTGGCCCCGCTGGATCAGGTGCTCCACCGCCAGGCGAACGCCGCCGTACTCGTCGGACACCACGCAGGGCAGGTCAAACCCGGGCATCCGGTTGTTCACCAGCACCACGGCAATCTGCTTGCCCTGAAACTCGGAGACCATGTCCGCCTGGGCGCTGCCCCCCAGGATGACGCCTTCCACCTGCTTATTCTGGGCCGTGCCGGCCACCTGCACCCAGTCCGCCGCGGTAGAAATCACCAGCTGGCGGTCCGACTGGATGGTCCGTCGCATGATGCTCTCGCAGATGCGGGCGTAAAACTCGTCCAGGATGGTGGCGTCCTTCTTGCAGATCAAAAAGGCAATCTTATCCGTCTGCTGCCGGGCCATGGCCCGGGCGATGGCGTTGGGGGAGTAGTGGAGAATCTCCGCCGCCTCAAACACCTTCTGCCGGGTGGCGTCCCGGACCCGCTCCGGGTTGGCAAAGGTGCGGGAAACCGTGGCGATTGAAACGCCTGACAGGCGGGAAACGTCATAAATTGTGGCGTTCACAGGCTATATCCCCCCTTTTTTGCAAAATGTAAGTGCTTACATTTTATGATAAAAAGATAAATGAACTCGGCGTATCAGGCAATTTTCTTCATGGACAGCCCTATCGAATAATTGGAGTCTACCATTTTGACGGTAAAACCGCAAGTGGGAAAATGGATTTTTGGTGAAATAAATAGTTTTCTTTTTTGATTTCTGTACAAAAAGTGAAAAAGCAACCCCAAAATGTAACCGCTTACATTTTGGGGTTTTACGGGCCGCCCGCTGCTCTGCAAGCGGTTGCCCCTTGGGAACGAAGAAGCCGGCATCTTTTAGGGCATGTATCGCCGCCGCATTGCTGCTGAATAGAACCGGTATTCACAACCGTTGAACGCCGTCTGAGCGGTCTTTTTCCCGCCATACTGCGTCGCTTTCCCTTGCAATCCGTCAGAATTGCGGCGAAAAAGCTCCTTGTTTGGCGAGAAAAATCCTCGCCCATCCGGCATCCCCGGTTATGAATACAGGTTCTTATAAATTCTGTCAAAATACAGCAAAACCCGAGTATACTCTTGTTATACTCGAGCTTTGTCTGAATGGTTTTGTGCTGACAAAAAAGAAGCAGTCACAAAACCTTTGCTATACGAGGGCCTATTTTAAACTGTATAGAGCATCAACCGCCGCAGGCATGTGTCCCGCAGCCATGCTCCCCGCAGGCGTGTTCCGCTCCATGGGGATGATCGTGGTGCCCACAGCGCACATCGGGATCAAAGTCCAGCTCTCCTTTGAGCAGAGCCTGTACCGCACGGTCAGCCTCGCCGGATACGCCGCCGTACAGCTGGATGCCCGCCGCCGCCAGGGCCGCCTGGGCGCCGCCGCCAATCCCGCCGCAAATCAGAGCGTCCGCTTTCAGCGCGGTGAGTACGCCGGCCAAAGCGCCGTGCCCGCTTCCGTTGGTTCCGACCACCTCGGATGACACAACCGTGCCGTCCTGCACATCATAAACCTTAAATTGCTCTGTACGGCCAAAGTGCTGAAAAATCTGGCCGTTTTCATAGGTCACTGCGATTCTCATAACGGCGTCTCCTTTTTGCTTTTCATATTGCTGGTGGTACTGCCGCTTAAAGCAGTCCATACACCCCCAGCCGGTGCTTTTCCCATCGCAGAGCCGGAACTCGCCGCCTCCGATATGGAGCGGGGCCCCCTCCACCAGCGCTTTCGCCAGCTTTTTCCGGGCGCTGTCGTAAATTTTCTGCACCGTCGTCCGGGCTACCTGCATCCATTCCCCGCACGCTTCCTGGGAAAGCCCCTCTTTGTCAATCAACCGGATCGTTTCATACTCGTCCACGGTCATAAGAATCGGGGGCCGCTGAGCCTCCGCATGGGCAGGCAGAAACTCCAAAACCCTGGGGAAATGGCAGACCTTCCTGCATTTTACAGGTCTTGGCATAGAAGCTCCTCCCAATTGATATACGTCCATTATAGAGCGGTTAAGGGCATATGTCAAGAATAAAATTGACATATGCCCTTAATTGCTTTATACTGTGTACAGCTTTTGGTAAGGAGAGCGCGCGATGGAGTTTTCAGAGTACTTTCCCGTATGGGACAACATGACGCCCCAACAGCAGCAAGCGGTTTCCGCCAGCCTGGTCAGCCGAAGCGTGAAAAAGGGGGCCCTGCTCCACAACGGCGGCGCGGACTGTACCGGCCTGCTGCTGATTAAAACCGGCCAGCTTCGGGCCTTCATCCTCTCCAAAGAGGGGCGGGAGGTCACCCTCTACCGGCTGTTCGACCGGGATATCTGCCTGTTTTCCGCCTCCTGCATCCTGCGTTCCATCCAGTTTGATGTGGCCATCTCGGCGGAAAAGGATACGCAGCTGTGGATTATTCCCCCGGATGTCTATCGGCAGCTCATGGAGCAGTCCGCCTGTGTGGCGAACTACACCAATGAGATCATGGCCTCCCGGTTTTCAGAGGTCATGTGGCTGATGGAGCAGGTCATGTGGAACAGCATGGACAAACGGGTGGCCGCGTTTCTGCTGGAGGAGGCCTCCATTCAGGCCGCAGACCGTCTGCCCATTACCCATGAGAGCATTGCCAACCACTTGGGCACGCACCGGGAGGTTGTCACCAGGGTCCTCCGCTACCTCCAGAACGAGGGGATGGTCCGGCTGGCCCGGGGCACGGTGGAGCTCACGGACCGGGCGAAGCTGGAGGCATTGGGCGGCAAATAGAATAGGAGGCGTCAGCCATGGATATGGCTGACGCCTCCTCAGCTTACCGGTCCATTCCGCAGGCGGAAGCGGATTCCACCAGACAGCGGTCCCGGGTTACCGTGTCATAGAACCGGAAGCCTCCGGCGAAGTTGTATGCCTCATAACCATACCCGCTCAAAATCCGGCAGGCGATATAGCTGCGCAGGCCGCTCTGGCAGATCACATAGACCAGCTTGCCCTGCTCCACCTCGACCAGCCGTTCCCGCAGTTCGTCTACGGGGATATGCTTGAATCCGTCTATATGCCCCTCGCCGTACTCGGCCGCAGTTCGGACGTCCAGCAGGGTAACGCTCCCGTCCCGGGGCAGACGGTCCAGGTCCTCCAGGAACCACTGCCGGAGAATCCCCTGTTCGATGTTGTCCACCAGAAAACCGGCCATATTCACCGGGTCCTTGGCGGAGGAATAGGGCGGCGCGTAGGCCAGGTCCAGGTCCTTCAGCTCGGTGGCTTTCAGCCCGGCATGAATCGCGGTGGCCAGCACGTCAATGCGCTTATCCACGCCCTCATAGCCCACAATCTGGGCGCCCAGGAGGCGATAGGTTTCCTTTTCAAACACCACCTTCATGACCATCAGCCTGCCGCCCGGGTAGTAACCGGCGTGGCTCAGGGGGGAAAGGATCACCCGGTCCACCTCCAGCCCCGCCTTTTTGGCGGCGGCCTCGTTGACGCCGGTCACGGCGGCGGTCATGTCAAAGACCTTGATGACGCTGCTGCCCTGAGAGCCGGGGTAGCGGCCGTCCCCGCCGCAGAGGTTGCCCGCGGCGATCCGCCCCTGCCGGTTGGCAGGCCCCGCAAGGGAGATCAGCGCGTCCTGCCCGGTGACGGAGTGCTTCACCTGCACCGCGTCCCCCACGGCGTAGATATCCGGAACGGAGGTCTCCATCCGGTCGTTTACCACGATGCTTCCCTTGATGCCCAGCTCCAGACCCGCCGCCTTCGCCAGGGCGGTGTCCGGGGTGACGCCGATAGCCAGCACCACCATGTCGGCGTGGAGGGGGGCCTCGTCCTTCAGCAGTACGTCCACCCCGCCGCCGTTCTCCTCGAAGCCCTCTACCGTGCGGCCCAGGGCCAGCCTGACGCCGTGCTTCCGCATTTCACTGTGGATAAACGCGGCCATGTCCGGGTCGAAGGGGTTCATCAGCTGTTTGGGCCGCTGGACAATCGTGACCTCCATCCCCAGCTCCCGCAGGTTTTCTGCCAGCTCCAGGCCGATGAAGCCGCCGCCGGCCAGCACCGCCGACTTGGGGAGGTGCGCGTTGATATGCTCCTTGATGCGGAAGGTGTCCTCCACCGTCCGCAGGGTGAACACCCGGTCCAGTCCCACCCCCGGGAGCCTGGGCTGGGCGGGTTTGGCTCCGGGAGACAGAATCAGCTTGTCGTAGCGCTCCTCGAATACCGCCCCCGTCTCCAAATTTTTCACGGAGACAGCCTTTTTGTCCGGGTGAATGGCCGTGACCTCGTGGCGCACCTTCATCTGCACCCGGAAGCGGGAAAAGAAGCTCTCGGGCGTCTGCAAGGTCAGCGCGGACGGGTCGGTAATCACGTCCCCAATATAGTAGGGCAGGCCGCAGTTGGCATAGGAAATATACCCCGACCGCTCAAACACCACAATCTCCGCCTGTTCGTCCAGCCGGCGGATGCGGGCCGCCGCCGTAGCGCCCCCCGCCACGCCGCCTACGATTACTACTTTCATACTGTGTCCACCTTTCCGCTGCAGGCGGTAATCCCGCCTGTGTTTTTTGTATTGAGATTCCTCATAAAGCCCGTTTCCGCGTCTTCTTACAGCATGGCGAGAATCTGGCTCTTCGGCCTCGCGCCCATAGCCTGGCCGGTAATCCGGCCGTCCTTCATCACCACCAGCGTGGGGATGTTCATGACGCGGAATTGGCGGGCCAGCTCCGGCTGTTCATCCACATTGATCTTTCCTACCTTGATGTCAGAGCGCTCCCGCGCGATTTCCTCCATGATGGGAACCACCATCCGGCAGGGGCCGCACCAGGGGGCCCAGAAATCCAGCAGGACGGGCTTGTCGGAGTTTACGACCTCTTGCTGAAAGTTTTCCTTGCTGATATGAATAGCAGGCATGGTTTTGTCCTCCTCGTTTTTTGTGGGTCTAAGTATACCGGAATGTATCTGCTGTCTCATGTTAAGGAAGCGCTGATTAAATCAGTGCTTCCTTAAAATCATTCTTTACCGCTTTTCGCCTTGCAAATCAGCTGCGTCATGGTGCCCATGGGGCAGTAAACGCACCAGCTGCGGGGCTTAAACAAGACCATGGTGAGCAGTCCAAGCACCGCAGAGGTCAGCATCACGCTGTAAAACCCAAACGCGAACTGGGCCACGCCGGGATGAAAGAGCGTTCCGTGATAGGCCCAGTGCCAGGGCAGCCGGAAGGTCCAGAGCAGAGTCACCGCCTGGTGCAGATTCCGGACGCCCGCAAAGACCAGATAGGTATTCCACAGCATCTGAAAGAACATGACGAAAAAGAAGATCAAAAAGCCATAGCGGAACCATTTGCTTTTCATCCAGCTGGGGATATCCTTTTTTCGGGACAGGCCGAAACGCCCGCCCAGCAGGCCGAAGATCTGCCCCCGGCCGCAGTAGCGGTTGCAGTAGCCCTTTGTACCGCGCACGGCGGAAATGATCAGGGGGACAAAGAAGAACACCAGCCCCAGCCAGGCGAACAGAATGTTGAAGAATCCCAGCGCCAGATAGGTCAGCTCGACGATCCACAGGTAATCATACCAGTGCTTTTTCATGCCTGCACCTCCTGAATCTCAATGACGGAGGCCGGACACTCCTTTGCGCATCTGCCGCAGCCCACGCATCGATCCGCGTTGACCGCCGCCCGGATTCCGTGCCAAATCTGGATGGCGGACAGAGGGCATACCTTTGCGCAGCAGCCGCAGGCGACACAGGCGCTCTCATCCACAACAGCCCTCCGTTTTTTCCTTGCTGTCATACCGTACCTCCCGAATTTGATAAGAGAATCCTATCAGAAGGAATCTGTGCGTACCGTGACAAAATCACACAGGCGGCGTTGGGCCGCTTTGCTGAGTGCTGTACCGTCAGGTTAGCTTTTGGCAAAGATTATTCCGAGAATAAGCATGAGAAAGAAAAGGGAACATCTCACAATTTCCCTTGAAATCCGTCAGGATTCCTGCGGGAAATGTCCTTGCCCGGCAGGGAAATCCCTCGCCCATCCAGCATCCGCCGGTTATGAAGACTGGTTCTAAGCCGGACAAAACTGGTTCGGATTGAAGCCGAAGGTACCCGCTTTTGAAGTTCCTAATAAAAAAGCGGCCGGTCCTGATTTGGACTGGCCGCTTGAAAGATTGCCCTGTAAACATAAGGCCCTGCGAATCGCCGCTTTGTTACTTTGCGGCGGGCACGTCGACTGCAATATCGCTCGGCGGGAAGGTGCAGCAGGGATCTTTGATTTGTGTGATATTCTGCCAAAGACATTCGACCTTACTGGTTTTCTGCCGTTTTCCGTGTCTACAAACGTCAACGGCGACAGCGCCTCTCATGAAAGCGAGTGGCTTTTATCATCACTCTGGCTATTACGAGCCGTACATTCGGGATTTACGTCGGTTGCAACAAAACATTCTGAGCATGACCGATTTGTAGCCTTCTGCGGCGTGTATCCATTCCTCCCCGTTTGTGCGCTGTCTTGATACCGTTCCCGTTTCTTCCCTTACCACCCGGCGGCCCGCCGGGAAGGGAATCAGCGCCCCGGCGAAGCCGGAACCCGCTGCGGCCCCAAAAACCGGCGAACCCGGGCCGGTGCTCTGCCCGCCCAAAATCGCTGCGGCGATGATGCCAGGGGCCGGCCCTTTTAAAAACACGCCCTTGTCTGCGGCCGGTTAGGCCTTGTTTGAAAATTGACGGAATGCCCAACGGTGAGAGAATTTTTCGCCAATCAAGGCAAATTTTCGCGGGCGGGCTGACGCCCGGCAAGAAAATTTAAGGAAGCGCTGATTTAATCAACGTGTGCAGATTTGCGCCAGAAATTTTCGCTGGCAAGGAAGAAAATTGCAGGAATCCTGGCGGATTTCAAGATTTTCTGACGCAGATCAGCGGAAATTTATGGCGTAAAGATGTGCGCGGGGATTAAATCAGTGCTTCCTTAACGCAGAGTGGCGGAAAAAGATCCGCCGTTTTGGGCGTTTAGACTTTTTTCAAACAAGGCCTATACGGTCAATACTTTGCGATGGCGGCCTTGATCATGGAGACGCACTCGTCGGCAATGGGGTAATCGCCTTCGGCCAGCTCCGCCAGCGGAGCCCGCACGCTGCCGCAGTCGGGGCCGTCCATCCTGCGCAGCACTTCTTTGATCATGGCGTACATGTTGCCGTGGCCGGAGCACAGCTTGGAGATGATCCGGCAGCAGTCGTCCTGGATCTCCAGAGCGGCGGCCAGATCGCCGGATTTGACGCGCTGGAAGAGCTTGAGGTACAGCTCGGGCATTGCGCCGTAGGTTCCGCCGATGCCGCCGGCGGCGCCCATGACCAAACCGGAAATCAGCTGCTCGTCGGGGCCGTTGAACACGATGGCTCCCTCGTCGCGCCACATTTGGATATCCTGCGTGGGCATGGAGGAATTCTTGACGCCGATGCAACGGGGGTTTTTCAGCATTTCCCTCAGCAGGGGCACGCTCAGGGCCACGCCCGCCAGCTGGGGGATGTTGTAGATGATAAAATCCGTGTTGGGAGCCGCGCCGGAAATGTCGTTCCAGTACTTGGCGATGGCGTAGGGAGGCAGATGGAAGTAGATGGGGGGAATGGAAGCGATGGCGTCCACGCCCAGGCTCTCGGCATGTGCCGCCAGCTCCTGAGAGTCGGCGGTGTTGTTGCATGCAACATGGGCAATGATGGTCAGCTTGCCCCTGGCCTCCGCCATCACGTTCTCCAAAACTGCCTTGCGCTCCTCCTTGCTCTGGTAGATGCACTCGCCGGAGGAGCCGCCCACATAGAGGCCCTTGACGCCCTTGCCGATGAACCATTTGGTCAGCGTCCGGACGGCTTCCGGAGCGATCTTGCCTTCGGCGTCATAGCAGGCGTAGAAAGCGGGGATAATGCCTTCGTACTTTGCGGTATTCATAGCGATTCTCCTCCTAAAATTATATATTGGACGCGGTTTGCGTTTTACACCTGGAACTTGTAGCAGGCCTTTTCCACCAGGGAGCCGCCGCCATCCATGACCTTGACCTTATGAACATCCTCGGGAAAGACGATGAGAATGTCCTCGGCGGTCATGGGGAACCAGACCTCCACGCCGCCCTCGTAGCCGATGAAATCCTCGTCGGGCTTCTGGACCACCATCTTCAGCGTTTCCACATGGGAAACGCCGATCCTTTCGCGGCCGGACAGAAGGACGTGCATATCCGCGTATTTTGCGTGGCCCTCCCAGATGGCCTCCTCCGGGGTCATCGTCTGATAATCAAAGCGGTTGACGAATGCCCGCTCGCCGTCAATCTCGTTGCGGCCCTTGTGCAGCCGGCTCAGGTCCGTGCTCAGCAGATGGCGGATGGCGGCATCCAGGCTGCCGCTCATGCCCAGGAAGCGTTCGATGTGCTTGCGCTTTGTATAGATCAAAATAACCACCCTTTCGTACCGGAATTTATAAAAAAGATTGGAACGCCTTTCATAGAATGGAGGCGCGCGGCATTCTCCCGTGGCGCATTCCGCGCCGTTCCGCGGAGAAATGAAACCGCGCAAATGTGTCTAAACTTCAGACAGCACGATAACGTTTTGTCCGAAATGGACATCAAACAAGGCTGGAGAAAGTAAATGTTTATTCAAAATCATGATAGCATGTGCGGCGGCGGAAAGCAATAGAGGAAGCAAATTTGTGAAAGTAAATTTGGAAATATGACATAGTAACCAAAATTTTTGGAAATAATTCTCACCATGGGATAAGCGAAAACAATTGAAAAAAAGGGGGTTTTTGGTTATAATATATATTAAACGAGCATGCCGCGCGGTAAACATGGGCAATTTTACAACGCATTCAACGGCTTCTGCCGGTGAAGATATTATTTTGAGGAGAGGGAAAAAGATGAAAAGAAGGATCGCAGCGCTTGCAATTGCCGCAGTCAGCATATTCACACTGGCCGGATGCGGCGGCTCATCCGGCGGAGGCGCGTCCGGCGGCGGAGCCCCGGCTCCGGCGGAGGAGAAGGCCGTCACCCTGAAGATTGGCTTCCAGGCAAACACGTCCTCCAATGAATACAGGGCGGCGGAGCTGCTCGCCGAGAAGGCGAAGGAGTACTCAAACGGCTCTATTACCGTGGAAATCTATCCCGGCGGACAGCTTGGCGACGACCGGGCCATGATCGATCAGGTCGCGGCCGGCGCGCTGGATATGGTCTATGCGGAGACCGGACGGCTGGGCCTTTGGGAGCCGGAGCTTGAGATCTTTGGCTATCCCTTTGCCTTCGACGATTTCGACCACATGATGCGGACTCTGAACGATACGGAGTACGGCAAGTCGATCTATGAGAAGCTGGAGGCCAGAGGCTGGAAAGTCCTTGCCGACGCGTATAACGGAACCAGGCAGACCACCTCAAACAGAAAGATCGAGACCATCGCCGACATGAAGGGCATGAAGCTGAGAGTCCCCAATGCCGACGCGAACCTCGCCTTCGCGAATTATTCCGGAGCGGCCGCTACGCCGATGCCCTTTGCGGAGGTGTACCTGGCGCTGAAGACCAACGCGGTGGACGGACAGGAGAACCCGCTTTCCACCATCGACGCGCAGAAGTTCTATGAGGTGCAGGAATTTTGCGCTTTGACGGGCCACATTATCAATGACAACAACTATATCATCAGCAAGATCGTCTTCGACAAGCTCTCTCCTGCGCAGCAGGAGGCGATTACAAAGGCCACGGTAGAAGCGGCCGAGTTCCATACAACGACCTTCATGGACGATGAAAAGGCCCTGATTGAAAAATTTGAGGAGAACGGCATGACCATTACCACTCCGGATAAGGCGGCGTTCAGAGAGGCATGCGCCCCGATGTACGACGAGTATGTTTCGAAGTATGGCGACGCTGCCGTAAAGGCCATTGAGGAAGCGAGACAATAACCGGCAAATTAGGGGGCCCTTCCGGGCCCCTTAACTTGATTACATTGGTATTTATGGTCTTTGGGAGGGGTTCAAAATGAAAGTTGGCAAAATCAAAATCCAAACGCCCGCAGACGCGGTTCACGCGCTGGAGAAACTTGAGCAGTATGTCGCGGTCATTCTGTTTAACGTGATTCTGTTCTCTCTTTTCTGGCAGGCTGTATCAAGAAAAATCGGCTCTCCTTCCGCCTGGACAGATGAGACAAGCCGTCTCCTGTTTGTGTGGATGGGCGTTCTAGGCTGCCACCTCGCGCAGAGGGAGAATATTCATGTCAGAATTGACGCCATATTGCTGTCTCTTCCGAAAAAGTTCCAGCTCTTTATTGAGGCTTTCATCAACGTGGTAATGATCGGCTTGCTGTCCATGGTTTTCTATTATACGATCTCCATTGTACAGCGGAAGTCCTATACGCCGCTGGTAACGCTGGGAATCAGCGAAAGCTGGCTGTATGGCGCGATGTTTTTATGGACGGCCCTGACAATCCTGGAAATGATCGCCCAGCTTGTCAACATCGTCAAGAATGGCGAGGTGGTAAGGGCCTGGGTGGTCGAGGACTCGAAAAATGACTTTTACGACATAAAGGAGGCCGAATAACATGCAAATGGTATTGACCTTTGTACTATGGTTTATCCTGATTATGCTGGGCGTTCATGTCGGATACGCCCTCATTATGGCCTCCATCTTCTTTTTTACAGCGTCGGGAGGCTGGAATCTCGTTCCCTTCGCGCTGGAGCAGATGTTTAACGGCGTAAACAGCCAGACACTGCTGGCAGTGCCGTTCTTCGTCCTTGCGGGCAACCTGATGAACGGCGGCGGCGTGACCACCCGGATTTTCGATTTCGCCGCTTCCATGATTGGACACCGTAAGGGCGGCCTCGCGCACGTAAACGTAGTGGCGTCCCTGATTTTCTCCGGCATGTCCGGTTCGGCCCTGGCGGACGCGGGCGGGCTTGGCCAGCTTGAGATCAAGAGCATGAAGGACGCGGGCTTTGACGAAGGCTTCGCCGGCGGAATCACAGCGGCAAGCTGCATCATCGGACCCTTGGTCCCGCCCTCCACTCCGCTTATCATCTACGCGGTGCTTGCAAACCAGAGCGTTGAAAAGCTCTTCATGGCGGGTTTCCTGCCGGGCCTGCTCACGACCGCCGCGCTGATGATTATGTGCTCGATCCTTTCGCACAAGAGAAACTATCCCTCGGAGCCAAAGAGGAGCTGGTCCTACCGGGCAAACTCCTTCAAAAAGAGCTTTTGGGCGCTTTTGACTCCGGTGATTATCCTCATCGGCATCTTCACGGGTTACTTCACCCCCACCGAGGCGGCCGTGGTCGCCGCGCTGTATACGATGATTCTCGGCTTCTTCGTATACAAGGAGCTTACATTGGACAGCTTTTTCAAAATCTGCATCGACTCCATCAAGACCAGCGGAACCATTGTGCTGATGATTCTCGGCGTGACCCTGTTCCAGTTTGTGATCTCCCGGGAGCAGATGCCGCAGGCAATCGCCACGTTCTTCACGAGCCATGTAAGCTCGAAGCTCACACTGCTCCTGATGATCAACATTGTCCTGCTGATTCTCGGCACCTGCATCGACGCGCTCCCGCTCCAGATGATTCTCGTGCCGATTCTGCTCCCCGCGATCCTGGCGTACAACATCAACCCCATTCACTTTGGCGTAGTCGTGATTTTCAACCTCATGATCGGCATCTTGACGCCCCCCATGGGCACCGCCTTGTTTGTCGTTGCCCGGGTTGGAAACATGCAGTTTAAGACCTTGATGAAAGGCGTAATCCCGTTCCTGATTCCCCTTGTCATCACGCTGATTCTTTTGAATGTCTTCCCGGAGATTACGCTCATACTCCCCAGACTGCTCACAGGCGGAGTATAATTCTAAGGAAGCACTGATTTAATCAACGTGTGCAGATTTGCGCCAGAAATTTTCGCTGGCAAGGAAGAAAATTGCAGGAATCCTGGCGGATTTCAAGATTTTCTGACGCAGATCAGCGGAGATTTATGGCGTAAAGATGTGTGCGGGGATTAAATCAGTGCTTCCCTAAAGAGAATCATGACATGTCCCTTTCTCCACCCCTCAATTTTGAGGGGTGGTTTTCTTGCAAAAAGAAAACCACCGGCTCAGCCGATGGTTATGATTATGCAAGGTCAGGAATTTTCCAGCCATTCCCGATATTCCTCCAGTGGGGGTCTTCCCCTCGCCGCACGGCGCCTGTTTCTGGCATATCGTGAGTTATAGTTACCACAGTTGAAAAGAATCCAATGGATTCTTTTCAACACAGCGCGG
>CAJTVF010000054.1 GCA_910579435.1 uncultured Oscillibacter sp.
TGCCCGCCACCTTGAAGTCCATCTCGCCGTGGAAGTCCTCCACGCCCTGGATGTCAATGAAGGTGGTAAAGCCGCCGTCATCGTCCTGAATCAGGCCGCAGGAGATGCCCGCCACAGGGGCCTTAATGGGCACGCCCGCGTCCATCAGCGCCAGGGTGGAGCCGCAGACGGAGCCCTGGGAGGTGGAGCCGTTGGAGCTCACCACCTCGCTGACCACCCGGATGGCGTAGGGGAACTGCTCCACGTCGGGAATGACGGGGAGGAGGGCCCGCTCGGCCAGGGCGCCGTGGCCGATTTCACGCCGCCCCGGAGAGCGGGCGGGCTTGGCCTCGCCCACGGAGTAGCCGGGGAAGTTGTAGTGGTGCATATACCGCTTCTCCGTCTCCTCCCAGATGGTGTCCAGCTTCTGGTTGGCGGAGAGGGTGTCCAGGGTGACCACGGACAGCACCTGGGTCTGTCCCCGGGTGAAGAGGCCGGAGCCGTGGGCCCGGGGCAGGACGCCCACCTCGGAGCCAAGGGGCCGGATTTCGTTCTTCTGGCGGCCGTCCACCCGGTGGCCCTCCAGCAGCCAGGCCTTGACAATCTTCTTCTGGAACTTGTAGGTGATCTCGTCCAGGTATTTGTCCATCTCCGGGTACTCGTCCAGGAACAGCTCGTGCCACTTCTCAATAAGGGCGTTCCAGCGGGTCTCCCGGACGTTCTTGTCGTCGGTGTCCATGGCGGCTTTCGCGTCCTCCATGGTGGCGGAGACGATTTTTTCAAACAGCTCCTCGTCAAAATCGGCGTGGGGATAGTCGAACTTCTCCTTGCCGATTTCGGAGACCATCCGGTTGATCAGGTCCACCTGCTTCTGGTTTTCCTCGTGGGCCATCTGGATGGCCTTAAACATGGTGCCGTTGTCCACCTCGTTGGCTCCGGCCTCGATCATGACCACCTTGCTTCCGGTGGAGACCACGGTGACATCCAGGTCGGAGACCTTCCGCTCCTCGCTGGTGGGGTTGAAGATCAGCTTGCCGTCCACCAGGCCCACCTTCACCGCGCCCACGGGGCCGTGCCAGGGGATGTCGGAGATGGCCAGGGCGGCGGAGGCGCCGATGAGGCCGCAGATTTCGGGGGAGCAGTCGTGGTCCACGCTCATGACCGTGGCCATGATGGAGACGTCGTTGCGGAAGTCGTGGGGGAACAGGGGGCGGATGGGCCGGTCGATGACCCGGCTGGTGAGGACGCCCTTCTCGCCGGGGCGGCCCTCCCGGCGGTTAAAGCTGCCGGGGATGCGGCCCACGGAGTACAGCTTCTCCTCAAAGTCCACGGACAGGGGGAAGAAGTCGATGCCGTCCCGGGGCCGGGCGGAGGCCGTGGCGCAGACCAGGACCCGGGTGTCGCCGTAGCCCACCATGACGGCGGCGTTGGCCAGCTCCGCCAGCTTCCCGACCTCCAGGGTCAGGGGGCGGCCCGCCAGCTCCATTTCGTACTTGCGGTAGTGGGGGAATTGCCTCTGGGTGATGATGGTAGACATAGATACGCTCCTTTTCTTTTGTTTTTTGGGGAGCGGTCCTTTTCGTATTTGAAAGGCCGTCCGGCCCAGGCGGGCGGTCTTTCAAACACAAAAAGCGGCGGCTCCCGCAGGGGGGTGAATCGGGACTGGACACGGAAAACAGGGCGGCGTTGTCCCGCCGCCCTGTTCGCGTCTTACTTACGGATGCCCAGCTTGGCGATGAGGGCGCGGTAACGCTCCACGTCCTTCTTCTGGAGGTAGTCCAGGAGGCTGCGGCGCTTACCGACCATCTTCAGCAGACCCCGGTTGGAGTGCTTATCCTGGGGGTTGGCCCGCATGTGCTCGGTGAGGACGTTGATGCGCTCGGTGAGAATGGCGATCTGGACCTCGGGGGAGCCGGTGTCGGTCTCGTGGGTCCGGTTCGCGTTGATAATCGCGGTCTTTTCTTCTTTGCGAAGCATAGTGTGTTTCCACCTTTCCAAAAATTCCCCGCGGGGCTGTGCTCCGGGCCGGTGAAGCTCCTCGGGACAAAGCTCCGGGGCGCGCCCGCCGCTTGGCCGGCGGACTTTGTTACTATATCATAGGGATTTCCCATTGTAAAGGGTCAAATCATGTTTTTTCCAGCCTCCGGGCAGGAAATTTTTATTTTCCCTTGACAAACCGCCCCTACTGTGTTAATTTTCTTAATACAGTTAGTACAGTTCATTACGAAACCGCGGCGGCCACCGCCGCAGAAGGGAAGGTATGCGGTGATCAGCCTCAATTACCGGGACTCCCGCCCCATCTACGAGCAGATCAAGGACGGGCTCCGCAAGCTGATCGTCACCGGAGCCATCGGCACCGACGAGAAACTTCCGTCGGTCCGGTCCCTGGCGACGCAGCTGTCCATCAATCCCAACACCATCCAGCGGGCCTATAACGAGCTGGAGGGAGAGGGCTACATTTATTCCGTCCCCGGCAAGGGCAGCTTCGCCACCGGGGACCCGGACGCCGACGCGTCCCGCCGGGAGGAGCTCTGGGAGAAGACCCGGGAGCTTTTGGCGGAGCTGCGGTATCTCGGCGTCAGCCAGGAAGAGCTTATGGCTCTTCTTCAAGAAGAGCCGTCCGGCGGGGTCCCCGCCGGGGGGCGCAAGGAGGGAACACGATGATTCAAGTCACCAACACCGTCAAACGCTTCGGCGGCTTCGCCGCCCTGGACGGCGTGAGCCTCCGCGTTCCGGCGGGAAGCGTCTACGGCCTGGTGGGCCCCAACGGCGCGGGAAAATCCACCCTGATCCGCTGCCTGACGGGCATCTACCGCCAGGACGAGGGAGAGCTCGCCATCGACGGCCAGCCCATTTGGGAAAACGAGGCCCTGAAGGCCCGGATCGCCGCCATTGCCGACGACTGGTATTACTTCCCCCAGGCCAGCATCCGGGACATGTGCCGGTTCTACCGGGGCTTCTACCCCCATTTCTCCATGGAGCGGTACGAGAAGCTGAAAGAGGTCTTCCAGATCGACGAGAAGCGGACCCTGCGCCGCCTGAGCAAGGGCATGCAGAAGCAGGCCGCCTTCTGGCTGACCCTCAGCGCCATGCCGGACTGCCTCATCCTCGACGAGCCGGTGGACGGCCTGGACCCCGTCATGCGGCGGCAGGTCTGGTCCCTGGTCCTGGGGGACGTCAGCCAGCGGGGGACCACCGTCCTGGTCTCCTCCCACAACCTGCGGGAGCTGGAGGACGTGTGCGACCACGTGGGCATCCTGGACCACGGGAAGGTCCTGCTGGAGCGGTCCCTGGCCCAATTGCAGGACAACATGGTGAAGCTCCAGGTCGTCTTCAAGGACGGCGGCGGAGTTCCCGGGGACCTGGAGGTCCTTCACGCCTCCGCCGTGGGGCGCATTCACACCCTCATCATGCGCATGAGCGCGGAGGAGGCCACGCACCGCCTGGCAGTCTACGAGCCCATGCTGGTGGACGCCGTGCCGCTGACGCTGGAGGAAATTTTCATCTATGAGTTAGGAGGCGCCGACTATGCCGTCAAAGACATCGTACTTTAATCCCGCGCTGTTCCGGAAGAACCTCGCCCGGTTCTGGCCCCTGTGGGGCGGCGCGTCGGCCCTGGGGGCCCTGGCGCCGCTGTATCTCCTGGCGGCCCTGATTGAAGAGGGCTTCTTCTACACCGCCGGCCAGCCGCTGGAGGCCACCATCGGCTATTACTCCATCCTCGCTTATATTGTGCCCATTGTCTCGCTGTTCTACGCGGCCCTCTGCGCCCTGGCGGTGTGGAGCTACCTCTACAACGCCCGGAGCGTGGGCATGCTCCACTCCCTGCCCATCACCCGGAAGGGCCTCTTCGTCACCAGCCTCCTCTCGGGGCTGTGCATGATGCTGATTCCCTACGCCGTCACCGGAGCCCTGACGGTGCTGGTCTCCCTTCTGGCGGGCATATTTGAGCCGGCGGGCCTGCTGGTGACCATCCTGGGGGTCCTGGGCGAAAGCCTCTTTTACTTTTCCGCCGCCACCCTCATTGTCTTCATCACCGGCAATCCCTTTGCCTTCGCGGCGTTCTACTTCATTTTCCACTTCATCGCCGCCGGGATGGAGTGGCTGGTGTCCGAGCTGATGACGGAGTTCTACCTGGGCGTCAGCCAGGCGTATACCGGCGTGGCGGAGTTTTTGAGCCCCACCGTCTTCCTGCTCCGGAAGCTGGAGGTCTTCGCGGAATACCAGCAGATCACCACCCCCGGCGGCTGGATCGAAAACGGCGGCATTCAGTCCGTGACGCTGGTGAACGGCTGGCTCATCGCCGTGTACGCCCTGGTGGGCGTGGTCCTTCTGGCCGGAGCCTGGGCGCTGTACCGGCGCCGCCGCAGTGAGAGCGCCGGGGACGTGGTGGCCGTGGGCTGGATGAAGCCCGTGTTCCGCTACGGCGTGGCCCTCTGCGCCGCCCTGACCGGGGGCACGCTGCTGTACGCCCTGTTCGCCCAGGCCTCCTACCACGTCACCGCCCGGCCCGTCCCCTTCGCCGTCTGCATGGCCATCGCCGGGATTGTGGGCTATTACATCGCCTCCATGCTGCTGGCCAAGTCCCTCAAGGTCTTCCGGGGCAGCGGCAAGGGCGCGCTGGCCACGCTCCTGGCCTCCGCGGCCCTCTGCTTTGTCATCGCGGCGGACCCCTTCGGCGTGGAGGACTACGTTCCCGGCGCCGGGGAGCTGACGGACGCCGCCGTCCGCATCGGCTCGCCCTATGGCAGGAGCCTCTATGCTAGCACGTCTGACCCGGCCATGATCGAGAAGCTTCTGGACCTCCATCAGGCCATCGTCGCCGAGAAGGACCAGCTGAAGAGCCGGAAACAGCCTTGGGAGAACGCCTTCTACGTCGACCTGAGCTATTGGACGCCGGGGGATCACGTTGGCCGGTACTACACCCTTCCTGTCTCCGGCGAGTCGGAGGCCGCCCGGCTGGCCATGGCCCTGGCGGCGGACCCGGATACGCAGGAGAACAACCTCTTTCGAAATGTCACTCCGTCGGATTCCAACGACATCATTGCCTCCCGCCTCACCGGCGGCACCGCCGGCGTCTATAACACGGAGACCCGCCAGCGCGAGGATATCGACCTCACGATGGAGCAGGCAAACGCCCTGGAGGCCGCCGTCCGGCGGGACATTCAGGCCGGGCGCCTCGGCCGGACCATGTTCCTGACCGACTACGAGGAATACAGCCGGAGCGTTTATGACGGCGAGCTTTACCTCCATTATAACCTGACCTACCACCGGGAGAACCCCGATGAGCGCAACAGCAGCGGAAGCACCCGGGACACCGGGAGCCGGTCCGTCTACTTCTCCATCTCCATCTACTGCACGGAGACGCTGAACGCCCTGGAGGACATGGGCGTCCTGGACAATACCCACCGTCTGCTGACCCAGGCGGAGCAGGAGGCGATGACGGAATACACGGACCTCGGCTCCTCCGGCGGGTATTACGGCGAGTACTATGGTTACGCCGGCACGGCATATCCCGACCCCGGGGCGGCCTTCTGACCCGGGGCGGGGGCCGGAGCGTCCTGGAAAAATTTTTGAAAAATTTTTCAAAAAGATGAAACAAAACCGCCCCCTGAATCGTCTTATATAATAGACGAAGAGAAAGGAGCCCCCCTTATGGAGCAAACTAACACCGCCCAGAACCTGTGGCGCGTCTGGGTCGACACCCGCCGCCGCATCGTGTCCTTCCATGAGGAGGAGGACTGCAAGCTGCTGGAGTTCCGGAACCGGGACCTGTTTTTCAGCTGCATTGAGCAGTACACGGGGATGCAGTACCGTTACCAATAAGACGCGAAGCGGGGAGGCCAAGCGGCCTCCCCGTTGTTTCAGAACCTGTATTCATAACCGGGGGATGCCGGCCAGGCGGCGTTCAGCGGTGGTGAATACAGGTTCTTAAGGAAGCGCTGATTAAATCAACGCGTGCAGGTTTGCGCCAGAAATTTCTGCTGGCAAGGAAGAAAACCGCAGGAATCCTGACGGATTTCAAGATTTTCTAAGGAAGCACTGATTTAATCAACGCGTGCAGATTTGCGCCAGAAATTTTCGCTGGCAAGGAAGAAAATTGCAGGAATCCTGGCGGATTTCAAGATTTTCTGACGCAGATCAGCGGAAATTTATGGCGTAAAGATGTGCGCAGGGATTAAATCAGTGCTTCCCTAACGCAGTCCAGCGGGAATTTATGGCGTGAAGCTGTGTGCGGGGATTTCATCAGTGGTTCCTTAATATTCGATTTCTCCCGTATACACCAGCTTCGCGTCTCCCGTCAGGGTCACGCCCTCGTCAGTACAGCGGACGATGAGCTCTCCGCCCTTCACCCGGACGGTGACGTCCCGGTCCTTTCCGCACTTCCCGTTGGCGATGGCGGCGGCCACGGCGGCGCAAGCGCCTGTTCCACAGGCCATGGTCTCCCCGCTGCCCCGCTCCCAGACCCGCATTTTGATGGTGCTGGGATTCACCACCCGGATGAACTCCGTATTCGTCCGCTCCGGGAAATAGGGCGCGTGCTCGAACCGGGGGCCGATGAAGTCGATGTCCACCGCGTCCACCCGGTCGCAGAACACCACGCAGTGGGGATTCCCCATGTCCACGCAGGTGATGCTGTAGGGCCGCCCGGCGATGCGGACGGGGTAGTCCACCACCTGTTTCTCCGCGATGGCAAATTTCAGCGCCGAGGTATCCAGCGCCGCCCGGCCCATGTCCACGCTGGCGGAGGTGGCCTTCCCGTTGGTGGTATAGAGGGTCACGGTTTTCACGCCGCTGGCCGTCTCCACCGTCAGGGCCTCCTTGTCCACGAAGCCGTTGTCGTGGAGGTACTTGCCCACGCACCGCAGGGCGTTGCCCGCCATTTTGCCCTCGCTGCCGTCCGCGTTGAACATGCGCATTTTCGCGTCGGCGGTTTCGGAGCGCTCCATCAGAATGATGCCGTCGGCCCCCACGCCGCAGTGCCGGTGGCAGAAGGTGACGCAGAGGGACTCCGGGCAGGTGATCTGCCCGTCGAAGTTCTCCAGGAAAATGTAGTCGTTGCCGCAGGTCTGCATCTTGGTAAAGCGCAGCTTCTGGCGCTCCGCGCGGAGGTGGCAGATATCCACCAGCTCCGTGTTCCCCTGGGTATAGCGGGACTCCAGAATGTCCGCCAGGGCCCCGGCGGTGTCCAGGCTGGTCAGGCAGGGAATGCCCAGCTGGACGCAGCGGTGGTTCAGGCGGATGAAATCCCGGATGTACTCCGGCTCCGTGGACCCGGTGAGGATTACGTAGTCGATCTTCCCGTCCTCCAGCAGCTGGAAGACCCGGTTGTCCTGGCCCAGCTTGCCCACGATCTCCACGCTGGTTCCCAGGCGTTCGATTTCGTGGGCGGTGCCGTCGGTGGCGTAGAGCCGGAAGCCCAGCTCGTCCAGCTTCCGGGCGGTGTCGAGAATCTCCGGCTGGTCCCGGCGGTTGACGGAAATCAGGACGCCCTTTTTCTCCTCGCTCTCCACCTTGTACCCGGCGGAGACCAGGCCCTTGAACAGCGCCTCCTGCATGTTCTTGCCCAGGCCCAGGACCTCGCCGGTGGACTTCATCTCGGGAGAGAGGGCGGCGTTGGCGTCGGTGATCTTCTCGAAGGAGAACACCGGGACCTTGACCGCCACATAGGGCGGCTGCTTATATAACCCGGTTCCATAGCCCAGGGATTTCAGGGGCTGGCCCGCCATGACCCGGGTGGCCAGGTCCACCATGGGCACGCCGGTGACCTTGGAGATATAGGGCACGGTCCGGCTGGCCCGGGGGTTGACCTCGATGACGTAAAGCTCGCCCTGGTAAATGAGGTATTGGATATTGATAAGGCCCCGGGTGCCCAGAGACAGCGCCAGCTTTTCGGAGCAGTCCACAATGGTTTTCAGCATCCGGTCCCCGATGGAGAAGGGCGGATAGACGGCGATGGAGTCCCCGGAGTGGACGCCGGTGCGCTCGATGTGCTGCATGACGCCGGGAATCAGCACGTCCGTGCCGTCGGAAATCACGTCCACCTCCAGCTCCTTGCCCATCAGGTACTGGTCCACCAGGACGGGGTTTTCCACCTTCCCGGAGAGGATGACGTTCATATAGGTCCGCACGTCCTCGTCGTTATGGGCAATGACCATGTTCTGCCCGCCGATGACGTAGCTGGGCCGGAGCAGGACGGGATAGCCCAGCTCGTTTGCCGCCGCCAGGGCCTCCTCCATGCCCAGGACCCCCCTTCCCTGGGGGCGCTTGATGTGGAAACGCTCCAGCAGCTCGTCGAAGCGATCCCGGTCCTCCGCCATGTCGATGGACTCGGCGGAGGTGCCCAGGATGGGGATGCCCCTGCCGTCCAGGAACCGGGTCAGCTTGATGGCGGTCTGCCCGCCGAAGGCCACCACGACCCCCACAGGCTTTTCCACCTCAATAATGTGCATCACGTCCTCGGGGTACAGGGGCTCGAAGTAGAGGCGGTCGGCGGTGTCGTAGTCCGTGGAGACGGTCTCCGGGTTGTTGTTCACAATCACCACGTCATAGCCCAGCTCTTTCAGGGTCCAGACGCAGTGGACGGAGGAATAGTCGAACTCGATGCCCTGTCCGATGCGGATGGGGCCGGAGCCCAGGACCATGATGACCGGCCGCCCGGACCGGGGGAAGGCCCGGGACTCGCAGAAGCGGTCGAAGCTGGAATAGAAGTAGGGGGTTTCCGCGTCGAACTCCGCGCCGCAGGTGTCCACCATTTTGTACACGGCGGTCCCGGCCTCTCCCGGCAGGGACGCCGCCCCGGAGAGGCGGAGCAGGGTTTCGTCGGGGTAGCCCAGGCGTTTGCCCTCCTCATAGAGCCCGGCGGCCAGGCCCTCCTTTTCCAGGGCCGTTTCAAAGTCCGCCATGCCCCGGAGCTTCCAGAGGAACCAGCGGTCGATCTTTGTGATGGAGAAAATCTCATCCACGGAAATCCCGGCTTTCAGCGCCTCGAAGACGGTGAAGAGCCGCCGGTCGTCCACCCGCCGGAGGCGCTCCCAGATGGGGGCGGGGTCCGTGTTCTTCCGGTTCAGGCTGTCCATCCCGATCTCCGCCCCCCGGACCGCCTTCATCAGGGCCATCTCGAAGGAGGGGGCGATGGACATGACCTCCCCCGTGGCCTTCATCTGGGTGCCCAGGACCCGGGAGGCGTCGGCAAATTTGTCGAAGGGCCATTTCGGCATCTTGACCACGATATAGTCCAGCGCCGGCTCGAAGCAGGCGCAGGTCTTGCCGGTGATATCGTTCTTGATCTCGTCCAGGGTGTACCCCAGGGCGATTTTCGCCGTGATCTTGGCGATGGGGTAGCCCGTGGCCTTGGAGGCCAGGGCGGAGGAGCGGGAAACCCGGGGGTTCACCTCAATGACGGCGTACTCGAAGCTGTCCGGGTTCAGGGCCAGCTGCACATTGCACCCGCCCACGATGCCCAAATGGGTGATGATGTCCAGCGAGGCGGAGCGGAGCATCTGGAACTCCCGGTCCGCCAGGGTCTGGGTGGGGGCCACCACGATGGAGTCCCCGGTGTGGACCCCCACCGGGTCCAGGTTCTCCATGGAGCAGACGGCGATGACGTTCCCCGCGCCGTCCCGCATGGTCTCGAACTCGATTTCCTTCCAGCCGAAGATGGCCTTTTCAATCAGCGCCTGGGTGATGGGGGAGGCGTCCAGGCCCGTCTGGGCAATGACCCGGAGCTCCGCCTCGTCCTTTGCCGCGCCGCCTCCCGCGCCGCCCAGGGTAAAGGCCGGGCGGACGATGACGGGATAGCCGATTTTCCCGGCGACTTCCAGGGCCTCCTCCACGGTCTCCGCAATGCCGGAGGCAATGACGGGCTGGCCGATCTCCGCCATGGCCTCCTTGAAGAGCTCCCGGTCCTCCGCCCGGGAGATGGCGGCGGCGCCTGTGCCGAGCAGACGGACGTTCTGCTCCCGGAGAAAACCCTCCTTGTCCAGCTGCATGGCCAGGGTCAGGCCCGTCTGGCCCCCCAGACCCGCCAGGATGGAGTCGGGCTGTTCCTTGCGGATGATGCGCTTCATGGTCTCCGCGGTGAGGGGCTCTAAGTAAATCTCGTCCGCCATGGCCTGGTCCGTCATGATGGTGGCGGGGTTGGAGTTGCACAGGACCACGTTGACCCCGGCCTCCTTCAGGACCCGGCAGGCCTGGGCCCCGGCGTAGTCGAACTCGGCGGCCTGGCCGATGACAATGGGGCCGGAGCCGATGACCAGGACTTTTTTGATACGGGTATCCAGAGGCATTAGAGGTCCCCTCCCTTCATCAGCTCCACAAAGCGGTCAAACAAAAACGCGGTGTCCTGGGGGCCGCCCCGGGCCTCCGGGTGGAACTGGACGGTAAAGGCCCGGAGGCCGGGGTAGTCCAGCCCCTCGCAGGTGCCGTCGTTGGCGTTGGCGAAGGAGACCCGTCCGGCTTTCACGCTGTCCCCGTCCACGGCGTAGCCGTGGTTCTGGCTGGTGATGTAGGTCCGGACGCCGTTCAAATCCCGGACGGGCTGGTTGCCCCCCCGGTGGCCGTATTTCAGCTTATAGGTCCGTCCCCCCGCCGCCAGGGCGGCGAGCTGATGGCCCAGGCAGATGCCGAAGAGGGGGACCTTTCCCAGGAGCTTTTGAATCTGTTCAATCTGGAAGACGTTCTCCGCCGGGTCCCCGGGGCCGTTGGAGAGCATGACCCCGTCGGGCTCCATGGCCAGGATGGTCTTTGCCGGGGTGGAGGCGGGGAATATTGTCACCTCGCAGCCCCGTTTCCGGAGCTCCTGGGAGATGTTGCGCTTCGCGCCGTAGTCCAGCAGGGCCACGCGGAAGCCGGTCTCCCCCTCCGCCGGGAGGACGGCGGGCTCCCGGCGGGTGACGGCCTCCACCACGCCGGCGACGGCATAGCTCCGAAGGGGGGCCGGGTCCGCCGGCGCCTCGCCGCAGATCATGGCGTTCATCACGCCGGATTCCCGGATGATCCGGGTGAGCTGGCGGGTATCCACGCCATAGAGGCCGGGGATGTTCCGCTCTTTTAAAAAGCCGTCCAGGTCCCCGCCGCAGCGGAAGTTGGAGGGGTGTCCGCACGGCTCCCGGACCACGTAGCCCTTCACATGGCAGTCCCCCTCAAAGTCCTCCGGGATGACGCCGTAGTTGCCGATGAGGGGATAGGTCTGCATGACGATCTGTCCCGCGTAGCTGGGATCCGTCAGGGTTTCCACATAGCCGCACATGCCGGTGGTGAAGACCAGCTCTCCCACGGCCCCGGCCTCCGCGCCGAACCGGAAGCCCTGGAACGCCTGGCCGTCCGCCAGTACCAAATAGCCTTTCTTCATGAATGCCTCCCTCGGTGTTGTTGACGTGTGATTTTCTCTATTATTATGAGGGTTTTCGCCCTCAGCGTCAATGACGGATTCCATTCCGGGCGGCGAAGTTTGGCGGTGAAAGGTATTACTTTTTGTGAAAAATGTGGAGAGCCGGGGGAGGCAGACGAAAAAAACCGTCCCCCGCGCCAGGCGCGGAGGACGGTTTCAACGTCATGTGTTGTCCGGGCTGATGGGCTCCCGCACCAGCAGCCGCCAGAGGGCCTTCCCGTGGAAGGGAATGAGGGGATAGAGATAGCCCCGGCCCACCAGGGGCTTCGTGGTGGCCAGCAGGACGACGATGCCCAGGATGCCCAGGCCATAGCCCCAGACGTCGAAGGCCGCCGTCAGCAGCAGCAGGACCACCCGGAGGAGCTTGAAGGCGTAGCCCATCTCATAGCTGGGCTGGGCGAAGCTGGCCACGGACACGAAGGCCATATACACCAGCACCTCCGGCCCCAGCCACCCGGCCTGGACGGCGAAGTCGCCCAGAATCAGGGCCCCCAGCATGGAGAAGGAGTTGGACAGGGAGTCCGGCGTGTTCAGGGACGCCAGCTTCAGCACGTCCACCAGGAACTCCACCACCAGCAGCTGCCACAAAAGCCCCAGGGCCGCCGGTTCCGGAGAGGAGAGGAAGCTCAGCCACTCCGGCAGCCGCCCGTCCTCCTTCACCATCAGGTACCAGGTGGGGGTGATGAGCAGGGAGATCACAAAGACGATGATCCGCAGCAGCCGCAGGTAGGACCCCACCAGAGGCGGGAAGTAGAACTCGTTGGCCTCCTGGGTGAAGTCAAAGAACGTGGTGGGCAGGATCATCACCGAGGGGGAGTTGTCCACCATCAGCACCACGTTGCCCTCCATGATGCTGGCGGCGGCGCTGTCGGGCCGCTCCGTGTAGCGGACCTTGGGGAAGGGGTTGTACCACTGCTTGGGCCGGATGGCCTCCGCCACGCTCTCCTGGGCCATGGAGAGGGAGTTCACGTCGATGCCCGCCAGCTTCTCCCGGATGGCGGAGAGAAGGGCCGGGTCCGCCTTGTCGTCCAGGTAGCAGAGCACCGCGTCGGTGTGGGACCGCTTTCCCACCTTCAGGCCCTCCATGGTGAGGCGGGGGTCCCGGATGCGGCGGCGGAGCAGGGCCATGTTGGGCACCACCGCCTCCACGAAGCCGTCGTGAGAGCCCCGGAGGACCTTGCCGTCCGGGGGCTCGTCCACACCCCGGCTGGGGTAGTCCTTGGCGTCGATCTGGGCCCCGCCCCGGAGGCCCTCCACCAGCAAAAGGGTCTTCCCCATGAGGACGGAGGTGATGATCTCCTCCGCGTCAAAGCCCACGTCCACCTCGGAAAAGGAGATGAAGCGGTCGGCGAAGTCCTGCATGTCCGTCAAACCCTCCAGGGCGTTTGCGGGCTGGGAGAGCCAGAAGGCCCCCATGCGCTCCAGGGTCTCGTCCTTGCCGTAGCCGTCCACCACCCAGATGCGGGCCCGGCGGCCGCCGATGAAGTAGTCCCGGCTTACCATGTCCACGCTGCGGCCGACCCCCAGGGCCTCGTCAAAGAGCCGGACGTTTTCTGTGTAGCTGTCTGATAATGTTCCCATGCGCCACCTCCAAGAATGGGGGTAGTATGCGCGGGAGGGGGAAGGATTATCCATAAAAGCGAAGGCCGCCGCCCTCTTAAGGCAGCGGCCTCCGTTCTCAGCCCTCCGGCCGGAAGCCCAGGCCCGTCTGGATGGCCTCCATGGTCTGCTTGTCAAAGCGGCAGCTCAAATCCCGGATGCCGATGGTGGAGCCCTTCTTCCGGTACAGCCACAGTACGGAGGAATTGCGCAGCTTCTGCTTCGGGGTGAAGCCGCCGCCGCTTCCGGGGATGAAGGCCGCGTCCTTCAGGCTGTCATAGGACACCCGCTTGCTCCCCAGGACCAGGCCCCGCTCGTAAAACCGCGCGCTGCCGCCGCCCAGCTTCTTGGAAATCTCCACCAGCAGGGGGCCGAATTCCGAATCCGCCGCCCCTCCGCCGCATTGCGTTCCACCGCAGCGGCCCGGGGGCGGCTTCGCCCCCATACGGCCCGCTGGGTGAAAAACAAAAACGCCGTGCAGGTCAAACCCCACACAGCGCAAGAAGCAGACGCTCTTAGAACCTGTATTCACAACCGCTGAACGCCGCCTGGCCGGTCTTTTTCCCGTCAGACCGCGTCGGTTTCCCTTGCAATCCGTCAGGATTGCTGCGGAAAATCTCCTTGCCTGACGGGAAAAATCCTCATCCTTCCGGCATCCCCCGGTTATGAATACAGGTTCTTAATGCGGACGCGGCATAAAGAGAACAACGGCAAAACCCGCCCCTTGCGTGAGGGGCCGGATTGTCGTATAATATCCCCATGCGGTGCGGCCTTACGGCCGTTGTGCAGGTGGTTCTGGCACCTGTGCAGGCCGGCGGGTGTTGGCGCATCCGCCGTCTGCCGCATTTTTGTTTTCCAGGACGATTATACCGGGATTTTCCCGGCAATGCAAGTCCCATCCCGCCGCCGGGACCGGAAAACGCGGCCCCTTCCGGGACCGCGTTTTTTGGCTTCATGCGCCCTGTTCCTTCCGCATCGCCACCAGGGTCCCGTTGAGCTCCGCCCCCAGAATCAGCACGTTGGCGGACATGTAGAGCCAGATCATCAGCACCACCACCGTGCCGATGGACCCATAGAGCAGGGAGTAGTTGGCGAAGTTCTCCACATACGCGGCGTACAGCCAGCTCAGGGCCATCCACGCCGCCAGGGCCGCCAGGGTGCCGGGCCAGAGGTCCCGCCAGGGCCGCCGGGCGTCCTGGGCCAGGGCGTAGAGAAAGAACAGGGCGAAATAGCCCACCACCGCCGCCGCCGGGAAGCGCATCCGGGCCCACAGCTCCGCCAGAAACAGCGGCAGGCGGAAATTCCCCACGGCGTAGCCCAGCAGCCGGTCCCCCACGGTCATGAGCGTCAGCGTCAGGGCGATGGCCGAAATCAGCACCACCGTATACAGCAGGGTCTTCATCCGGTGGACCACCGCCCGCTTCGGCGGGCCCAGGTGGTAGGCCGTCCGCACGGAGACCATCAGGGCGTTGGTGGCCCGCATGGGGAACCAGATGGAAAAGAACAGGCCGAAAATCATCAGCTTGGGGCTGGGGCTCTCGCCCACGTGGACCAGGTAGGCCCGCACAATGTCCACCACGTCCCGGGGCAGAAATTCCCCCAGGGTCAGGAGGATGGCGGTGACGTTCAGGTCCAGCAGGCCCAGCAGGGCGCTGATGAAGATGAGGAAGGGGAAGATCATAAACAGCAGGTAAAAGGCCAGGGCGGCGCTCTGGACCCCCACGCCGTGGCGAAAGTATCGCTGTATCAGAAGATAGGCCCCCCTGGGCAGCTTGCGGGTCAACGGCATCACCGGCCTTTCCGAATGCGCGCAGGCGCGTTATTCCCAGGTCTCCCAAATCTCCGGGCGATAGCCCACGGTGGCCTCCCTGCCGTTGCGGACAATGGGGGTCTGGAAGAGGACCGGGTTCTCCAGCAGCTTCTCCTCCCGGGCGGCGGGGGCGATGTAGGCCATGTACAGGTCCTCATAGGCCCGGCATTTCGTGTTCACCAGGGCCTCGAGGCCAACTTTCTGCTTGACGGATTGGTACTCCCGGGGGGATAATCCCTTTGAGGGGAGATCGACATACTGGAATTTGATCCGGCGCTCCTTGAACCAGCGCTGGGCCTTCTTGGTGTCAAAGCACTTGGAGGAGCCGAAGATCTGAATGTTCATGAGACGTTCTCCTTTGAAGCCGTTCTGGTACTTCCGAACGGAAAGGCAGGAAGTACCGGCTGCCATATTTTGCGGCGGCGGGCAAAACGGCTTTCATAAAATTATTATAATCCGCAGGGAGGGATCATTATGACGGAAGCAGTCGAGACCTTAAAGACCTGGGCGGCGGAATCCAAAGCCATCGCCTTCTTCGGCGGCGCCGGGGTCAGCACGGAGTCCGGCATCCCGGATTTCCGCTCCACCGGCGGGCTCTACCACCAGGAGTGGAAGTATCCGCCGGAGACCATTTTAAGCCATACCTTCTACAAAAGCAACCCCGAGGAATTTTTCCGCTTCTACCGGGCCAAGATGCTGGTCCCCGGGGCCAAGCCCAACGCCGCCCACAAGAAGCTGGCGGAGTGGGAGGCGGCGGGGAAGCTCACCGCCGTGGTCACCCAGAACATCGACGGCCTCCACCAGGCCGCGGGCAGCAAGCATGTCTGCGAGCTCCACGGCAGCGTCCACCGGAACTACTGCGAGAAGTGCGGGAAATTCTACGGCCTGGATTTCATTCTGAACGGCAGCGGCGTGCCCCGCTGTACCTGCGGCGGGACCATCAAGCCGGACGTGGTGCTCTACGAGGAGGGCCTGGACCAGGCAGTGATGAACGACGCGGTGAATGCCATCGCCCGGGCGGACCTCCTCATCATCGGCGGCACCTCCCTAAACGTCTGGCCCGCCGCAGGGCTGATCAATTACTTCCAGGGGGAACGGCTGGTCCTCATCAACAAATCCGCCGTGGCCCGGGACCTCTCCGCCGGGCTGGTCGTCACGGAGCCCATCGGCGAGGTGATGGCCCGGCTGTAGGGTGCAGGAAGGATGGCCCCTCCGTCAAACGGCGGAGGGGCCGGGACCATTTCCCCCAGGAAAAAAATCGGGAAAAACGGAAAATGGGTGTTGACAACGGGGGAGGTTCTGGCTATAATAATCAAGCAGTCTTTTTTAGGGGACGCAATATCATGCGGCTGTGCTGGAACTGGTAGACAGGCCAGCTTGAGGTGCTGGTGTCGATTCGACGTGTGGGTTCAAGTCCCGTCAGCCGCACCACAGGTCCCTTTTAGAGACCGCTGACGCCATGCGCGAGTGGTGGAATTGGCAGACTCGCTAGATTCAGGTTCTAGTGTCCTTTACGGACGTGCGGGTTCAAGTCCCGCCTCGCGCACCAGAAGGAAGGGCCCCGCCCCATGCGGGGCGGGGCCTCATTCCGTCTTTGTCCGAAGGGCCGTCAAGTTCATATTGATGCGCGCGAGTGGTGGAATTGGCAGACTCGCTAGATTCAGGTTCTAGTGTCCTTTACGGACGTGCGGGTTCAAGTCCCGCCTCGCGCACCAAAAAAGAAGCACGCCGCAGGCGTGTTTCTTTTTGACACTCAGCGGTTTGCTCCGCGAACCGCCCCGCCGCTGGCGGGTTTTTCTTGGACATGCAGGAAAAACACGCCGTGGTTTTTCCCGCAAAACAGGAGGCACTATGGAATATTCAAAAGAGGACCTTACAGAAGCGAAGCGGCAGATCGATTCCACGCTCCACAAGCTCCGGGAAACGCTCCAAACCCTTCACCGAAAAGAGCAGCCGGAGCGGTACAAGTCCCAAATCACCCTGGCGGAGCGCCGCATCAAAGCCTTCGAAATTGCAGCGCGTTTAATTGAACAGGAATTGACACAAGCATGATTTATAAAAGAGCGTCCGGGCAACAAGCCGGACGCTCTTTTTCGCATCTTATTTAAGGAACCACTGATGAAATCCCCGCACACAGCTTCACGCCATAAATTCCCGCT
>CAJTVF010000055.1 GCA_910579435.1 uncultured Oscillibacter sp.
CGGGTGCAGGGTGACAACGCCTGCTCCGGTGTCCAGAGGGTGAAACCCTTGGCCCAGTAACGGAATCTTTAAGGAAGCACTGATTTAATCAACGCGTGCAGATTTGCGCCAGAAATTTTTGCTGGCAAGGAAGAAAATTGCAGGAATCCTGGCGGATTTCAAGATTTTCTGACGCAGATCAGCGGAAATTTATGGCGTAAAGATGTGCGCGGGGATTAAATCAGTGCTTCCTTAAGTCATGCTTGGCATCACGATGGAAAACTGCTATCAAAATATGAAAAAGAGGCGGCCGCGTAACGTGAAAGCGTCACGCGGCCGCCTCTTTTCGGGCACCCTTCTTTATCAAGGTCCCGGGTTTTTTGTTTTCACGCTCAATCCACCGCTTCCTCCAGCTCCAGGGTGACCTCCAGGGTTTCCCCCTCCCGGAGGAGGGTCAGCGTCAGCTCGTCGCCCACGTAAAGCGTCCGCCGGACGCGGAACAGGTCCTGATTCGTGTGCATTTCCTCACCCTGGGCGGCGATGATATAGTCTCCCGCCCGGACCCCTGCCGCCTCCGCAGCGGTGCCGGCGTCCACGGAGCTCACAAAAAGGCCTGGTCCTTCCGCCTGCACCCAAATGCCAATCCGGGGCTCCGGCTGTACCTCGCCCCATTTCAGGAGATCGTTGACAATGCGCTCCAGATAGGCGGAGGGGATGGCGAACCCCAAGCCCTCCACGCTGTCCCGGTTCCAGTCGGACATATACTTGGCCACGTTGATGCCCACCACCTGGCCCCGCTCGCTGATGAGGGGTCCGCCGGAGTTCCCGGAGTTCAGGGCGGCGTTGGTCTGGAGGAGGGTCATGCTCCGGCCCTCCACCTCCACGTCCCGGTCGATGGCGGAGACGATGCCGTTGGTCAGGGTCCCCCGGAGCCGCCGGGGCGCACCGATGGCGTACACCGGGTCCCCCACCACCAGCTGCTCCGAGTCCCCGAAGACGGCGTAGGGCAGCGTGCGGAGCGGCATCTGCATCAATTCTCCCGGGGGAACCTTCAGCACCGCCAGGTCGCTGTCCTCATCCCCGGCCACGAAGCAGACCTCCATGGAATACCCGCTGTCCAGGGTGACCTGGCACTGCCTGCCGCCTCGGACCACGTGGTGGTTCGTCAAAATGTAGCCGTCCTCGGAGAAGATGACGCCGGTGCCGATGGAGACGCCCTCTCCCGTGAGGCACTGCACCGTCACCACCGCCGGGTTCAGCCGGCGGTAGACCTCCTGGGCGGACAGAGGCTCCCCCTGGGCCCGGGACACCGAGAGGCCCGCCCCCTGGTCCACGGGCCAGCTGGGAATGGTGATTTCCGCCGTGGTATGGGCGGCGGAGTCCTCCTGCGGCCTGCCGCCGGTTCGGACGAGCACATGGTCCACGATCCGTCCCGCCGCCGTCAGGCCGATCAGCACCGCCAGGCAGAGCAAAAACCTGTAAAGGCCCGACCTCCGCCCCGGAGGAACGCCGCGCCCTCTCTGCCGGTTCCGGGCGGCGGACTTCCGCGTCCCGCCGGGGACGGGGCGGCGGTAGACCTCCACCACCTCCCGGGGGTCCGGCTGGCGGTAGCATGCCACGACCTCCCGGGGGTCCCGCCCGCCGCCGGGAAGGGCGGCGCGGTAGACCTCCACGATCTCGCCGGGCAGCGGCCCGGCTTTCTCACGTTCTCCCATGTTTCCTCATTTCGTGGCCAGCGAAAAGGAAAAGGTGGTCACGCCGCTCTCGCTGGTGACGTTGATCTTTTCCTTATGCTGCTCCAAAATCGTCTTGACAATGTAGAGCCCCAGGCCCACGCCGTCCTTGTCCTCGCTGCGGGACTTGTCGCTTTTGTGGAACCGCTCAAACAGCAAAGGCAGCTCCCCGGCGGGGATGGTGTCCCCGCAGTTGCGCACCATAACGTGGGCCCGCCCGTCCCGGAGGGTCAGTCCCAGGTAGAGGGTGGAGCCCTTGTAGGCGAACTTCGCCGCATTTTCCAGCAGGTTGTAGATGACCTGGGTAATCAGGTCGTTGTCCCCCAGGACCAGGATAGGCCCCTCGGGGATGTCCGCCTCCACGTCCAGCTCCCGGTCCGTGATCTTCTTCTCCATGGAAATCAGCACCCGGCGCATGCTCTCGCAGAGGTCGAAATGGGCCCCGCCCCGCAGGGGGTCGATGGCCTGGAGCTGGCTCACGTCCAGCATCCGCCGCACCAGGCGGCTGAGGCGGCGGCTCTCCCCGGAGATGATCTGGAGGTACTGCTTCTCGTTCTCCGGGGGAATGGCGCCGTCCAGGATGGCGTCCGTGTACCCGGCGATGGTGGTCATGGGGGTTTTCAGCTCGTGGGAGATGTTGGCGATGAACTCCCGCCGCTGCCGCTCCGTCTGCTGGAGGGATTCCGCCATGGCGTTGAAGGAGGCCGCCAGCTCTCCCACCTCGTCCCCCCGGCCATAGTCGTTCATGCGGACGTCAAAATCCCCCCCGGCATAGCGCCGGGTGGCCTCCACCATTTCCCGGATGGGCTTCACCTGCCGCATGGCGGTGACGGAAGAGGCCATGAACGCGATCATCAGCACCACAAAAGCGGTCATGAAGAAGAGGCCGATGAAGCCCTGCCACATGGAGTCCAGGGAGGCCATGGTGGACACCGCCACGACCTCCCCAACCTTCTCCCGGGTGGCGGGATTCACGGCGGCCACGCCCACGGAAAACCGCTTCCGGGGATACATTCCGCCGAAGTCGTCCCGCCAGGAGGCGCTGCCCCGCTCCATAACCCGGGCCGTCTGCTCGGCGGGGATGGTCACGGTTTTCCCGTCCAGGGCTTTGTCCGTGGAGAGGAGGACGTGGCCCTCCGGGTCGCAGATCATGAAATGCACGTCGGAGACGATGGCGGCAAAGCTGGCCAGGCGCTGGAAATCCAGGTCGTCCTGAAGGTCCTCCATATCGAGATACCGCCCGCTCTCCAGATAGCTCAGGGAGAGCTGGCTCATGACCTGGGCCTTGGAAGCGATCTCCTGGCCCTGCTGGCTCCGGGCGTAGTTATAGCTCAGGGAGAAGAAGGACACGCCCAGCAGGCACAGCGTCAAAAGCACCATGCCGGCGGTGACGCAGAGCTGCCGCCAGTAAAGGCCCTGGGTCCGCTCCTGAAAGCGCCTCATGCCTCTGTCTTCTCCGTTGTCAGTTCAAATTTATAGCCCACGCCCCAGACGGTTTTCAGGGCCCACTTTTCGCTGACGCCCTCCACTTTCTCCCGCAGGCGCTTGATGTGTACGTCCACCGTCCGGCTGTCCCCGAAGTAATCGAAGCCCCAAACCTCGTCCAGGAGCTGGTTCCGGGTGTAGACCCGGTTGGGGGTGGAGGCCAGGTGGTATAAAAGCTCCAGCTCCTTGGGCGGCGTGTCGATCTTCTTCCCGTCCACAATGAGCTCGTAGGAGTCCAGGTTGATGACCAGCTTGTCGAAGATCAGCTTTTTGCTGGTGTCGTTGGGAATCTCCGTCCGGCGGAGGACGGCGTTGATCCGGGCGATGAGCTCCTTCATTTCAAAGGGCTTGACGATGTAGTCGTCCGCGCCCATCTCCAGGCCCTGGATGCGGTCGAAGACCTCGCTCTTGGCGGTGAGCATGATGATGGGGACCTGAGAGGTCTCCCGAATCTTGGCGCAGACGGCCCAGCCGTCCATGACGGGCAGCATGATGTCCAGGAGGATCAGGTCCGGCGCGGCCCTTTGGAATTCCTCGATGGCCTTTCCGCCGTCCCCGGCGATGCGGACGTCGAAGCCCTCCTTCACCAGGTACATGTGGATGAGATCGGAGATATTGCGGTCATCCTCGACCACCAGAATATTGCGTCCCATGGCGGACCCTCCCCAGCCTGCCGAAAACAAGTTTTCGACCGGCTGGGCAAGTTTTTCACGTTGTGAAAAACTTATGATTGGAATGGAAAGACACCCCTCCCGGGTTCGCCCGCAAGGGGCGCGCCGCATCTCTAAGGCGGTGGAACCGCCCAGAGCTGCGCAGTCTTTCCAACTATCTTCCTTCCCGTCGGTCAGCCTTGTTTTGTTATTAGGCAGTTTTTTCTAATACTTCATTATACCCGCTCTTTCACGGGGATGTTGAATTTTCTGTAAAGATTCCCGCTTCTCACCGGAACCCGGCCTCCGTATAGGCCGTGCATACGCCCCCCGCCTCCTGGGCGGCGGAGAGGAAGGACCGGAGGCCCGCCGGACTGGCGGCGTCCCCCAGCCAGACGGAGGCGTCTCCCCGCCGGCCGGCCAGGCGCTGGACCAGCTCCAGAGCGCCGGAGGCGTTCCGCAGGGCGTATCCGCTCCGGTCCAGCTCCGGCTGAAGACAGCGGAAGCCCGCCTCCCGGGCGGCTTGCAGGGTCTGGGAGCCGCCGCCCCGGACATAGGCCAGGCGGGTCTTGCCGCAGGTGGCCCGGAAAAGGGCGGCGTTGCCCGCCTCCAGCTGTTCCGCCACCGTCCGTTCCGGGTCCCCGGCGTCCGCCAGGATGCCGACGCTCTGCCCCTGGGCGGTGAGGCGGCGGAGGACGTCCCCCTGCCGCTCCATTTCTTCCGGCGTGAAGAAGAAGGCGGCCCCGGCGCCGCAGCTCTCCAGCGCGTCCGCCAGGCCGGACGCGCCGCTCCCGGCCTGGAAGCACAGGGCAATCCGCTTTCCCTCCAGCCCGGCGGAGTCCGCAGGCCCGGAAGGGGAGGAGGGCCGGCCGTTTCCGTCGGGGGTCCCGCCCTCCGGCGGGGCCGACTCCTTGGCCCGGATGTAGTCGGCGTAGACGGAGTTCATGGAATACCGGGCCGCGTCGGCGTAGAGCTTGTCCGACACGCCGTAGTTGGGTTGGCGCAGCCAGACCATGCTGCCGTGCTCCACCTCAATCACCGAGTAGACCAGGTCAAAGTACCGGGACACCGTGTTGGCGGGGACGAAGACCGTCCCGTTCCGCTGGATGGCCCCGGGGTAATAGGCGTTGCCGTTGGAGTCCAGGGCGCAGTTGGCGGAAAGGGTATAGGTCAGGGACCGCCCGCCGCTGTAGAGCACCAGGCGGCCCTGGTCGCTGCTGAACACCTGGGAGATGCCCAGGGACTCCCGGGCCGTGCCGGTGAAGATGGAGCTGGCGATGTAGACATAACCGCCGCTCCAGAAGGGCATGGTATTGTCCGAGAGGGGCAGGACATAGCTGCTGACGGCGGTGAAGTAGACCCGGCCCGCCGCCCGGGCGGGGGGGAGGGAAAGCTGGAACGCCAGCAGGAGACATAAAAGGAGAGCCGCCGCCCGCCGTTTCATAAGCCGTCCCTCCTTTGTAGAATCTGGTGAAAATAATCCTATTTTATCATACCCGGGCGGCTTTTGTAAATAGCCGTTTAACCGCCATAGGGCTCCACGGTCACGCCGGTGTAGTAGTGGGTCAGGATCTCCCGGTAGTCCGCCCCTGCCGCCGCCATGGCGCTGGCCCCGTACTGGCTCAATCCCACGCCGTGGCCGTAACCGGTGACAAAGAAGACCATCTTTCCGTCCTGTGCCTCCCAGGTGAAGCAGGCGGAGCGGAGCCCCAGGGCCGCCCGCACCTGGATCCCCTTTGCCGCCGCGCCGCCCACCGAGAGGGCGGCCACGCTGCCGGCGCTGTCCGTAACGGCATCCTTCAGCCAGCCCTCCATGCCGCCGGAGAGGTCTGCCTCCGGGAAGGCGGCCTGAAGCCTGGCTTTCAGCTCGTCCGCCGTGAACTCCACCCGGCTGTAATAGTTGGGGATGCGGTCCCCCGGCTCCGGGGAGCGGACCGCCTGAAGATAGGGCAGGTCGTTTACCCAGACCTCTCCCGCCGCCCGGGTGAGCCCCGCCGACGAGGAGTGGAACACCGCCAGAATGGGCACGCCGCCATAGAGGATGGCCTCGCCGTCGGTGTCGCGCACCGCCGCTTCCACCTTGGCCTCGTAAGCGTCGGCGTTCTCCCCCCAGTTGGCCCGGGCGCTGTCCTCGTCGAGATACGCCTGGCAGCAGGTGTGGTCCGTGCAGACGTCGGCGGCCTCCCCATGGTTCCCGCCGGTCTGGAGCTTGTACAGCGTATAGGTCCGGGCGGCCACCGCCTGGGCTTTCAGGGCCTCGCTCTCAAAGGAGGCGGGCATCTCCGCCCGGACCACCCCCACCAGGTAGGCCCCCAGGTCCGTCTCCAGGACCGTCTCTCCGTCCAGCACCCGGAGGGGCCTGGCCGCGTCCAGCCCGCCGCCGGGAAGAGGGGAAGGCGGGGCCTCCGGCTCCGTCTCGTCCACCGGCTCCTCCCGGCCGAAGAGGGAGGAGCGGAAAGGGGTCACCACCGCCAGGGGCAGCAGGAACAGCGCAGCCAGCAGCAGGACCGACACGGCGATGGCCTGGTTGACCTGGCTCCTCCGTCTGTTTCGTTTCATGGACTTCCTCCTTTGTAGCGGGGCGGAATGGGTTCTTCCACCCTATGCGGCGGCGGGCGGAACTATGCCCGGTTTGGGAAATTTTAGAAAACGCTCCGTATTGCCGGGAATAGTATATGCCAAAATGTATTGACTTATCGACAGCGTTCCCGGAATTTCCCCATCCCGGCGGCGGCGCGGTCCTCGGCCCTCAGCCCCGGCTGCGCCCGCCGGGAAATAGGACTTGAAACCGCCCGCCGGATTCGCTATACTAAGCTCTATCAAGACCGCCACAGAAAGGAAGGATCTTCATATGAAACCTTACGCTCAGCTCACCCCGGAGGAGCGAAAAGAGGAACACGCCCGCCTGCAAACGGAGTTCAGCGCCCTGAAGGCCCAGGGCCGGCAGCTCAACATGGCCCGGGGCAAGCCCGGAAAGCAGCAGCTGGACCTGGTCAGCGACATCTTCGGCCTGATGCAGGACCCCAAGGACTACGTTTCCGACGGCATCGACGTGCGGAACTACGGCGAGATGAACGGCCTCCCCGCCGCCCGGCGGCTCTTCGCGGACATCCTGGGCTGCAAGCCGGAGCAGGTCTTCGTGGGCGGCAACTCCAGCCTCCAGCTCATGTACGACGCCATCGCCAAGGCATACACCCACGGCCTGCTCCACAGCCCCCGGCCCTGGTGCAAAGAGGAAACCGTCAAGTGGCTCTGCCCCGCCCCCGGCTATGACCGGCATTTCCGGGTCACGGAGACCTTTGGCTTCCAGCTTGTCACCATCCCCATGACGGACGGGGGCCCCGACATGGACGCTGTGGAGGCGGCGGTGAAGGACCCCGCTGTCAAGGGCATCTGGTGCGTCCCCAAGTACTCCAACCCCGAGGGGGTCATCTACTCCCAGGAGACCATCCGCCGCCTGGCGGCCCTGTCTCCCGCCGCGCCGGATTTCCTCATCATGTGGGACAACGCCTACTGCGTTCACGAGTTTGAGGGGGACTACGTGCCCTTCCCGGACATCCTGTCCGTCTGCGCGGAGGCGGGACGCCCCGACATGGTGTTCGAGTTCGCCTCCACCTCCAAGATCACCCTCCCCGGCGCGGGCGTGGCCTGCTTCGCCTGCTCCGAGGCCAACATGGCCCATATGGAGAAGGTCCTCGCCCCCCAGGTCATCAGCTTCGACAAGGTGAACCAGCAGCGCCACGTCCTCTACCTCAAAGACAAGGCCCGCACCCTGGAGCTGATGAAGAAGCACGCCGCCATCATGGGCCCCAAGTTCCGCAGCGTGGCGGATACGCTGGACAAGGAGATCGCCCCGCTGGACATCGCCTCCTGGCGGCGGCCCAAGGGCGGGTATTTCGTCTCCTTCAACGCCATGCCCGGCACCGCCAGGCGGACCCTGGCCCTGTGCAAGGAGGCGGGGGTCACCATGACCAGCGCCGGGGCCACCTTCCCCTACGGCAAGGACCCCCAGGACAGCAATATCCGCATCGCTCCCTCCCTGCCCCCGGTGGAGGAGCTGGAACAGGCCATGAGGGTGTTCTGCGTCTGCGTGAAGCTGGCGGCGCTGGAGAAGCTGGGCGTATGAGATATCACGGCAGCGTATACCGCCCGCCCTCCGAGGCCCGGAGCCTCATCGTGCAGGTGACCTACGGGTGCAGCCACAACACCTGCGCCTTTTGCAGCATGTACAAGGAAAAGCGCTTTGCCGTCCGCCCCCTGGAGGAGGTGCTGGAGGACTTCCGGATCGCCCGGCAGGTCTACCACCATGTGGAGAAGGTCTTCCTGGCGGACGGGGACGCCCTGGTGCGGAAAGCACCGGAGCTTTACACCATCCTGGACGCCGTGCGGGAGCTCTTTCCGGAGTGCCGCCAGGTGACCAGCTACGCCTCCCCCGCCTCCATCCGCATCCGGACGGAGGCGGAGCTACGGACCCTCCGGGAAAAGGGCCTGGCCATGGTTTACATGGGCCTGGAGTCCGGCAGCGACGAGGTGCTGGCCCTGATGCGCAAGGGGCACCCGGCGGCGGAAATCGTGGAGATGGGGCGGAAGGTTCGGCAGTGCGGCATCGCCCTTTCCGTCACGGCCATCACGGGCCTGGGCGGGCCGGAACTTCTGGAGAAGCACGCCGTGGACACCGCCAGGGCGTTCAACGCCATGAACCCGGAGTATATCGGGATGCTGACGCTGATGGTGGAGCCGGAAACGCCCCTGTACGACTGGGTCCATGAGGGGAAGTTCCAGCTCCTGACCCAACCCCAGGTGCTGGAGGAGACCCGGCTCCTGGTGGAAAACCTGGACAGTCCCGGCAGCGTGTTCCGCATGAACCACGCCAGCAACTATCTGTCCCTGCGGGGGACGCTGAACAAGGATAAAGCCGCCATGCTGGCGGAGATCGGCCGGGCAGAGCACGACCTGAGCTCCCTGAAGCCGGAAGCCTGGCGGGCGCTGTAAGTAAAAAAGGACTCCCCGAATGGGGAGTCCTTTCGTCTGCCTGGAGCGGATGCTTACAGGGTGTTCGCCTGGTCCACGACCTTCTTGATGGCCGCAGCGGCGTCCTCGGGGAGCTTGTTGAAGCCGCCCTCCTCGGTGTCCAGCTTGGTGACATAGTTCAGGCGGTCCTGCATGCGGGCCTTGAGCTGGGCGACATACTCCTTGTCGTTCAGGTCGGGCACAAAGCCCTCCCACTCAAAGATCTCGATGTCGCTGAAGGGGCCCCAGGGCTTGAACTGGGCCTTCCCCTCGACCACAGCCTCCAGAACGCCCAGGGTGTCTTCCTTCTGGACCTTCTTGCCCATGAAGTCGCCGGTGTTGATGATATAGCAGGCCACGTTCTTTTCCGCCACCAGCTTCTTGAACTTCTCATAGTCGTTCACCAGGGGATAGGTGCGGAAGGGGTTGGCGTAGGGCTCCACCACCAGGGCGTTGGGGTCCACGCCCTCCTTCAGCCGCTCGGCGCTGGAGCGCTTGGTGGCCAGGGTGGCGCCCATGACGGAGGCCAGGGACGCGCCGCTGAGCTTCACGATGGGAGGAATGGTGGGGTCCTTCATGATCCAGAAAATGGCGTTGACGGGGGAGTCGATCTTATCCACCCGGTTGGGGGACCAGAGCTTGGACTTGATGGCCCGGCCGTTGCCGTTGCGGACGTCCTCGGTGACCAGGACGATCTTGCCCTCGTCGTCCAGGGTGGCGGAGCAGTTCTGGGCCGTCAGCAGGTACTTGTTGTCCTCGGAGGGGACGGGATAGTCGGCGGTCTTGTCGAAGTAGGTGGGCTCCAGGGCGATGGAGGCGCAGGTATCGGAGTTGATGATAAAGGCGTCGTCATGGAGCACCTTGATGGAGGGATACTTTCCGCCGTGCTTGGCGTGGGTCAGGGTGGACTTGCCGGAGCCGGAGAGGCCGAAGACCGCGGCCACGTACTTGCTGCCGTCGTCCAGGGTGTACTCCTTCTGGCCGCCGTGGCAGGAGGCGTAGCCGTTCCGGTTCGCGATGGCCCAGGCCAGGGTCAGGGTGCCCTTCTTGTGCTCGCCGAAGTAGCGCATGCCCAGGATGGCGGCGCAGTTGGTCTCGGTGTTGAAGTAGCACAGGCACTTGGGGTCGCAGATGTCCTCGCGGCCGGGAGCGCCGGTCCACTGGGGATCGGAGAAGATATAGATGTCGGCCTCTTTGCCGTCGCCCACGGACTTGGACTTCTTGTACATCTTGACGTATTCGTCAGACTGGTACTGGAAGTTCAGCATCCAGTTGTACAGCAGGTTCTCCTCGCCCTCGGGCAGAAGCAGGTGGGCCTTGACCATAAACTCGGGGTCCAGGCCGATGAAGACCTCGGCGTGGTACATGGTCTTCCAGCGGCTGTCATAGACGGCGTCCATGACGATTTTGTCCAGCTCGGCGGTGTTCACGCCGGGCTTTCCGGTGATGCGCCGGGCGGCGGCGTAACGGCCGGTGATGGAGCCGTCGTTGAACAGCAGGACCTTGGCGTCGGGCTCCAGGCCGAACTCCTCGCCCCGGTAGACGGGCATGTCGGTGACCACGGTGCCGGGGGAGTTCTTGGCCATGTCATAGGCCTCCCGGAGGGAGTTGATCTTCACGACGTTGTTGCCGTAGAAGGGGGCCTCAATGATGGAGCGGGTTTTGGAGAACCCGACCTTGCCGGGCCCGATTTCGGTTCTGGGGTAATAGGCTTTCGTAGACATATCTGTTCCTCCTTCAATGTTTCCAAGCGCCTGCGCGGGAGGCGTCAGGGTCGCCGCGTATACCCTGTTACTATACGCTGTTTTTTTCCAAAAAGCAAGAGCCAAAACAGGACTTTGTGAAAAATGCGGCGAAAGGCGGAGTCTAAAATGAATATGCAGTCGGACAGTATCCACTGTCCGACTGATTTTTTATATTCAGGGGCAGGATCCCAGAAAGGAGCACTCTATATGAGTAACGAAGTGAAAGATGCGAAAAAGGAAGTCAAGATTGATCCCGCATACCAGGGCTATGTCTTCCTCGGCTGGGCCTCCGGCCTGTTCGAGCTCAAGAGCGGCGAAAAGCGGCCCTATCACAACATGTACGGAGGGCTGCTCCTGGCTCATGGGCAGAGCCATAATGAAAATGTCCAGGGCGGTTCTAAGGTCCGGGTCCACCCAGCTTCTCAGCCTGTACGCGTCTCCGCCCCATTCGTAGGTTTCGGCCTCCTCCGGAAGCTCCACGCCGGAGGCCGCAAGGACGGGCTGCTCCCGGGTGCCAAAGTTCCGCTCCATCAACCCCCAGGCTCCCGGCTCGATCCGGCACCGGCCGCCGGTGACGCGGAAGCGCTCCGGATACTCCTCGTCTCTCTGCCAGAAGCTCATGCACCACTCCCCCTCCCGGTCCGAGAGGAGGACGGCCAGGTAATCCCCCGCAGCCGCCTGTTCCCGGACCTTCAGGCTCTTGGGGTTGAAGCGGGTATACATGCCCTGCTCCTAAAAATAGCCAGCCGTAGCTTCCGCCAGGTCCTCCTGATAATTGGGGTTGACCGAGCTGGTGTAATGGGCGTATCGCTCTGCCCGTTCCTGCTCCGCCCGCGCCCTTCCCCGCTGGGCCTGCGTGGAGACGGCGATTCCCCAAACCGCCAGCGCCGCCATGGCCAGCCACGCCAGCCATTTCCAGGTATGTTCCCGCTTCATGCTCTCCATGATCTGTCCTCCCGCCGCTTCCGGCAATTCCTCCATGGCCAGCTCCTTTCCGCTGAGCAGCTCGCTGATTGACAGGCCCAGCTCCTTCGACAGGGGCTCCAGGCTGTCCAGGCCCGGCATGCCCCGCCCGGTCTCCCAGCGTCTGACGGCCTTGTCCGTCACGTGGAGCCGCTCCGCCAGCTCCGCCTGGCTGGGGGCCAGCTGTTTCCGCCGCTGGGCGATCAGCGCGCCGGTGGCTTTCGTGTCCAACTTCCATCAACTCCTTTGGCCACAGTATGCCACGCCGCCGGGGAAATGTCACCCTATGATTCGTAGAACGCGGGGGGGTCAAGGTCGGTCCATCCCGGGCTTCTTCCCGCCGGGGCCTCCGGCAGATTTTTCTTGACATCCGCCGGCGGCGGTGATAGATTATAAACAGACCGCCGGTTTGTTTGGGGGGAGGAGATTCTATGGCACGGAACAAATGCCCGGAGGAGACGGTGCGGAAGATCCTGGACACGGCGGAGCGGCTGTTCATTGAGAAGGGCTACGAGCGGACCTCCCTCCAGGACATCATTACGGAAACCGGCCTCTCCAAGGGGGCCATCTACCACCACTTCACCTCCAAGGAGGGCATTTTCTACTCCGTCTGCGACCGCATCGGCCAGCGGAACGGCGAGGCGCTGTCCCGGGTCCGGGACAACCCTTCCCTGAACGGCCTGGAGAAGCTGCGGGCCATGTTCAAGGCCTCCCTCCAGCCGGAGCGCCAGGCGAAAATGTTCTGCATGATGCCCTATCTCATGGACAACGCCAAGTTTCTGGCAACGGAGCTGCGCAGCATCTTCACGGAGGTAGTTCCCTTCTTTGTGGAGCCCATCATCCGCCAGGGCATGGCGGACGGCTCCATCCGCACCGAACACCCCAAGGAGCTGGCGGAGGCCATGATAATACTGGCGGACGGATGGATCAACCCCATCGTCCAGCCCACCACCCCGGAGGAGATCCGGGCCCGGTGCGCCGTCTATAACCAGCTGTTCTGCGGCTTCGGCATTGACGGGCTCTTTGACCAGGAGATCATCGACGCCCTGCTGGGCTATGCGGAAATGGCCCACCACCCGCCTTTGAGCGAAGAGGAACGCGTCTAAAGAGGAACTGCCGCGCGCGGGCAGTTTCTTTTTGGAAATATAAAAACCGACGGTCGGTTTTTAAATTTTAAGAAAAAAAGGAGCATTCTTATGAGCACGACTCGAGCGCCCCTGTTCCGCCGGGACTTCAACCTGGTGGTCATCGGGCAGGTCATCTCCCTGTTCGGCAGCGCCATTCTGCGCTTTGCCCTTCCGCTGTACCTGCTGCGGCAGACCGGCTCCCCCGCCCTCTTCGGCGCGGTGGGGGCGGCGGCCTTTGTCCCCGCCGTGCTGTGCGCTCCTATCGGCGGCGTAGTGGCGGACCGGGTAAATAAGCGGAATATCATGGTCATTCTGGATTTCTCCACGGCGGGCCTGGTTTTGGTCTTTGCCCTTCTTTTAGACCGGGTACCCCTTGCGCCGCTGATGGCGGCCTGCCTCATGCTGCTCTATGGCATTGCCGGGGCCTACCAGCCGGCGGTCCAGGCCAGCATTCCCCTTCTGGCGGCGGCGGAACAGCTCACCAGCGCCAACGCCGTCATCAATATGGTGAATACCCTGTCCGCCCTGCTGGGGCCGGTAATTGGCGGCATGCTGTTCGGGGCCTTCGGCATCCGGCCTATTCTGTGGGTTGGCATTTTCTGCTTCTTCCTCTCCGCCGTCATGGAGCTGTTCATCCGCATCCCTCACTCGCCCCGGGCGGCGGCAGGAGGCGTACTGTCCACAATCCGGCAGGATCTGGAAGAGAGCTGGCGCTTTATCCGCCGGGAGAAGCCGGTCTTTTTGTCCGTCATGCTGGTGCTGGCCCTCTTCAACCTGGTGCTGTCCGCCGCCCTGCTGGTGGGCATCCCCGTGGCGGTGGTCCAGGTGCTGGGCATGAGCGACAGCCGCCTGGGGCTCACCCAGGGGGCCATGGGCCTGGGCGGCCTCTTCGGCGGCTTGCTGACGGCCTGCCTGGGGGCACGGCTGCCCCTCCGGCGGGGAGGCGCCGTCCTGCTGGCCGCCAGCCTGACGGCGGCGGGCATGGGCGCGGCGCTGCTGCCGGGCGTTCCGGCACTGTTGGGCTGGTGGGGGGTGACGGCCATGAGCTTTGCCGTCATGGTCCTGTCCACCATGCTGGTGGTGGTGCTCAGCGCCGCCGCCCAGGGCCAGACGCCGCCAGAGCTTCTGGGGAAGGTGATGGCTTTCATTATGGCGGTATCCAACTGCGCGTCCCCGGTGGGCCAGGCGGCCTATGGGGCGCTGTTCGAGGGCTGTCCGGCCTGGGCTGTGCTGCTGGGGGCGGCGGGAGCCGCTGCGCTGACGGCGGCCTATTCCCGGCGGGTATTCCGGGAGCTGGACAGAGCACAGTGAAAGGACGCGCAAAGGCCCCGCTTTCCCCGGCCCCCACGCTTCTCCCCGTTCCCTCAGACGCCCCGGAGCTCCCGCTCCTTTCGGGCCAGGCCCTGCTCGTAGTTTTCGATTTTCTCATTCAGCCGGTTCAGGGACCGCTGCATGTCCTTCATCCGCTCCAGCAGCTGCCTCCTCTGTTCCTCCAGCAGGGCCTTGCGGGCCTCCTGGGTCTCCTCCCCCTGCTGGAACAGGCGGCAGTACTCGGTCAGCGCCTCAATGCCCACCCCGGCGGAGCGCATGCACTTAATCAGCTCCACCCAGCCCAGGGAGGCCGCGTCGTAGTCCCGGGCGCCGCCCCTGCTCCGGGGCACCGGCGGGATCAGGCCCACCCGCTCATAATACCGGAGGGTGTCGGCGGAAAGGCCGTACCGCTCGCTTACTTCCCGAATCGTCATGACTCTGCCTCCTCGCGCGTTTCTTTTTCACAGCATAGCACTTGGAGCGGGCTCCAAGTCAAGGGTTTTTTCCGAAAAATTCCCGCCGGGCGGACTTTCGACAGGCTTGGTGTTTGACGGGCGGGGAAAAATCTGCTAAAATAGGGAGGCCAAGCCATACATAAAGGAGCTGAACCATATGAAACGACTGCAACGGGTCCTGTCCTGCCTTCTGCTGTGCGCCCTGCTGGCGGGCACAGCCGGCATTCCCGCCTCCGCCCTCTCCGACGTGCCGGAGGACTTCTGGGCCAAGGAGGACATTGATCGCTGCGTGACCCTGCGCTACTTTTACCCCGAAGCCGACGGCAGCTTCGGCGTAGGGAAGGAAATGTCCCGGGCGGAGTTTATCGCGGTGTTGTGCCGCTGCCTGGGCTGGAAGCCTACCTCCCCCGCCCGGGCCGTCTATAAGGACGTGTCCGAAAAGGAGTGGTACGCCGGCGCGGTGGAAACCGCCTATCACCAGGGAGCCATCACCAGCCAGGACGGCAGCTTCCGCCCCGACGACCTCATCACCCGCAGCGAGGCCGCCTCCATGCTGGTCCGGGCCCTGGGCTACGGCAGCATCGCCGGGCTGATCCAGGACATGTCCCTGCCCTTCCAGGATGTGAAGGCCAACAGCGGCTACATCGCCATGGCCTACGGCCTGGGCCTGATAGACGGGACCTCCGTCACCGCCTTCTCTCCCAATGGCCATGTCACCCGGGAACAGGCCGCTGCCATCCTGATGCGGCTCCACGACAAGCTCCACGGTCCTACCACCAGCCGCATGGGCATCGCCGTGTCCGCGGAGAATCTGCCCGACCTCACGGGTTATGAGGCCGTGTGCATTTCCGCCTTCAAGCTGGCCTACAACGGCGAGCCCCAGGTCACCCTGACTATGGGCGATGCAGAGGCCCAGAGCGTCCGCTCCGCCGCCTCCGCCGCCGGGGCCAAGGCGCTGCTCTACATCAGCGGCGGGGCCTATCACGTCCGGGGGGGCGAGGAAGAAAAGCTGGCGGCGGTTCTGTTCCAGGCGGTGGAGGAGGGAGGCTATGACGGCCTTTATCTGGATGCCTTCGGCCTTACCACCGTCTCCCAGCGGGACACCCTCACCGCCGCGGCCCAGATCCTTCGGGAAAAGCTGGGGGAGCGGCTCCTGTACATCGGGGTGGAGGCCCCTTCCTGGAAGGGCACGATTTTCGGCTATGACTACGCCGCTCTGGGCGAGATTGCGGACCGGCTGGTCCTCCACTTCAACAATAAAAAGGAGAGCGTGGCCGGGCAGACCGTGGCCCCCCTGGAGCCTCTGGAACAGATCTATTACGCCCTGAACCGCCTTCGGGCCGTGGTGGACGCGGATAAGCTGACCCTGCTTCTCACCTCCACCGGCTTCATTTGGGACGGCCGGGAGTCCGAGTCCCTCACCGGAAAGCAGATCACGGACCTGGCGGCGGAGCGGACCACCCGGACCCATTACTCCGACCGCTACGCCTGCGCCTACCTGGTCCAGGAAGAGGGCCCCGACGTCTGGTATCTCAACGGCCAGGCCATCCGGGAGCGGATCCAGCTGGCCCGCCTCTTCGGCGGCGGGCGCCTCTGCCTCTCGGACCTGAACAACGCCCTGCCCGAAACCCTGGAGGCCATGCCTTAAGAACCCCATTGAAAGCAGACGCGACAAGCCCCCGTCCGATGGACGGGGGCTTGTTACTGTGTCAATTCCGCAATTCCGGGGGCCGCTTACAGGAAGCGCTGCATCCCCTCGGTGGCGGCGGCGGGGTCGGCGCTGATGGTCACGGTGAACTTGATGTTGTTCCGCTCGCCGAAGCTGTCGAGCCAGTTCAGGAAGGTCTCGGTCTCCCCGTCCACGTCCTTGCCGACAATTTTGCAGAAGTTGTCGATGAACATGTGGGAAATGTCATAATTCCCCGCGTGGAGGCCGCTGATGAAACCCTGGAGCAGGTCATAGCCGCTGAGTTTGTATTCATGCGCGTCGATCAGGCGGATGTGATAGTGGATATCGTAGGTCATGTTGCGGTTGGCCTCGATGCAGACTACGTTTCCGGGTTCGTCTTTCGCCGCGTTGTTAATCAATTCGATGAGCTGCTTGGTCTTGCCGGAACCTTTCATGCCCATAATCAATCGAACCATAGTAAAACACTCCTGTCATTTTAAATTGCTGTGGCCTTGTACATTAAGGATACCACACTTCCCCGGAAAAAACAATCCATAAAACCAAATTTGCCAATTGTTCACAGAATCGGCAGGGCTTTGCTCTGCCGATTCTGTGAACAGGCTTTTCGGCCTGCCGAAAAGCCTGTGATTGAAAAAGGCGCAGGAAACCCCTCCCGGGTTTCCCGCACACACCCTTCCTTCCCGTTGAGGCGGCTCTGTCCGTCTTATTAAGGAACCACTGATGAAATCCCCGCACACAGCTTCACGCCATAAATTCCCG
>CAJTVF010000056.1 GCA_910579435.1 uncultured Oscillibacter sp.
GATTTGGGACTTGTCCTCTCCGGTGAAGGACGAGGGTCTGATGCCTATGATTTTCTTGTTGCCTCCTGCCTTTCTTTTTTCACGGGGGCTGAGGGTCGGCCCCCTTTATTTTTTGTGGACGCAGGAAAGCCTTGTAACCACCCAGCGGTCTACGGGTTGGTGCCCCGTGGCTTTTTGATGTGACCTAAACCTATCCACATATGAAAACAGCCGGACATGGCTTTTCCGACTGTCCATTTTCAATATACAACTTGCCTTGCAATTTGCAATTGGTAAAAGGGCTGGACTTCGGTCCGGCTTTGTGGTATACTTCAAAGTTATACTATATTGCTTTTCCGGCTCTGCCGGGGAGGTTTAAGCGAGGTGCTTTGGTATGCGCGAGGAGATGCGCACCTTTGGATATCTTTGCCCGAAATGCGGAAAAACGGTGATGAAGACCCGCTCCGTCTTTGCCCTGGAGGCCTCCGGCGCGGAGGTGGAGTGCGGCTGCGGCGGCTCAGCCCTGACGGCGGTTTTTGACGGGGAGCGTTACCGGCTGACCGTTCCCTGCGGCCTCTGCGGAGGGACCCACACCGCCGTTTGTTCCCGGGAGCAGGTGCTGGAGGGGGCCGGGACCGCCCTGGCCTGTGCCGGGACGAAGCAGTTTTGCTGCTTCATCGGCCCCGAGGGGACGGTGGAGAAGCAGCTCCGGGAGCTGGCCATTCTGGCGGAGAAGGAGCAGAAGCAGGGGGAGAACGAGGCGTTTTTAGACAATGTGATCATGTATGAGGTTCTGTCCGAGCTAAGGGACATCGCCGCCCGGGGCGGCGTCTCCTGCGCCTGCGGCAGCCGCCGTTACGGCATGGAGGTCCGGCGGTCCGCCGTGGACCTCATTTGCCGGGACTGCGGAGCGAAGCTCCGGGTGCCCGCCGCCACGGACCGGGACCTGGACGATCTGTGCTGCCACATGAAATTGGTTCTGCCGGGAAAGAAATAATAGAGGAGCGGCGGTATCAGCGTACCGCCGCCCCGCATATTCTATGATATTTGCAAGTTTCTGTGAGGGGAGTTGATTTCGTGATTTCGATTTTGACCCGCCTGTTCCTCAAGCCTGAGGGTAAAACGGAGGCCCAGCTGCGGCGGGGCTGCGGGATTCTCTGCGGCGCGGTGGGCGTGTTTTTGAACCTGCTGCTGTTTCTGGGCAAGCTGGCGGCGGGACTGGCTTCCGGGTCCATCGCCGTGGTGGCTGACGCCGTGAACAATCTCTCCGACGCCGGGTCCTCTGTGGTCACCCTGCTGGGCTTCCGCCTGGCGGAGCAGAAGGCGGACCATGAGCACCCCTTCGGACACGGGCGGATGGAGTACCTCTCCGGCCTGGTGGTGGCCATACTGATTTTGCTGATGGGCTTTGAGCTGGCCCAGTCCTCCGTGGGGAAGATTCTCCATCCCGTCCCGGCGGAGGGCGGCTGGCAGGTAACGGCAGTCCTCTGTGCCGCCATCGCCGTAAAGCTCTACATGGCCTTCTACAACCGCCGGATTGGGAAGCGCATCGGCTCCACCGCCATGGAGGCCGCGGCCCTGGATTCCCTCAGCGACTGCGCCGCCACGTCGGTGGTTCTGATCGCCTCCCTGATAGAGCGGTACACGGACCTGATTCTGGACGGCTGGGGCGGCTTGCTGGTGGCCCTGTTCATCCTCTGGTCCGGCGTCCAGGCGGCCAAGACCACCATGGACCCCCTGCTGGGCACGCCGCCCTCGGCGGAGTTTGTGGAGGAAATCCGGTCCCTGGTCCTGTCTCACCAGCCCATCCTGGGGGTCCATGACATCATCGTCCACGACTACGGTCCCGGGCGGCGGATGATCTCCCTTCATGCCGAGGTCCCGGCCCGGGGAGAGCTGCTGGAGCTCCACAACCGCATTGACCACGTGGAGCGGGAGCTCCGGGAACGGCTGGGCTGTGAGGCGGTGATTCACATGGACCCGGTGTGTACCGACGACGGCGTGACCCAGGAGACCCGCAGGAAGGTGGAAACGCTGGTCCGGTGCATCGACAGCGGCATCACCATCCACGACTTCCGGGTGGTGCCCCGGGAGGGGCACGCCCACTTGATCTTTGACGCGGCGGTGCCCTTCGACTTCCGCCTCAGCGACCAGGAGGTGGAGGAGAAGATCAAGAGCGCCGTCCAGGTGCTGGACAGCGGCTTCCAGGCCAAGGTCCGGGTGGAGCGGTCCTATACGTGACGGAGGAGGAGAAGCGTTATGACAACTGTGCTGCTCCATGGTTTGGGTCAGGGACCGGAGAGCTGGGATGGAACGGCCAAAAAGCTGAATGGCGAGGTTCTCCGGCCAGACCTGTTTGCCCCGGTCCGGGGCGGGACCGTGACCTGGAAGGGGATTTACCGGGCCTTTGCCGGGTACTGCGCGGAGCTTGACCGGCCCCTCCGGCTCTGCGGCCTGTCCCTGGGAGGCGTGCTGGCCCTTCAATACGCGCTTGAACACCCGGAGCGGGTGGAGGCCCTGGCGCTGGCCGGGACGCAGTACGTCATGCCCAAGGGGCTGCTGCGGTTCCAAAACGCAGTTTTTCGCCTGATGCCCCAACGGGCTTTTCAGAAAATGGGACTTTCCAAAAGGGACGTTATCGGACTCACACGGTCCATGCTGGACCTGGATTTCCGGGAGGACCTGGGGAAGGTCTCCTGTCCCGTTCTGGTTCTCTGCGGAGAGCGGGACAAGGCCAACCGAAAAGCGGCCCGGGGGCTCCAGGCGGGTATTCCGGGGGCGGAACTGGCCTGGATTCCCGGGGCGGGCCACGAGGCCAACCTGGACGCGCCGGAGGCCCTGGCGGAGGCTTTGCGGGACTTTTTCCGGTGAATGGCTGGAATTCGCGGGGATAAGAGGATTGGCGGAACAAAAAGAGGACGGTATCGTAAGATACCGTCCTCTTCTGTTTCATTTACTGCTTTAACCCGGAGATATAAGCGTCAATCAGCTCTTTCAATTCTTTCGCAGTGTAACTCTTATCGGGGTCACGTTCAAAAATCCGAATAAGATCATAGGCCATTGCTTTCTGAACATCTTTTCGTTCGTTCTCAGCCGGCATTGTGTCACACTACTTTTCAAAAACAAGCCGATTCCTTAACCTTTAAACTCCACAAACAGCTCCCGCACGGCGTTGGGGTCCGCCGGCTTCTTCGCCGGAGCAGCCGCGGGGGCGGCGGCGGGCTCGTCATGAGGACCATCCCGCCAAGCCAGGAACTTGGGGGCTACCTGGGGGAACAGGGCCAGGGAGAGGACGTCCTCGTCGCTCTTGGCGATGTCCTTGAACTCCTCCCGGTACTTTTCCACCTCGGGCTGGAGCAGGTCCGCCGGGCGGCAGTGAATCACGTCCTCCGGCTTAATGCCCGCCAGGGCCCGGACCTCCTCGTTGACCTCGCCGGGAACCTGGCCGTATTCGCCCTTCAAAAGGCCCTTGGACTCCTTGGGGAAGGTCTTGTACTTGCCCACCACCACGTTCATGACGGCCTGGGTGCCGACGATCTGGCTGGTGGGGGTGACCAGCGGGGGATAGCCGAAGTCCTTCCGGACGCGGGGAATCTCCGCCAGCACGTCGTAGTACTTCTCCTCCTTGTTGGCCTGCTTCAGCTGGGAGATCAGGTTGGACAGCATGCCGCCGGGCACCTGGTAGAGGAGGGTATTGGTGTCCACGTTCAGGACCTTGGGGTCCAGGCTGCCCTGCTCCTTGAGCTTCTGGGCGACCTTGCGGAAGTGGGCGGCGGCCTCGCTCATCTTGTTCAGGTCCAGCTTGGTGTCCCGGACGGTGCCCTGGAGGGTGGCAACCAAAGACTCGGTAGCGGGCTGGGCCGTGCCGTTGGCCAGGGGGCTGAGGGCCGTGTCCACAATGTCCACGCCGGCGTAGGCGGCCATGAGATACACCATGTCGCCGGTTCCGGTGGTGTTGTGGGTGTGCAGGTGGATGGGGATTTTCACGGTTTCCTTCAGCTTCTTCACCAGGGAATAGGCGTCCATGGGCAGCAGCAGGTTCGCCATGTCCTTGACGCAGATCACGTCCGCGCCCATCTGCTCCAGCTCCAGGGCCAGCTTGACGAAGTACTCCTCATTGTGAATGGGGGAGATGGTGTAGCTGAGGGTGGCCTCCACCATGCCGCCGTACTTTTTGGTGGATTTGATGGCCTGTTCCAGGTTCCGCACGTCGTTCAGCGCGTCGAAAATCCGGATGATATCAATGCCGTTTTCAATGGACTTCCGGCAGAAGGCGTCCACCACGTCGTCGGCGTAGTGCTTGTAGCCCAGGATGTTCTGGCCCCGGAACAGCATCTGGAGCTTGGTGTTGGGCAGGGCCTTGCGGAGCTTGCGGAGCCGCTCCCAGGGGTCCTCGTTGAGGAAGCGCATGCAGGAGTCGAAGGTCGCGCCGCCCCAGCACTCCAGGGACCAGTAGCCGATGGAGTCCAGCACCTCGCAGGCGGGCAGCATGTCTTCCACCCGCATCCGGGTGGCCGCCTGGGACTGGTGGGCGTCCCGGAGGATGGTGTCGGTGATATACAGGGGCTTTTTAGACAAGAATTCCATAGCCATATTCGTTCCCTCCTATTAACCGAACAAGGAGATCATCACGCCCGCCGCGATGGCGGAGCCGATGACGCCGGCCACGTTGGGGCCCATGGCGTGCATCAAGAGGAAGTTGCTGGGGTTGGCCTTCTGGCCCTCCACCTGGGAGACCCGGGCGGCCATGGGCACGGCGGACACGCCGGCGGAGCCGATGAGGGGATTGATCTTCTCCTTGAGGAAGAGGTTCATAATCTTCGCCAGGACCACGCCGCCGGCGGTGCCGAAGCCAAAGGCCACGATGCCCATGACCATGATGGCGATGGTCTGGAGGCTGAGGAAGGTCCGGCCCGTGGCAGTGGCGCCCACGGACACGCCCAGGAAGATGGTGACGATGTTGATGAGCTCGTTCTGCACGGTCTTGCTCAGGCGCTCCACCGCGCCGCACTCCTTAAACAGGTTGCCCAGCATCAGGCAGGCGATCAGGGGAGCGGCGGAGGGCACCAGCAGGGCCACGAAGATGGCGACCATGATGGGGAAGATGATCTTCTCGGTCTTGGAGACCTGCCGCAGGGGCTTCATAACGATCTTCCGCTCCGCCTCGGAGGTGAGGAGGCGCATGATGGGAGGCTGAATGACAGGCACCAGGGCCATGTAGCTGTACGCCGCTACGGCGATGGGGCCCAGCAGCTCCGGGGCCAGCTTCGTCGCGCCGTAAATGGCGGTGGGGCCGTCCGCGCCGCCGATGATGCCGATGGACCCGGCCTGGGCGGAGGAGAAGATGCCGGACATCCGGCAGCCCACGAAGGTCATGAAGATGCCCAGCTGGGCGGCCGCGCCCAAAAGCAGGCTCTTGGGGTTGGCAATCAGGGGGCCGAAGTCGGTCATCGCCCCCACGCCCATGAAGATCAGGCAGGGGTAGATTCCCAGCTTCACGCCCAGGTACAGGATGTCGATAAGGCCCGGCGTGATGGACTGGCCCACCGTGGCGGTAGCCAGCACGGCGTCGGAAACGTCCACCGCCGCCAGCTCCGCCAGGAACTCCGCCGTGACGGGGGCCCCGCCGATGAGGTCCCAGTGGATATGTCCTCCGGCGAAGAAGATCTCATGGTACATCTCCGCGCCGGGGAGGTTGGTGATGAGCATGCCGAAGGCGATGGGCACCAGCAGCAGGGGCTCAAATTTCTTGACGATACCCAGGTAGAGAAGGCCGCACGCGATGACCAGCATCAGCAGGCACTTCCAGTTGTCCCCCTGGGCAAACAGCGCGAATCCCGAGCTGTTTACAAAATCCAGAATAGCTTCCATGTGTGTCCCTCCAGCGCCTTACTGGATGACGCACAGCAGGGAGCCGGACTCCACCGCCGCGCCCTTGGAGGTGTTGATGGAGGCGACCTTTCCGTCGCAGGGGCACATAATCTCGTTTTCCATCTTCATGGCCTCCAGGATCATCAGCACGTCGCCCTTCTTCACGGAAGCGCCCTGGCTGACCTTGATGTCCAGGATGGTGCCGGGCATGGGGCTGGTGACCTGCTCGCCTCCGGCAGGGGCGGCAGCGGCGGGGGCGGGAGCGGCAGCAGGGGCGGCGGCAGGAGCGGGGGCGGCCCCGGTCAGCTCTTCCAGCTCGATTTCATAGGCCGTGCCGTTGACGGTGACTTTGTACTTTTTCATAATGATACGCTCTCCTTCTTCGTTTCTTTCCGTTGTGGTCTTACAGCTTCTTCATGGACAGAATGCGGATGCCGGTGACGTCCGTGCCCAGCTCCTCCGCGATGGCGGCGGCGACGGCGGCGGCGATCTCCTGGCGGTTCCCCTCCGGGGCGGCGGGGGCCGCTGCGGCCGGGGCGGGGGCAGCGACAGCGGGGACCGCGCGGCCGCCCACGATCTTGCCCATGATCATCGTCAGGACGATGAGGCAGATGAGCCCGAAGAACACGGTGCCCATGCCCATCAGGCAAACAAATACACTTCCATATTCTGGCATATGCTCCCTCCTAAAAAATAGATGCAGAGCTATTGTATCAACTTCCGTCAAAAAAAACAATGACTTCGGAAAAATTTATCAAGGTTTTTTTGCGTTCTTTTTCGTCCGGAACCCATAGGCTGGACGGGAGGTGTAAAACGTGGTACAATTTTACTAATTTGGAAGAAGAGACGGCGAATTCGGCCGTTAAGAAATGGAAAAGATTTTGCTTTTCCGCCGGAAAGGAGCCCGTTATGCAGTATCAGACCGTGGTCCCAGGCCGCTTCCTGAGCCGCCCGAACCGCTTTGTCGCCCAGGTGGAGGCGGAGGGGGCCGTCCAAACCGTCCACGTGAAAAATACCGGCCGCTGCCGGGAGCTGCTGGTCCCCGGAGCGGCCGTGTATCTTGAGAGAAGCGCGAATCCCAAGCGGAGGACCGCCTACGACCTCATTGCCGTGCAAAAGGGGGAGCTGCTGGTGAACATGGACGCCCAGGCCCCCAACCGGGTGTTCGCCGAATGGCTGGAGACCCGGCTCCCGGAGGGGGCGGTCCTCCGGCGGGAATATACCTATGGGGAGTCCCGTCTGGATTTCTGCGTGGAGAGCGCCAGGGGCCTCTATTTGATTGAGGTCAAAGGCGTCACCCTGGAAGAGGGCGGCGCGGCCCGCTTCCCCGACGCGCCCACGGAGCGGGGAGTGAAGCACATCCGGGAGCTGCAAAGGGCGGCGGAGGCCGGCCTGGGGGCGGCGCTGTTCTTCGTGGTGCAGATGGAAAACATGAAAAGCGTGGCCCCCAACGACGAGACCCACCCCGCCTTCGGCGCGGCGCTGCGGGAGGCGGCGGCCCACGGGGTGCGGGTGTGCGCGTGGGACTGCGCCGTCACGCCGGACAGCCTGACTATCCGGCGGGAGGTCCCTGTACTGCTCTAAATCCGCTCCACTCCGTTTTCCCCTGGGGGAACGGGAGGCTGGGCTCAGAGCAGCCGTCCTGCCGGCTCCGCCGCAAAGACCTGGGCATAACGGCGCTTCAGCTCCTCCAGCGCCCCGGCGGGATCCACGTCCGGTGCAAAGAGCCCGAACACCGCCGGGCCGGAGCCGGACATGGCGGCGGCCAGGGCTCCCCGGCGGAGAAGCGCCTCTTTGATCCGGTCGATTTCCCGCCGTTCTTCCGGGTTCAGGACCGCCTCGAACACGTTGCCCACGCGTTTGGCCGCACCGGTTAAGTCCCCTCGTTTCAGGGCGGAGACCATTCCGTCCACGTCCGGGCGGAAGCGTTCCCCGTCAAAGCGGAGGCGGGCGAACATCGGCCCTGTAGGCAGATCGAAGTCCGGCTTGCAGATCACAAAGCGGCAGTCCGGCAGGGGCGGCAGGTCTGTCAAAAGGTCCCCCCGGCCCTCCGCCAGGGCGGTGCCGCCCCGGACGCAGAAGGGCATGTCGCTGCCAATCTGTCCGCCCACGGCCTCCAGCTCCTCCCGGGACATGCCCGGGGCGTACCGCTCCCGCAGCAGCCGCAGCAGGGCCGCCACGTCGGCGCTGCCTCCCCCCAGGCCCGCGTAGGCCGGGGTCCGTTTCTCCAGCGTTGCCCGGAGGGACGGCTGCGGCCGCCCGATGGCGGCGAAGAACGCCTCCGCCGCCCGCTGCTCCAAGGTTTTCCCGGAGGGGAGTTCCATTCCCCTGGCGGAGAGGGTGAAGCCCTCCCCGGCCTCCTCCAGGGCGACGGTATCGCAGAGGCTCACCGTCTGCATCACCATACGCATCTCGTGATAGCCGTCTGGGCGGCGGCCCAAGATGTCCAGGGCAAGGTTGATTTTCGCCGGGGCGGCCTGGGCAGATCTCTCCATATAGGTTCTCCTTTTGACGCGATGTGTTTCCGCCGGGCTCAGGCCCACGCTAAAATCCCATTTCCGCCAGCTCCCGCACCAGACGGACGTAAAATTCCCCGGCGTCGAAGCCGGGGCGCTTCCGCCTCCGGCCTCCCGCGCCGTCCTGATGGGACACGCCCTCCAGGGTCCCCCGCCAGTGCCCCCAGACGGCGGAGTCCGGGGAGACCAGGCCGTCCGTGGGCGCGTCGGCTTTCGTCAGCCAGAGCTGGAGGCGGTCCATGGGGTCCCAGCCGGGGCGGTCCAGCCGGGCGCCCCAGCTTTGATAGTAGACCAGGGGGCTGTCCGGGTTCTCTTCGTTGAAGCGGGCCATGGCCTCCGGGGTCAGGGCGGACGCCGCCGCGAAAAAGTCCGGGTCCCGGTCTCCCCGGGCCCGCCAGAAGCCCTCCAGCCCCCAGCCCGCGAGGCGGCAGATCCGCTCCCGCCCCAGCCACTCCGCCGCCGCCTTTGAGCCATGATGGGGGGTGCAGATGGTGGAGAGAGAGGCGGTTTTCCCGGCGAAGCCTAAGGTGGAGATGAGGTGCCGGGCCTCCAGCCCGCCCTTGGAGTGGGCGATGAGGTTCAGCTTTTGGCTCTCTGTTTCCGCCAGGATATCCTCCGCCCGGCGGAGAAGGGCCCGGGCGTTGCCGGGGACGCTGCCCCAGGCGTCCTGTCCGCTGAGGTAGACCGAGGCCCCGTGGGAGCGGAGGATGTCCGCCACCCGGCCCCAGTAGGGGAAAATCCAGTCGTCCCGGCAGTTCAGGCCGTGGATGAGCAGGAGGGGATAGCGGGTCCGGCAGTCCTTCATAGAGGGGCCTCCTTCCCGGCCTTGCCTTTTGCCGGATTTTGTGGTATTGTGTGGACAGGCGCCGCGACAAGACGGCGGCGGTTGGTCACGCTCCCCGAAAGGGGGTGGCAAGATGCCGATTACATTGACGTTTCATATCCTTCACTGGACCATAACAATCAAGGTAAAAAGCGGAAACCGCCACCGGGCAGGGTGACGGTTTCTCCTTTGAAACTGTAATAATCTAACCGGACCAACCGCTTGCCGCGGCACCTGGAATTATTATAGGCCGAAACGGCCTTTCTGTCAAGCCCCGGCTTCGGCCGGGGCTTACAGTTAGGCTTAGAACCTGTATTCATAACCGGGGGATGCCGGATGGACGAGGATGTTTCCCGTCAGGCAAGGAGATTTTCCGCAGCAATCCTGACGGATTGCAAGGGAAACCGACGCGGTCTGACGGGAAACAGGCCGGCCAGGCGGTGTTCAGCGGTTGTGAATACAGGTTCTTACATTTGCGGCCCTTTCCTCTATGAAAGGATTGACATTTTTGCCAATGCCCGTTATCATAAAGGAATCTGCCCGGAGGCGGCGTCCCCGCCTGTGGGTTTTGCAACGAAACATACGAGAGAGGAACGAGAATCTTATGAAACGGGAGCGTTTTCAATCCCGCCTGGGCTTCCTGCTGGTAAGCGCAGGCTGCGCCGTGGGCATCGGCAACGTGTGGAAGTTCCCCTATGTCACCGGGGAGAACGGCGGCGGCGTGTTCGTGCTGTTTTACCTGCTCTTCCTGGCTGTCATGGGCGTGCCGGTGCTGACCATGGAGCTGGCGGTGGGCCGGGCCAGCCGCCGGAGCGCCGTCCAGGGCTATCAGGCCCTTCAGAAGCCGGGCAGCAAGTGGCATATCCACGGCTGGTTCTGCGTGGCGGGCTGCTGCCTTTTGATGATGTACTACACCACCGTCTCCGGCTGGATGCTGGGCTACTTCTTCAAGTTCGCCGGCGGGGTCTTTGACGGCCTCAGCGCCGAGGCGGTGGAGAGCGTCTTCCCCGCCATGCTGGCAAACCCTGTGGAAATGACCGCCTGGATGGTCATGACCGTCCTGGTGGGCTTCCTCATTTGCAGCTTCGGCCTCCAAAAGGGCCTGGAGCGGATTACCAAGTGGATGATGCTGGGCCTGCTTGCCCTCATCGCCCTGCTGGCGGTCCACAGCCTGACCCTCCCCGGCGGGATGGAGGGCGTGAAGTTCTACCTCCTGCCCGACTTCCAGCGGGCGGCGGAGGCGGGGCTGGGCCACGTCATCACCGCCGCCATGAACCAGGCGTTCTTCACCCTGAGCCTGGGCATCGCCGCCATGGAGGTCTTCGGCAGCTATATGAAGCGGGACAACACCCTCACCAGCGAGGCGGTGCGCATCTGTCTGCTGGACACCTTCGTGGCGCTGATGGCGGGCCTGATTATCTTCCCCGCGTGCTTTGCCTTCGGCGTGGAGCCGGGACAGGGCCCGGCGCTCATTTTCATCATCCTGCCCAAGGTCTTCGTGAGCATGGCGGGAGGCCGCCTCTGGGGCGCGCTGTTCTTCCTGTTCATGACCTTCGCCAGCTTCTCCACGGTCATCGCCGTCTTTGAGAACCTCCAGGCCAACGCCATTGACAACTTCGGCTGGACCCGGAAGAAGGCGGCGCTGGTGAACTGCGTCTTCATTCTCATCGCCAGCATGCCCTGCGTCCTGGGCTGCAATGTCTGGAGCAATCTCCACCTCATCGGCGGACGGGACGTGCTGGACAGCGAGGACTTTATCGTCTCGAACCTGCTGCTGCCCCTGGGCTCCCTGGTGTACCTGCTGTTCTGCGTCAGCAAAAGCGGCTGGGGCTACGACCGCTATCTGGAGGAGGCCAATACCGGAGAAGGCATCAAAATGCCCCGGTGGCTGTGGCCCTACTTCCAGTTTGTCCTGCCGGTGCTGGTGCTGATTATCCTGATTCAGGGCTTGCTGTAAGGCAAATAGAACCATAAAAGCGGCGGCGAGGGATAGCCTCGCCGCCGCTTTGATTCTAAATATCCGGACAAAACAAACCGTGCGCGCCGGCTTTCGCTTGCCGGCGTTTCGTTTTCAAGGGAACCGTCAGAACGCCACCTTCATGCAAAGCGCCACCAGGCACAGGATGACGGCGCAGGGGACGTACACATACCGCCCGATGTTGTACCACCAGGCCCCCGGGGCCTTCTCCGCGCCCTTGTCCACCTCGTCCAGCAAATCCTCCCGGCGCATGACCCAGAACCAGCTCACCGCGCCCAGCGTGGCCCCGATGGGGATGATATAGATGGATACAATGTCCATCCAGGGGCCCCACTTGAAGATGGGCTCCATGTGCAGCCCGATTCCCAGGCACACGACGCAGAGCAGAACCAGCATGGCCTTCCGGCTCAGCCGGGGGAACTTGTGAAGCAGGGATTCCCCCACCGCCTCAAACATGTTCTGCAAGGAGCTGACTCCGGCGAAGATCATGGCCACGTACAAAATCACCGCGAACAGCCGCCCCAGGGGGATGTCCTGCAAAATCCGGGGCAGGGTAACGAAGAGCAGGGAGGGCCCGGCCCCGATGTCCAGCCCGTAGGCAAAGCAGGCGGGAATCATCACCAGGGCGGCCACCAGGGCGGCGATGGTGTCGAAGAGGGCCGTCCGCTTGGCCAGCTTCGCCACGTCCTCCGCCGTGTCCAGATAGGCCCCGTAGACGATCATGCCGCTGCCGGTGATGGACAGGGAGAAGAAGGCCTGTCCCATGGCCCAGATCCACACCATAGGGTCCAGCAGCTCCTCCCACCGGGGGGAGAACATATAGCGGTAGCCCTCCGCCGCGCCGGGGAGGAAGGCCACCCGCACCGCCAGAACCAGGAAGATCAGGAAAAACAGGGGCATCATGACCTTGTTGCTCTTCTCGATGCTCTTAGCCCCCAGCAGCAGCGTCAGCAGCGTGCCCACCACCACGATGGCGTGGAAGGGAATGACGGAATAGTCCGCCAGGGAAAAGCTCTCAAACCAGGCGGCGGTGTCCGCCGTCATCAGCTCCCCGGTGAGGGAGCCGGCGAAAGCCTTCAGCACATAGGAGATAATCACCGCGTAGCCGATGGCGATGCACATGGACCCCGCCAGGGGAAGCCAGCCCAAAAGGCCCCCCGCCCTGCCCAGCTCCTTCTTCCGGGTGCCCCAGGCCATTTCATAGGCCCCCAGGGTCCCCGTCCGGGCCCGGCGGCCCACGGCGTATTCCGCCGCCAGGCCCACGGTGCCGAAGAGGGCGATGAAAATCAGATAGGCGATGAGGAAGGCCCCGCCGCCGTTGCTGCCCATCTTGGCGGGGAAGCCCCACACGTTGGCCATGCCCACGGCCGAGCCCACCGCCGAGAGGACAAAGCCCCACTGGCTGCTGAACTGGCGCTTCTTGTGCTCATGGCTCATGCCGTGCCCCCTTCCCGCTCCTCCTGAATCAGGGCCTCCAGCAGCTCCACCGCCGTGACGATCATGTTGTCGCAGTGGGCGGTGACGCCCAGGCGCTGGGAGGCGGGGTTCTTGTCCGTCACGCCGGGCTTGGCCCGGAGGAGGTCCCCGCAGCGGGTGTGGCCGAAGACCTCGAAAAAGCGGCGGCGGTACTCCTTGGTAATGCGGTAGATGTTCCGCTTAGCCTCCTGGTCGCCCTGCTTGTCAAAGGGGAAGCAGAGGCTCAAAATCAGAGCGCCGCCGCTGACGGCGCCGCAGACCTCCTCGTGGCTGCCGCCCATGCCGCCGCCAAAGCCGCCCATCAGGGGCAGGACCTCCTCCGGGGTCCGGCCCGCCAGGCCGGCGCAGGCCGCCGCCACGGACTGGGCGCAGTTCCAGCCCTCCTTGTGATATTGATACGCCAACGCGCAGCGATCCATAAAAACGTCTCCTCTCTATACGGTTTGGCCCCTATTGGGGCCTGTTTTGATAAGGGCATTATAACAAGCCTGGTTGGAAATAGCAACCAGGAAAATTTCGGGCTTATTTTGAAGAATTTGGGCCCGTTTCCCCGTTCTGTTTTCAGCGGGGTTCCGCCCGCATCTTTGAAATAAGGAGCTGAGGCGATGACGACGTTTTCCCTGAAGCTGGCGGCGGTGGCGCTCATGACCCTGGACCATATCGGGCTGTACGTTCCGGCGGCTCCGGCGTGTCTGCGCTGGCTGGGCCGGGGGGCCTATCCCCTGTTTCTCTTCTGCATGGTCCAGGGCTATGCCCATACCCGGAGCCGGAAGCGATATCTTTTGCGGCTCTATCTGATGAGCCTTTTCATGACGGCTCTGGGCCTGTTCCTGAATACCCGGTTCCTCCCGGAGGGGGGCTATGGGAACCACAACATTTTCCTGCCCCTGTTTCTGACGGGCCTTTTAATCAGCGCGGTGGAGCTGTACCAGCGGGACCGGAAACGGGGCGGGCTGCTATTGGGGGCCATTGCCCTGGTCCAGGTTCTTTACGGGCTCCTTCCCACCCTGCTGCCCTTCACCCGGGGCCTGAGCGGGGACGTGCTCACCGGCGTGGTCCCCAATCTGGCGGTGAACGAATTCGGCTTCGAGTTCATTGCCTTAGGGCTGGCCCTGTATTTCCTCCGGGACCGCCGGGAAGCCCTGGCGGCGGTGTATTTGATTTTCTGCGCCTACCAGTTCAGCGCCGAGGCGCTGTACGGCGGGTTCCCCGTCCAGTGGATGATGGTCCTGGCCCTGCCGCTGATGCTCCGGTACAACGGGGAGAAGGGCCGGGGCTGGAAATGGTTCTTTTACCTTTATTATCCCGCCCATACCTGCCTGCTGTTCCTGCTGGCCCGGGGCCTGGGATAACATAAAGCGGAGCGGCAACGCCGCTCCGCTTTTTATGTACGTTTATTTCTCCTCGGCGGTAAAGAACACGAAGAAGGTGTCTCCCTCGCTGTCGTCGTCGAAGAGCTCCAGGTGGGAGATGGAGAAGTCCTTCTCGCCTGCGGGCACGTCGAAGACCAGGTCGCCGGTGCGGGACTCATTCACCGCCAGCTCATACTCGGCGGGAAGCTGTTCGTCCGACACCACGTCCAAATCGCTGCCGTCCTCCGCCTCGGTAATGGGCCAGGCAAACTCTTCGGTCTCGGAGCTGGCGGTCCACTGGCCCTGGAAGTCGTCGTCGTACATGGGAAGGCTCTCATTGAAGGTGTTTTTGACGGTCATATTTACCACCAGCACCTTCATGCCCTCCGGAGCGGTATGGCCGTGGTAGTCGGCGGTGGTGTAGGCGCTGTTTACGGTGAAGTCCATAAAGTAAGAATGTACCAGGTCGCCAATGCGGCCCTCGGCGAAGCCGTCCTCCGCCCGGACCTCCCCGTTGCCAGCGCTGCTGGAGCTGCTGGAGTTGCTGGAGCCGCCGCCGGAGCCGGAATCGCCGCCGCAGGCGGCCAGGGTCAGGAGCAGCAGGAGCGTCATCGTCAAGGAAAGCAGTCGTTTCATTGCAGGATATCCCCCATTCTGAATTCTTGGTTCTCTTTGCCGCGGGGCGGAATTCCGCGCGATTTGCGGGGGCCTCCACCCCTTGCACGGCCTGTGGAAATCATACTACGAACTCCCTTTCAAGTCAATATCTGTAACATAGAAATCTTCCCCCGCATAGGCTGGAGGGAGAGGGCGGGGAGGGACGCGTATGGAAAAGACGGTGTATATCTGGGGCGGCCCGGAGCGGTTCGCCAATTACCGGCGCTGGGTGGAGTCCGCCGGGGGCCGGGCGGTGTTCGGAGACGCCTCCGACGGGCAGGGGAGGAAGTGGGACGCGCTGCTGCTTCCCGGCGGCGGCGATCTGGAGCCCTGGCGCTACGGGCAGGAGAACACGGCCTCCCGGGGACTGGAGCCGGAGCGGGACGAGGCGGAGCTGCGCCTGCTTCAGGAGTTCACTGCCTTAGGAAAGCCGGTGCTGGGGGTCTGCCGGGGACTGCAAACCATCAACGTCTTCTTCGGCGGGACCCTGGCCCAGGACGTCCCCGGACACGGCGCCTGGGAGGAAGGGGACCGGCTGCATGGCGTGAGGACCGCTCCTTCACCTCTGCGGCCCCTCTGGGGGGAGCGGATGACGGTGAACAGCGCCCACCACCAGGCGGCGGACCGGCTGGGAAGCGGCCTCCGGGCCGTCCAGTGGACGGGGGACGGCGTGGTGGAGGCCCTGTGCCATGAGCGGCTGCCGGTGTGGGCGGTCCAGTGGCATCCGGAGCGCCTGGGGGACCGGTTCCCGGGACGGCGGCTGATGGGCGCCTTTTTGGAAGGGAGGCGGTAAAAAATTTTCCGAATTTCGTGGGAAAACCTCCCAAGACCGCTTGACAGCCGGAAACTTTCGTGGTATGATATCCAAGCTGACGATTTCCAGGGAGGGCCGAAACCTTGCGGCCAGGACTTACGCAGGTGTAGCACAATGGTCAGGGCACCAGCCTTCCAAGCTGGGGATGCGAGTTCGATTCTCGTCACCTGCTCCATCCAAATTCGCGCCAGTAGCTCAGCCGGATAGAGCAACTGCCTTCTAAGCAGTAGGCCAGGGGTTCGAGTCCCTTCTGGCGTGCCAAGCTCTTCCCCGGGCGTTCGTCCAGCGGCTTCCAGACAGTTGATATGTGGTGGGTGTAGCTCAGTTGGTTAGAGCACCGGATTGTGGTTCCGGGTGTCGTGGGTTCGAGTCCCATCTCCCACCCCACAAGAGCAGGGGATCGGGGCTTTTCCCCGGTCCCCGTGCTTATTTCCGGCACGGGGACGTAGCCAAGCGGTAAGGCAAGGGACTTTGACTCCCTCATGCGCTGGTTCGAGTCCAGCCGTCCCTGCCAGCTCAGAAATTTCCCTTACCGCTGCGTTTCCCGCCCCGAGAGGCGGAAAACTGCGCCGGACGGAAAATTTCTTCGCTCCTTCAAGGGGGGAGCGGGCTCCCCCTTGAGCAACCCCCGCCCCTGCGGGGGACGGGAGACGAGGGGAGCAGGGCAAAGGTAAGCGCAGCGAAACCGTGCGCGGCGTTCACCCCCCGCAAAAATGGGGGCCCCCGCAAAATCGATAGATTTTGTGGGGAGAGGAGGAAGGAATGGAGCGGGCGCAGTCCTCGCCCCGCAGGGCGGGGACGGAGCAGAGCGGAATTTCTTCCGACGACGACCCGGTAGCTCAGTCGGCAGAGCAACTGCCTTTTAAGCAGTGGGTCCGGGGTTCGAATCCCCGCCGGGTCACCAAGGAAAACCCTTGAACCGCAACGGTTTGAGGGTTTTTCTGTTGCCATTTTTACCCTGTTGCGCTTCTCGTA
>CAJTVF010000057.1 GCA_910579435.1 uncultured Oscillibacter sp.
GAGATCGACGGGGCCAACGGCTGGCAGAGGCTGTGGAACGTCACCATTCCCAACATGATGCCCTCCATCACCATCTGCACCTTCCTGACCCTGACCAACGGCTTCAAGCTCTTCGACCAAAACCTGTCCCTCACCGCCGGCGAACCCATGAAGCAGACGGAAATGCTGGCGCTGAACATCTTCAACACGTTCTACGGCCGGGTGGGCTACCAGGGCGTGGGCCAGGCCAAGGCCGTGGTCTTCTTCGTCCTGGTGGTGGCCCTGGGCCTCGTCCAGCTGAACATGACCCGCTCCAAGGAGGTGCAGCAGTAATGAAACGCAAAGCGAGAGGCGGCTGGTTCGCCACCATCCTGTTCACCATAATCTCTATTTTCTACGTGGCCCCACTGTTCATTGTCCTCATCAACTCCTTCAAGAAAAAGGCGTTCATCAACCTGGAGCCCTTCAAGCTCCCCTCGGAGAAGACCTGGGTAGCCCTGGAGAACTTTGCAAACGCCATGGAGAAGTACAACTTCCTGGAATCCGTCCTCTGGACCGTTGTGATGACCGTGGGGTCCGTGGTGGTCATCCTGATCTGCACCTCCATGTTCGCCTGGTACATCACCCGGGTGAAGAGCCGGGCCACGAAGCTCCTGTACCTCCTGTGCGTCTTCTCCATGGTGGTGCCCTTCCAGATGGTGATGTTCACCCTCTCCCTGGTGACGGACCGGCTGCGGCTGGGTACGCCCTGGGGCCTGGTAATCATTTACCTGGGCTTTGGCGCGGGGCTGGCGGTGTTCATGTTCTGCGGCTTCGTCAAGTCCATTCCCATTGAGATTGAGGAGGCCGCCATGATCGACGGCTGCTCCCCCCTGCGGACCTTCTTCTCCGTGGTGCTGCCCATTATGAAGCCCACCTATATCTCCGTGGGCATCCTGGAGACCATGTGGATCTGGAACGACTTCCTGCTTCCCTACCTGACCCTGGACCTGAACAAGTTCAGCACCATCCCCATCACCATCCAGCGGATGCAGGGCTCCTACGGCCGGGTGGACATGGGCGCCATCATGGCCTCCCTGGTCATGGCCATCATCCCCATCGTGGTGTTCTACCTCAGCTGCCAGAAATATATCATCAAGGGGGTTGCGGCCGGCGCCGTAAAGGGCTAAAATACGACAGGGGGACCATGCGTCCCCCTGTGGAAAACCATTCAAGGAGGGACGCGGAATGACCATCAAGGACATCGCCCGGCTGTCCGGGTACGGTGTGGCAACCGTGTCCCGGGTGCTCAACGACCACCCCGACGTCAGCGACGAGACCCGGCGGAAGGTCATGGCGGTGGTGGAGGCCCAGGGCTTCCAGCCCAACAACAACGCCAAGCACCTGAAACAGCAGGCCGGGACCGGAATCACCATCCTGGTGAAGGGCACGCAGAACATGCTCTTCGCCGACCTGGTGGAGCAGGTCCAGGCCCTCCTCCGGGACAGCGGGCGGGACGCCGTGGTCTACTACCTGGACGAGGACGCCGACGAGGTGGGCTACGCCCTCCAGCTCTGCCGGGAGCGCAAGCCTCTGGGCATTCTCTTCCTGGGCGGGGACCTGGAGCTTTTCCGGGCCCGGTTCCAGCCCATCACCGTCCCCTGCGTGCTGCTGACCAACACGGCCAAGGACCTGCACTTCGACAATCTCTCCTCCCTGACCACCGACGACGGCGAGGCCGCCGCCCAGGTCATCGAATTCCTGGCGGGCCAGGGCCACCGCCGCATCTGCCTGTTGGGCGGCAACTGGTCCTGCTCCCAAATCAGCTACCGCCGCCTGGAGGGCTGCCGCCGGGCCTTTCAGCGCCTGGGCCTGCCCTTCGACCCGGAGCGCCAGTGCGAGCCCTGCCGCTACTCCATGGCCGACGCCTACGCCGCCACGGAGCGTCTGCTGGACCGCCGCCCGGACCTGACCGCCATCTTCGCCATGAGCGACGTCATGGCCATCGGGGCCGTCCGGGCCCTGCGGGACCGGGGCAAACGGGTGCCGGAGGACATCTCCGTGGTGGGCTACGACGGCATCCCCATGGCCAGCTACTCCGTTCCCCGGCTCTCCACCGTCCGCCAGGACACCCAGCGGCTGGCGGAGCGGGGCGTGGACGTGCTTCTGCGCAACATCGAGCGGAAAAACTGTCCCGTCCACGAGGTGGTCCCCTTCCAGCTCATTCCCGGCGAGAGCGTCGCCAGGCTGAACGGGGGCGCGTGACCGTTTTGACTTTATCAAGAAAGGGGCTACCCATGTGAGAAAAGCCGGGATCCTGATGCCCATTTCCTCCCTGCCCTCCCCCCATGGAATCGGGACGCTGGGAGCCGCCGCCCGGGAGTTTGTGGACTTCCTGGTCCGGGGCGGACAGTCCTGCTGGCAGATTCTGCCGGTGGGTCCCACAAGCTACGGGGACTCCCCCTACCAGTCCTTCTCCTCCTTCGCCGGAAATCCCTATTTCATCGACCTGGATACCTTGGCCGAATGGGGGTTCCTGGAGCCGGAGGAATACCAGTCCCTGGACTGGGGAAGCGACCCGGAGCGGGTGGATTATGAGGCCCTCTACCGAAACCGCCTCGCGGTCCTGCGCCTGGCCTGCTCCCGCCTGAAGCGGGGAGACCTGTTCGAGCTGCGGGGCGTCCTTTGGCAGGCGGACTGGCTGGAGGACTATGCCCTGTTCATGGCCCTGAAGGACCGGTATGACGGAGCTCCCTGGCTGGAGTGGCCGGAGGAGCTGCGCCTTCGCCGCCCCGCCGCCCTGGAGAGGGCCCGGAAGGAGCTGGCCGGAGAAATCGACTTCTGGACCCGGGTGCAGCTCCTCTTTTTCTGCCAGTGGTGGAGCCTGAAGGACTACGCCAACGAAAAAGGCGTCTCCATCATCGGGGACCTGCCCATCTACGTCTCCGTCGACAGCGCCGACGTCTGGGCCAATCCCGAGCAGTTCCAGCTGGACGCGGACGGACGGCCCACGGAAGTGGCGGGCTGCCCGCCGGACGGCTTTGCCGCCGACGGCCAGCTCTGGGGAAACCCCCTCTTTGACTGGGAGCGCATGAAGGCCGACGGCTATCAGTGGTGGATCCGCCGCATCGCCGCCCAGTTCCAGCTTTACGACACCCTGCGGATCGATCACTTCCGGGGCTTTGACGAGTACTATGCCATCCCCGCCGGGGACAGCACCGCCCGGAACGGCCATTGGCGTCCCGGCCCCGGCATCGGCTTCTTCCGGGCCGTAGAGGCGGCCCTGGGCCCCCGGGACATCATTGCCGAGGACCTGGGCTTCCTCACCAGCTCCGTCCGCCGGCTGCTGGCGGAGACGGGCTACCCCGGCATGAAGGTGCTGGAGTTCGCCTTTGACAGCCGGGACACCGGCGGAGGCTACCTTCCCCACTGCTACACGCCCCACTGCGTGGCCTACACCGGCACCCACGACAACGACACCATCCGGGGCTGGATGGCCTCCGCCCCGGCGGAGGACGCGGCCCTGGCAAAAGCCTACTTCCGGCTCAACGAGCAGGAGGGCTACCACTGGGGCATGATGCGCTCCGCCTGGGCCTCCGTGGCGGACCTGGCCGTAATGCAGTTTCAGGACCTGCTGGGCCTGGGCAGCGAGGGCCGGATGAACACCCCCTCCACCCTGGGGGGGAACTGGCGGTGGCGGGCCCTGCCGGGGAGCTTCTCCCCGGAGCTGGCGGACCGGCTCCGCCGGGAAATGGAGCTTTACCAGCGTCTTCCCGGGTGACGCGGAACGGAACATAAACGGAAAGGACGGCGTTACCGCCGTCCTTTTTCGTCGTTCCGCGCCCGGGTATCGCCGCTTCCGCCGCTCAGCGGCCGGCCTGTTTCCTTACAGCACCAGCGCCTCCTTCAGCGTGCGGAGGGAGGCCAGGTGGCCCTCCAGCATGGGCAGGGTCAGGTCCTCCATTTCCAGCGAGACAACATCGTCGTACCCGGCCATGCGGGCGGCGGAGAAGAACTCCTGCCACCACTGGACGCCGTGGCCCGCGCCTACCGCCACATAGTTCCAGCTCCGGCGGCGGAAGGCGTCGATGGGCTTGGTGTCCAGCATCCCGTTGGGGCCCCACAGGCCCCGCTCCCGGCGGGAGTCCTTGCCGTGGATATGGTACAGGGCCCCCGCCTCTCCCAGGACCCGGGCGGCCTCAATGGGGTCCCCGCCCATCCAGAACAGGTGGGAGGGGTCCAGGTTCATGCCCACCATAGGCCCCGCCGCCTCCCGGAGGCGCAGCAGCGTCTCAGGATTGTACACCAGCTGCATCCCGTGGTTCTCCAGGGCAATCTGCTCCACGCCGCAGTCCCCGGCCTTCCGGACGATCTCCCGCCAAGCGGGAATCGCCGCCTCGTTCCACTGGTAGTCCAGGATGTCCTGGGTCTCCGGCGGCCAGGAGGTGGTAATCCACACCGGCGTCCGGTCCCCGGGACACCCGGCGGGGAGGCCGCTCATCATAACGATTTTCTTCACTCCCAGCAGGGACGCCAGGCGGAAGGTTTTCTCCGTCACCTCCATGTCCCGCTCATAGGCCAGGGGATTCCCGGAGCAGTTCAGGGCGCAGAGCTCCAGTCCCCGCCGCCGCTGTCCGTCCCGCCAGCGGGTCCGGGCGGTTTCAGAGGAAAGCATTTCATCCAGGTCGATGTGGGGCGCAGAGGACCAGTTGCCCGTGCCGATCTCCAGGCTGGAAATCCCCTGGGCGGCGCAGAAATCCAGCATGTCCTCATAGGACATATCCAAGGTGCAGGTCTTGATGGCGAGCTTCATAACAGCCTCCTGTCGCGTTCTTTTACGCGCCCCGCAAGGGGCTTTTTTCCCATTATACCCCTCCTTCCGCCGCTGTCAAGGCGGTCCTTGCGGGGGCCCCGCCGGGCGGCCGCCGCACCAGGGTGAAATTCAAATAAAATCGGAGCGTTTTCCCTCTGATTTTTGTCGGCTCTGGCGCTTGACGATTGGCGGGGGGAATGGTATCTTACTTCATCATATGAACATGTGAAATTGGGAATCCGAATCGAGGTAACAAGCTATGGAAATTCTCGTCAGTCTTTCCGCCGCCCTGATCGGGGGGCTGCTGCTGTCCCGGGCGGCCAAACGGCTGAAGCTGCCCGCCGTCACCGCCTATCTGATCACGGGACTGCTGCTGGGCCCCTTCTGCCTGGGAGCGCTGCAAATCAGCGGCCTGGGCTTCTCCTCCATGGAGGCGGTGGAACGCCTGAATATTCTCTCCCAGGTGGCGCTGGGCTTCATCGCCTTTACCATCGGCAACGAGTTCCGGGTCAGCCAGCTGAAAACCATGGGCCGGCAGGCGATCGTGGTGGGCATTTTCCAGGCGGTGATTGCCACGGTGCTGGTTGACCTGGTCCTGATCCTCCTGCACCTGGTCCGGCCGGAGATCATCTCCATTTCCTCCGCCATTACCCTGGGCTCCATCGCCGCCGCCACGGCCCCCGCCGCCACGCTGATGGTGGTCCGGCAGTACAAGGCCGACGGCCCCCTGACCCGGCTGCTTCTGATGGTGGTGGCCATTGACGACGCGGTGGGCCTGGTCCTCTTTTCCGCCTCCTTCGGCGTGGCCGTGGCTCTGGAGAGCGGAGCCGTCAGCGTGATGACGGTGCTGGTGGAGCCCGTGGTGGAAATCATCCTCTCTTTGGGCCTGGGCGCGGCGGCCGGAGTGGCCCTCTACTGGGTGGAGCAGTTCTTCCACTCCCGGAGCAAGCGCCTGTCCATTTCCATCGGCTTCGTCCTGCTGACGGCGGGATTGTCCATGAAGGAGTTCGAGGTGGGCGGCGTCCACTGCGGCTTTTCCCTGCTCCTGGTGTGCATGATGACCGGGACGCTGTTCTGCAACATCTGCGACTTCTCCGAGGAGCTGATGGCCCGGGTGGACGGCTGGACGGCGCCGCTGTTTGTGCTGTTCTTCGTTCTCTCCGGCGCGGAGCTGGACCTGTCGGTCCTTCGGAATCCCTCCGTGCTGCTCATCGGCGTCATTTACATCGTCGTCCGCTCTCTGGGCAAATACGCAGGGGCTTACGGCAGCTGCGCCCTCAGCGGCTGCGGCGAGAAAATCCAGAAATACCTGGGCGTCACCCTGCTGCCCCAGGCCGGCGTGGCGCTGGGCATGGCCATCACCGCCCAAGCCCTGGCGGACGGCGCGGTGGTGCGGAATGTGGTGCTCTTCTCCGTCCTGGTCTATGAGCTGGTAGGGCCGACCCTGACCAAGCGGGCTCTGCTGGCCGCCGGGGAGATCCAGCCCGAGGGCCGCACCTCCGCCCGGAAAAAGAACGGCTGAGGCGCTTCTACTCCCCATGGTTTTCTCTGTCATTAAACAAGCGGCGGCCCCGAATACCGGGGCCGCCGCTTGTTTTCTGCCGGGGAAGTGGCAAACTGCCCGTCAGCCTGTTTTCCGGCCCCGCAGACGGCAAGGCCGCAATACCGGAGGGCCCTCCCCCGGAACCTCCCACATGTTCTCCATCGTCGGAAACCGCCGCACCGCTCTCCATTGCCGGCCTCATTCCGCCGCTTCCTTTTTCAAAAGGCTCTTCCCCTGGGACAGCAGCAGTCCCGCCAGCGTCAGCACGGCGCCCAGGGCCGCCAGAGGCGTGATGGGCTCGTGGAGAATCAGCACGGAGGCCGCCACGGTAATAACGGGGGCCAGATAGGTATACACGCTGGTCTTCACCGGTCCCAGCAGCTTCACCGCCAGATTCCAGGTGACAAAGCACACCGCCGACGCGCCGAAGCCCAGAAAGACCAGATTCCCCAGGTACACCGGGTTCGCGAACCGCTCCAGCCCCAGGCGGCAGTCGAAGAAAAACAGCGCCGGGACCATCCACAAAATCCCCCAGCAGAAGGTCCGCCGGGTGGTCATGATGGTGTTCCAGCCCCAGGCGCTGATCTTCCGGGTCAAGATCACGTAACAGGCCCAGACCACCGCCGCCAGCAGGGACAGCAGGTCCCCCGCCGGATTCAGCTCCAGCTGGGAGCCGCTGAAGCTGATGAGGGAGATTCCCGCCATGGCCACCACAAAGCCCAGGTAGAAGCCGCCGCCGGGCCGCTCCTCCTTCAAAAACAGGTGGGACAGCACCGCCGTGAAGAAGGGGATGACCGACAGGATGACCCCCACGTTGGACGCCAGGGTATAGGTCAGGGCGATGTTCTCCAATAAGTAGTACAGGCACACGCCGCACAGGCCCGCCCCGGCGAAAATGAGCTCCTGCTGCTTCGTCACGCCCCTCATCCGCCGGGGACAGGCGGTGCACAGGGCCAGCAGGCCCAGCGTGAAGCGGATGAACAGGATCTCCACCGGCTGGAAGCCCCGCAGCAGCACCTTGGTGGAGATGAAGGTGGTTCCCCAGACGGCGATGGTGAAGAGGGCGGCGGCATGGCCTCTGGCTTGTTCATTTCCCATGGGACAGTCTCTCCTTCTCTGTGAAAATCTCCCGGTAGGCCCCGGGGGACAGGCCGATGAAACGGCTGAAATAGTTGGTGAAGTGGCTCTGGTCGGAAAAGCCGGTCCGCAGGGCCGTCTCGGCGGGGGAAACGCCCTGCTCCAGCAGCTTCTTTGCCTCGCCGATCCGCACGCTCTCCAGGTAGTGATAGGGCGTGACGCCCTTTTCCCGGGCAAAGGCCCGAAGCAGGGCCGACTTGCTCAGCCCCGCTTCCCCGGCGATGCGCTCCAGGGTAATCCGCTCGCCGCAGTGCCGCTCCATAAAGGCGCAGGCCCGCTCCACCGCCTCCCTCCCGGCGGCGGGAAGCGCCTCGAAGGGCTGGCCGCAGAGCCGCAGCAGCCGGGAGAGCAGGAGCAGCAAGCGCTCCTCCCTGTCAAACTCCCGGGACCCGCGCATGATCTGCTGGTGAAGCGCCCGGAAGTCCCAGGCGGCCTCCTGGTCGGAAATCACGTTCCGGGAGAAAACCGGCAGGACCCTTTGCCCCGCCAGCTCTTCGGTCAGGTCCAGCATGGTCTCCCTGGGGATGTGGAAGCCCCAATAGTCCAGGGCCGCGCCGCTCTCCGCGCAGGAGTGGATATCGCCGGGGTTGTAAATGACGATATCCCCCTTTTTCAGGGCGTATTCCACGTCTTTACAAATCAGGGCCCCCTGCCCGTCCTCGATATAGCCGACAACGTAATACTCGTGGAAATGCTTGGGGAAGGAGCGGCGGAACCGGTACGCTTCCAGGCGCAGCTCCTGGTCGTACACCGCCGTGCCGGGTTCGTTTTTCACGCTGGCTCCCCTCCTTCCGACAAGCTCATTATATCAGCTTTTCGGTCGAATGGCTTGTAAAATATCAGCGCGGCGAAAAATTTTCGCCGCGCTTCTGCGGGACCTTGCCAGCCGGTCCGCAAGCCTGGAAAAATCAGGCGGGCAGCTTCCTTACGGAGGCTGCCCGCTCGCATAGCCAAAGGACCTTTATCCTTCCGCCTCCCGCAGACGCTCCACGATGGTCCGCTTCGACACAGCCCGATAGGTCCATAGGGGAACCAGCACCCCCAGGGCCAGGAAAACGGGCAGGATCATCACAATGGGGGCCACCGTCAGGCGGTAGGTGAAGAACCAGAAGACGTCTCCCACAGCACTGCCCACCAGGGGGCCCAGGCATACCGTCATCACCAGAGACACCGCCAGGGCCAGGAGCGTGTAATAAAGGCCCTCGAACACCAGCATGGTTTTCAGCTGCTTTCCCGTCATGCCCACGGACTGGAGCACCGCCAGCTCCCGTTTCCGGGTCAGGATGCCCGTCAGCACCGCGTTGACGAAGTTCAGCACGCCCACCAGCCCGATGATGAAGCTCAGCGCCCCGCCCATGGTCAGGAACATGCTCCGGAAGCCCTCGAACTCGGCGACATACGTGGCCCGGCTCTCGTAGTCGTAGAGGGGCTGGACGCTCTCCGTGTACTCCGCCAGGAAGGCTTCCATGCCCGCCTCCGCCTCGTCCGTGGTGTTGAAGAGATAGGTCATGACGCTGCCGGTGCCGGTGTCCTGCTTGAACCGCTCCGCCCCTAAGATGAACTCATCGCACCCCAGAACCCGGTAGCGGTAGGAGATGGAGTTGGGAATCCGCACCAGGGCGCAGACGGTGTAGTCGATGTCCTCGTAGACCTTGGCCCGCTCCCCCCAGGGGCGGCCGCCCTCGATAGCGGCGTCCACGTCCTCAATGATTTCCCCGGTGTCCCGGTAGAAATACTCCATCTCTGTGATATGGCGGATGGTCACAGTATCTCCCAGCTTGGCCCAGTTGCTGCCCCATTGGGTGGAGTTGTAGTCGTCAGACAGGTACACGGCGGCAATAGCCTTTTGGCTGGGGTCCGACAGGGGGGCCAGGTCTCCCTCCAGCACGTTCAGCAGGCTCAGGGGGAAGTCCTCCATGCCGTACATCTGCACGCCGGCCTCCAGAAGCCCGCTGGGCAGCCGGGTAGTTCTCGCGATGATTTCATCCACAACCTCCGGGGTATTATACGTTCCATAGCCCATCCGGAGCCAGTCCTCGGTGACAAACTGCTTTATGGCGGAGACGCCGCCGTAGACCCGTCCGCTCTCCTCCACGCCGCTCCGGGCGCTCACGTCGGAGATGATGCTCTCCGGCACCGCCTGATCGGCGGTGCGGAAGCCGCCGCTGGTCTGAAAGTAGGCCGCGTCCCCCAGGATAAAGTCCACGTCGGCCATATGGGCCAGGTACTTGTTCATGTCGAAGCCGGTGGAGAACGTGTAGGTAATCGTGGCCAGCACCACCGCCAACGTCAGGGAAATGACCGTCACCACGGTTTTCCCCCGGCTCCGGCCCAGGTTGGCCCAGGCCATGCCCGGAAGGGATGCGCCGCTCTGGGCTTTGCGGACCTTCTCCCGCTTCCCCGCCTTTTTCGGCCCGCCGCCCTCGGTGTAGCGCACGGCCTCCACCGGGGAGACCTTCGCCGCCATGCGGCCCGGACGGGCGCAGGAGAGGAACACGGTCAGCAGGGCGAACAGCGCCGCTCCAATGAAAATCAGGGGGTTGAAGGAGACGAAGGCGTTTTTATAACTCAGCTGGGCCATGATGACCGGGGTGAGCTTGTTGCCGATGACAAAGCCCATCAGAAGGCCGATGGGGATGCCGATGAGGCTCAAAAGAAGGGCCTGCTGGCGGACGATGCGCTTCAGCTGCTTCCCGGTGGTGCCGATGGTTTTCAGCAGGCCGTAGAACCGGATATCGTTGGTGACGGAAATTTGGAAGACGTTGTAGATAATCAGGTAGCCGGTGAAGATAATCAGCAGCAGCAAAACCGCAATGGCGATCAGCGTCGTAACGTCAAAGCTGTTGGAGAGCTGCGCCCCGGAATAGCCCCAGTTGACGCCGATTTTCAGATAGTTCTCCGCCTGGGCGTCCTCGTGCTGATAGCCGTGGTTCTCCAGGATCTGAAGGACGTTCTCCTCGATATGAAGGTCGTTTTGGAACATCATGTTCAGGGTCCATACTCCGGTCATGGAGTAGGGGTCCCCGCTGCTCTGGGCGCAGAGCTCCTCGGCGGCGGAGCGGGGCAGGAGCACGTGGCTGGCCACCAGGGCGCTGTCGTACTCCCACCACCCCGAGAGGGTAAAGGTCCGGGTAACCAGCTTCCGGCTGGGGGTGTTTTCGTCAAGGTAGAAGGAGAATGTGAATTTCGCGCCCACCTTCGGCTCCACCCCCAGAAGGGCCAGAACACGGGTGTCCGTGGCGGCCTCGTCGGTGCCCTCCCGGGGGAGGGTACCTTCCACGGGGGTGCAGAAGGAGTGGGGCGCGGCGGCGGGCTCCAGGTAGGAGACCTCCACATGGGATTTGTTGAAGGGCGGGTCCGCAGGCATGCCCACGAACATCCGGGCGAAGTCCTCTTGAATCAGGGGGTCCGTCCGCATTTCCTCCACCTGCTCCCAGGTGAGCTCCTTGATGGTGCCGTGGAAGTCGCCCCCCGCCTGGCGGAAATTCTCCTGCTGGAAGGAGTAGTTGATGGAGGAAGCAATGGTGAAGAGGGAGGTGAACAGCACAGTTGTCAGGGCGATGGCCAGCACCGCCACGATGTTGCGGGTCCGGGCGGCCCGCATGGAGCGGAAGCCCAGGCGGCGGACGCAGCCCCTATTGGCGACTCGAATCATGGTCACGCCTCCTCCCCGGTGGTCCGGGAGGAGCGGATTTTCCCGTCCTCGATGCGGATGATGCGGTCCGCCATTTGGGCGATCTCCTCGTTGTGGGTAATCATGACGATGGTCTGGGCGAACTTCTCGCTGGTGATTTTCAGCAGGGCCATGACGTCCTGGCTGGTTTTGGAGTCCAGGTTGCCCGTGGGCTCGTCGGCCAGGATAATGGCGGGCTTGGCGGCTAAGGCCCGGGCGATGGCCACCCGCTGCTGCTGGCCGCCGGAGAGGTTGTTGGGAAGGTTCCGGAGCTTCTTCTCCAGGCCCAGGGTCTCGATAATCTGGTCCACATAGGCGGCGTCGGGCTTCTGGCCGTCCAGTTGAATCGGGAGGACGATGTTCTCATAGACGCTGAGGACGGGGACCAGGTTGTAGTTCTGGAAGACGAAGCCGATTTTCCGGCGGCGGAAGATGGTGAGAGCCTCGTCCTTTAAGGAGAAGATGTCCTTTCCGTCCACGGTGACGGAGCCGGAGGTGGGGCGGTCCAGGCCGCCCAGCATGTGGAGGAGGGTGGACTTGCCGGAGCCGGAGGTGCCGACCACGGCGGCGAATTCGCCCTTTTCCACCGTCAGGTCCACGCCGTCCAGGGCGCGGACCTCCGTCTCGCCGGAGCCGTAGTGCTTGTGCAGGGCCTTTGTCTCTAAGATTATCATATCCTGATACCTCCAAGGTAAAGTGTTTTCAAGCCATGGGGCTTTTACTGTAGATACTCTACCATAGGAATCTGTCCAGATTCTTTCTCAAATCTTACAGAGTTGAAAGAAGCTGCGCCCCCGCCCGAAGGGCGAGTACAAGCTCCCTTGCATTTTGCGTACCTTTCCGCTACAATAAACCTGCGGAGATAAAAACACGGCCCGGTCGGTAGTCCGGGCGTACCCCCTCCGGGGAGTACCAGTAACCTGCCTCCTTTGGTTGTCCGTTCTCCGTGAGAGACACGAAAAGGAGGAACCGCGTATGGAAACCGGATACGCAAATTTGACCGTCCGCTTTGAGGACCCCTTCTGGGTCCTGCTCTATGAGCGGGGCGGCGGCGGAACCTACGAGGTCTGCAAGCTCCCCTTCGGGGCCGAGCCGGGGGACCAGGAGGTCTACGCCTTTTTGCTGGAGAACTGGCGGAGCCTGCGCTTCAGCCCTCCCGTCGCCGCCAAGGCCCCCTTCGAGAGGAAGGTCAGCCCCAAGCGCGCCCGCCGGGAGGCCCGGAGGGCCGTTCGGCCCGCCGCCATGGGCACCAAGGCCCAACAGGCCCTGGCCCTCCAGCGGGAGGAGGGTAAAGCCGCCCGGACCCGCCAAAGCCGCCAGGAGCGGGAGGCGGAGGAGGAGCGGAAGTTTACCCTCCGCCGGGAGAAACGACGGGAGAAGCGGAAGGGACATTAGATTCGGAAGAGATACGCAAGCAGCGCCCCGGAGAGGACCTCCCTCCCCGGGGCGCTGTTCATTGGCTCTGTCCGTGGTTCCGCTCCATAGAGGCGGCGTGCTCCCGCTCCAGCACGTCCAGCAGCTCCGCGACGCGGCCGGAGGAATAGCGTTCCCGGCAGGCGGCCAAGGTCTGGGCAAACTCCTCCGAGCCGCCGTGCCAGGCGGCGTCGGCGGTGGCGATGCTCATGCAGATTTTGTCCGCCGCCAGCGGCTGGTCCCAATAGTCCACCCGCTGGTCCCCCATCAGCACGAGATAGGCCAGCACCGTATCCGGCGCTTCCAGGAAGCGGCTTCGCAGCTCCTCGCTGGACCCTTCCGTCAGCGCGTCGCCCCACAGGTCGAAGACGATGAGCTGGTCCAGGGGAACCGTGTCCGTGTGTCCCATAATGTCCATGAACCGTTCATCATCGGATCTTGTGGTAAGGCCAAAAGAATCCAGGTCGATGCTGACAATCTGCCAGTCCACTTTCTCCAGACCCTCCAGCGCAGGAGCAATGTCTTCGGCTAGCGCCCCGCTCTCGGGCCTTGTTGAGGCTGCTGGGACTTCCTCCCCGTTAAAAGCCGAAGCCTCCATTTCCGGCGGCGAGGCTTCCTCCTCCCCGGGAGACGCCTCCAGCGGCGCGGGGAGGGATTCAGTGGACGGAACGGTTTCCGCAGTCCGGGCCGGGACTTCCGTCTCCCGGGAAGAGGCGGCTTCGGACGGCAAGGCCCCCTGCCCGCCGCAGGCGGCGAACAGGAGGCACAGCGCCAACGCCAGAGCGACTGCTCTTCCGGCGTTCTTGTTCATGTTACTTGCTCAGGGCCTCGTCGATGGCCTTGGCGGCGGTTTTGCCCGCGCCCATGGCCAGAATGACCGTAGCCGCGCCGGTCACCGCGTCGCCGCCGGCGTAGACCTTCTCCCGGGAGGTCAGGCCGTCCTCGTTGACCACGATGCCGCCCTTGCGGTTGATTTCCAGGCCCTTGGTGGTGGACTTGATCAGGGGGTTGGGGCTGGTGCCAAGAGACATAATCACGCAGTCCACGTCCAGGTCGAACTCGCTGCCGGGGACCTCGATGGGCCGCCGCCGCCCGGAGGCGTCAGGCTCACCCAGCTCCATGCGGATGCAGCGGATTTTGTTCACGTCATCGTTTTCGTCGGCGAAGATCTCCACCGGGTTGCAGAGGGTCTTGAAGATGATGCCCTCCTCCTCGGCGTGCTCCACCTCTTCCTTACGGGCGGGGAGCTCTTCCATGCCCCGGCGGTAGACAATGTACACCTCGGCCCCTAGGCGCTTGGCGCAGCGGGCCGCGTCCATGGCCACGTTGCCGCCGCCCACCACGGCCACCTTCTTGGGCCGCTGGATGGGGGTGTCCGAGTCGGGCAGGTACGCCTTCATGAGGTTGATGCGGGTGAGGAACTCGTTGGCGGAGTAGACGCCCCGGTAGTTCACGCCGGGGATGTCCATGAACATGGGCAGCCCAGCGCCGGAGCCGATGAACACGGCCTCGAAGCCCTGCTCCTCCATCAGCTCGTCGATGGAGATGGTCCGGCCGATAACCGTATCCGTGGCGATGGTCACGCCCATGGCCTTCAATCCGTCCACTTCCTTCTGGACGATGGCCTTGGGCAGACGGAACTCGGGGATGCCGTACACCAGCACGCCGCCCGCCAGATGGAGGGCCTCGAACACGGTGACGTCATAGCCCTTCCGGGCCAGGTCTCCCGCGCAGGTCAGGCCCGCGGGGCCGGAGCCCACCACGGCGACACGGTGGCCGTTGGAAGCGGGCTTTTCCGGAGCCTCGGTGCAGTGGGCGTTGTGCCAGTCGGCCACGAACCGCTCCAGACGGCCGATGCCCACGGGATCGCCCTTCTTGCCCCGGACGCAGTACATCTCGCACTGGGTCTCCTGGGGGCACACCCGGCCGCAGACGGCGGGCAGGGCGGAGGTGTTGGAAATGATCTGGTACGCCGCCTCAAAGTCGCCCTTGGCGACCTCTGCGATGAACTCAGGGATATGTACCATGACGGGGCAGCCCTGCATGCAGGCGCGGTTCTTGCAGTTTAAGCAGCGCTGGGCCTCGTCCAGAGCCTGTTCCTCGGTGTAGCCCAGGGCCACCTCCTGGAAGTTCTTATTCCGGACGTTGGGGTCCTGGGAGGGCATGGGGTTTTTCTGTAAAGACATATTGGCCATGATTATTCGGCCTCCTTCTTAAAGAGGTTGCAGGTCTCCTCGTGCTTGTGCTTCTCGAATTCCATATACATCTGGTTCCGCTTCACGGCCAGATCCCAATCCACCTTGTGGCCGTCGAAGTCCGGGCCGTCCACGCAGGCGAACTTCATCTCGCCGCCCACGCTCAGGCGGCAGCCGCCGCACATGCCGGTTCCGTCGATCATGATGGGGCTCATGGAGACGGTGGTGGGGACGCCGTAGGGCTCCGTGGTCTTGGAGACGAACTTCATCATGACCATGGGGCCGATGGCGAAGACCTCGTCGTACTGGTTCCCTTCTTCAATGAGCTCCTTCAAAGCCTCGGTGACCAGGCCCTTGCGGCCATAGCTTCCGTCGTCGGTGCAGACGATGAGCTTGTCGGAGGACTTCTTGAACTCGTCCTCGAGAATCACCAGGTCCTCGGTGCGGAAGCCCACCACGGCGTGGACCTCGGCCCCGTCGTCGTGGAACTTTTTCAGTACCGGGTAGGCGATGGCGCAGCCCACGCCGCCGCCGACCACGCAGACCTTTTTCTTGCCCTCGGTCTCGGTGGCCTTGCCCAGGGGGCCCACGAAGTCCTGGAGGCAGTCGCCCTCGCTGAGGCGGCTGAGCTTCTCCGTGGTGGCGCCCACGGTCTGGACGATGATGGTGACGGTGCCCTTTTCCGGGTCGTAGGCGTTGATGGTAATGGGGATGCGCTCGCCCTTTTCGTCCACCCGGAGGATGATGAACTGGCCGGGCTGGGCCTTCTTGGCGATCAGCGGGGCCTCAATCTCGTACAGGGTGACGGTGGGGCGCAGAGCCTCTTTTCTGACGATCTTGTACATATGCTTCCTTCTTTCCCGATCATGTCATGGTTGTGATGTTAGAGCCCGTGTCCTGCCATTGACACATTGTCTTTAGTTTAACATAAGGGAGGGAAGCCGTCAATCGGTTTCCCCTGGATTTTTGCAAAATGACTGGAAAGCGGGGTCCGGCTTTTAGGGGACGGCGGACCGGTTCGGGCGTCCTCGCGGGAGCCGGGCCAAAACGGCCGAACAGAGCCGTTTCCCCTATGGGGCCACAGCTCCGCAAGAAGAGATGATTCTATGGAAAAACCCGTGTACAATGCTCCAGGTCGCCGGTATCGTTCTCGGAGATATAGATTTGGACCGACGCGGACAGATCATTTCCCAGGAACGTTTCATCCCGAAACAGCTTGCTGAGCATGGGCCAGTGTTTGCCCGCGTCCTCTGTTTTGAGCCAAATTCCCATCAAGGGCCCCGGCTGCCCGTCCTCCGTGTCGATAAAGCTGTACCCGTTATCCTGTATGGCAGAACCGGATACTTCCTCAATGCGGTCCGGGATGCAATAACGCAAATCCATATCGGGATTGTCAAGTTTTCCCGGATTCAACAACAGAATGATCGTCTGCGTATGCTTGCCTCCCCAAATATTGTTTTTTCATTAGACCTCTTGCGAAATTAAGCAAAGCGGTCAAAGTTGCAGATACCGGC
>CAJTVF010000058.1 GCA_910579435.1 uncultured Oscillibacter sp.
ACCACATTTCTCGCTTCTTCGCTATTTCTATTTCCTATCTTGGTGAACTACTAGTCAAAGTGCGGCAATCCGTTTTGATTGCCGCACTTTAGCTATGCTCTGAACAGTATTACTTTTTCTTGCTCTGCCACTTGGAAACGCAGAGGGAGCAGGCAATGTCGCCGGTGACGTTCAGGCAGGTGCGGCCCATGTCGAAAAGCCGGTCCACGGCTACGATAAGGCCGATGTAAGCCACGGGAATGCCCAGGGTCTCCAGCACCATGGCCAGCATAATCATGCCCGCGCCGGAGACGCCGGCGGTGCCGATGGAGGCCAGAGTGGCCGTGAGCACCACGATGACCATTTGACCGATGGTCAGGTGGATGCCCGCGCAGGAGGCGATGAACACCGTGGCCACGCACTGGTAAATGGCCGTACCGTCCATGTTGATGGTGGAGCCCAGGGGCAGGACAAAGGCGGCGATGTCGTCCTTCGCGCCCAGTTCATGGGCGCACTCCTTGGACACCGGCAGGGTGGCGGCGGAGGAGGTGGAGGTAAAGGCAAAGATCATGGCCGCGAAAGCGCCCTTGAAGAACCGGACGGGATTCATCCCCACAAAGATTTGAGCGGACAGGGAGTAGACCAGGACGGCGTGAACCGCGTAGCCGATGTAGGCGCAGAGGATAACCAGGAACAGCGAACCCAGGATGGCCGCGCCCTGGGTGGCGGTGACCCACGCCATGTAGGTGAACACGCCGATGGGGGACAGGGAGATGATGAACTCCATCAGCCGCTCAATCACGGCGTAGAAGGAGCTCACGATGTCCCGGCAGAGCTTGCCCTTCTCTCCCGCCATCATAATGGCTCCGCCGAAGAACAGGGAGACCACAATGACCTGGAGCATGTTGGCGTTGACAAACGCGCCCCACATGTTGCTGGGGAAGATGTCTACCAGCACGGACATGAAGCCGTTGAACGCCTTGGGCTCATACTCCGCCGCGCCCAGCTCCGCAGAGAGGTCCGGAAACATCCCCGCGCCCATGAAGATGTTGGCGAACACCAGGCCGATGACGCAGGCGATGGCGGTGGTGCAGAGGAAGTAGGCCACCGTCTTCACGCCTACGGAGCCCACCTGCTTCATGTCGCCCATGGAGAGGATGCCGTCGATCATGCTCAGCAGCACCACGGGCACCACGATGAACTTCAAAAGGTTCACGAAGATGTCGCCGAAGGGCTTCAAATACGTCGCGGTAAAGTCCGCCAGCCCGGCGAAGTAGCAGACCAGACCCACCGCGATACCGGCGACAAGCGCAATCAGTATCCGCACAGGCAGGTTGTTTTTCTTCTTCATACACTCACCTCATAAAATAGAATCTTTGGGACCCGCCGGCGAAGCGTCTGTGTTTTGGACAAATGCCCCGCCCGGAAGCCTTTCCAAATTAGCCACATTATACCAAATTGCCGGAGCCATGTAAAGAGGAAATGAAAAGATTGTGGAAAGATTATGAAAAAACTATGAAAAAATCGTGAATAGATGCCGGATGTCTGACTATGTGAACAGACATCCGGCATCTATTGTTCATTCTCCTCGTACGGAATAGCCGCAGAAACGGATGGCGGCTTTCGCCAGCTCCTCCGTGGGGTCCACGCAGGGCAGGTCCAGCCCCAGCGCCTGGCACGCCAGGGGCAGCTCCGTGCAGGCCGGGAGGAAACACTCCGCCCCCCGGGCCGCCAGGGCCTCCGTGACGGAGAGGAACGCCGCCCGGTACCGGGACGTCGGGGCCCCGGCCTTCACGCCCTGGTAGATGACCTCCATCAGCGCGTCCCGCTCCGCCTCGTCCGGGACCAGGAAGGGCACCCCCTCCGCCGCCAGGGCGTCCTGATACAGCCCGGCGGCCAGGGTGCCGGTGGTGGCGAGGATGGCCGCCGCCTTCCCGGGGAAGCGCTCCCGGCAGGCCCGCGCCGCCGCCTCGATCATGCTGAGGAAGGGCAGCTTCGTCAGGGGGGCCAGCCGGGGGAGGAAATAGTGGGCGGTGTTGCAGGGCATGACGAGGCAGTCCGCCCCGCAGAGCTCCAGGTGCCGCAGAGCGTCCGCCATGGCGGGAACCGGGTCCTCCCCGCCGCTTAAAATGGCGGCGGTGCGGTCGGGGATGGAGGCGTTGCTGTCGATGTAAACCCGGATATGATCGTTGTCTCCGGCGGCGTCGGTGCAGGCCACGATTTTCCGGAACAGGTCCGCCGTGGCCATGGGGCCCATGCCGCCTAAAATGCCGATGGTCTTTTTCATCCGCTCACCCCCAGAAATCCGGGAAGAGCAGCTCGCTGCCCACCTTCACCGTCAGCAGGATCAAAACAATGATGACCGTGGGACGGACAATTTTGCTGCCGTTCTTGATGGCAAGCCCCGACCCGATGTAATGCCCGGCGATGGAAGCCACGGCGGCGATGAGCCCCACGCCCCAGTACACATAGCCGGAGACCATCTGGGTCACCAGGCTGCCGATGTTGGAGGAGAGGTTGATGACCTTCACGCCCCCCGCCGCGTGGCGGGTGTCCATCTTTGCCGCCCGGATAAAAATAATCATGAGGAAGGTCCCCGTGCCCGGGCCGTAGTAGCCGTCGTAGCCCCCGATGACGAAGGCCGCGGCCCAGATGATGGCAAGCCGCTTTTTGGGGTCGATTTCCCCCGGCTCGTCGGGCCACTCCCGGCCCCGGAGCGTGAGGAAGGCCACCACCGGAAGCACCAGGAGCAGTAAGTACTTCAGCACCGCGTCCGGCGTCAGGTGCTGGAGCCAGGTGCCGATGGCGGAGCCCGCCAGGGCGAAGGCGATGGACGGGCCGAAAAGCCGCCAGTCGACGTAGCCGTTCTTGATGAACCGGCCGGTGGAAAAGCAGGAGCCGATGGCGGCGGAGACCTTGTTGGTCCCCAGGGCGTAAGGCACGGGGAGGCTGCCGAAGGCGATGAGGTGGGTGGGAACGGAGATGATGCCTCCGCCCCCGGCAATGGCGTCCATAAAGGATGCCAGGAACACGCCTGCGCAGACCAGCAGCACCACCCAGAGGGGGAAGCCGTCGATCCGCAGGGCCGTCAGAGACTGTAGCATGAAAGACCTCCTGATGGTATTGAAGTGTCTTGTTATCATACCGCAGCTGGACGGCAAAATCAACCGCCAGCCTTTTTTTATTAGCATACTTCACCTAGTTTTCTCTCCAACCTTTGAACATTTTGCCGAAGGTATCCAAAAATTATTGTGAATCTTGAAGCAGATTTGGGGGAACCTGCTAAAAGACGGCCGTTTTTTTCGACAGGACCGTCCTTGACGCTATTTTCCAAAAGAAGTATAATATTCTAAATTAGTCTATGATTATGTTGGCAGAGAACGGCCCGCCGCGTTTCGGACGGCGGGCGGGGCGTCCCGGAGGGCCGCCCTGGGAAATCGGCGGGCCGCTCGCCCAAAAGCGGCAGCCGCGGGCTTGGAGAGTACCCGCGGCTATACACGGAGGTTGACTATGGCAAAATACGATCAAGCCGAACGCTTCCACGCCGGAACCCTGACCGACGGCTGGCGCTGGTTTGGCTCCCATCCCGATACGAAGAACGGCGCGGAGGGCTGGACCTTCCGGGTCTGGGCTCCCCACGCCCAGGACGTTTCCGTCGTGGGCGACTTCAACAACTGGACCAACGGCGCCCATCCCCTCACCCGGAACGGCGAGGTCTGGGAGGGCTTCATCCCCGGCCTTCAGGAGTACGCGTCCTACAAATACGCCGTCAAGGGCCCCGACGGGGAGACCCGGCTGAAAACGGACCCCTACGCCTTCCACTGCGAAACCCGCCCCGCCACCGCCGGCAAGCTCTATGACATCGCGGACTTCAAGTGGACCGACGCCGCCTTCCTGGCGAAGCAGGAAAAGCACCAGGCCTACGACTCCCCCCTGAACATTTACGAGGTCCATCTGGGCTCCTGGAAGAAGCGGCCCAACGGCGACTTCTACGACTACAAGGACATGGCCAAGGAGCTGGCCGCCTACGTCAAGGACATGGGCTACACCGCCATCGAGCTGCTGCCCGTGCTGGAGCACCCCTTCGACGGCTCCTGGGGCTACCAGTGTACCGGTTACTTCGCCCCCACCTCCCGGTACGGCACCCCTAAGGACTTCCTCTGGTTCGTGAACCACATGCACAAAAACGGCATCGCCGTCATTTTGGACTGGGTCCCCGCCCACTTCTGCAAGGACGCCCACGGCCTTTATGAGTTTGACGGCGGCTGCTGCTACGAGTACAGCGACCCCAACAAGTGGGAGCACGCCTCCTGGGGCACCCGGGTCTTTGACTACGGACGGCCCGAGGTGAAGAGCTTCCTCTTCTCCTCCGCCCGCTTCTGGCTGGAGGAGTGCCACATCGACGGCCTCCGGGTGGACGCGGTGGCGTCCATGCTGTACCTGGACTACAGCCGCCAGGGCGGCGCCTGGACCCCCAACAAGTACGGCGGGCACGAGAACCTGGAGGCCATCGACTTCCTCCGGGAGCTCAACGCCATGGCCTTCTCCGTGAAGCCCGGCGTCATGATGATCGCCGAGGAGTCCACCGCCTGGCCTATGGTCAGCCGCCCCGCCGACATCGGCGGCCTCGGCTTCAACCTCAAGTGGAACATGGGCTGGATGAACGACATGTGCCACTATTTGAAGCTGGACCCCTGGTTCCGCCAGGACCACCACAAGGATATCACCTTCTCCATGATGTACGCCTTCTCCGAGAACTTCGTGCTGCCCATCTCCCACGACGAGGTGGTCCACATGAAGGGCTCCGTGGTGGGGAAGATGCCCGGCGACTACACGAACCAGCTCCGCTGCACCCGGGGCTTCTATGCCTACCTGCTGGCCCATCCGGGGAAAAAGCTTCTCTTCATGGGCGCGGAGCTGGGCCAGTGGCACGAGTGGAACGACAAGGAGTCCCTGGACTGGTATCTGCTGGAGAACGAGGAGAACCAAAAGATCCACCGCTTCTTCAAGGAAGCCAACGACTTCTACAAGAAGGAGCCCGCCCTGTGGGAGATCGACTTTGACTGGGAGGGCTTCGAGTGGCTGGTGGTGGACGACAACCACAACAATGTGGTGGTCTTCCTCCGCAAGGACAAGAAGGGCCGGGACCTCCTCTGCGCCGTCAACTTCTCCCCCAATACTTACGAGGGCTACCGCATGGGCGTCCCCGCCCACAAGCAGTACACCCCCGTCTTCAATACCGACGCGGTGGAATACGGCGGCGACGGCTTCGGCGACACAGAGCCCGTCCCCGTGGAGGCCATCCCCTCCCACGGCAAGGAGCACTCCGCCGCCATCCGCATCCCCGCCTTCGGCGCGGTGTTCCTCCGGGGCGAGGGCACGTTCCCCAAGCCCAAGGAAGCCAAAATATCCAAGGCCCCCAAGGCGGTGAAAGCTGCGGAGCAGACCGCCAAAGCCGTGGGAAAGACGGCGGGAAAGGCCGCCAAGGCCGTGGGGAAAACCGCCAAAGCCTCCGCCAAGACCCTGGTCAAAACCGTCAAGTCCTCCGCCAAGGAGGGGAAAGCCTCCAAGGCGGATTCGGCTGAGAAACCCGACAAAAAGCCCAGAGCGAAAAAACAGGCAAAGGAGCTGAAAGAGACATGAAGAAAGAATGCATTGCCATGCTGCTGGCAGGAGGACAGGGCAGCCGCCTTTATGTCCTCACAGGAGACATGGCAAAGCCCGCCGTTCCCTTCGGCGGCAAGTACCGCATCATCGACTTCCCCCTCTCCAACTGCACAAACTCCGGCATCGACACCGTGGGCGTGCTGACCCAGTACCGCCCCCTGGAGCTGAACAGCTATATCGGCAGCGGCCAGCCCTGGGACCTGGACGGCTCCACCGGCGGCGTCCATATCCTGCCCCCCTACCAGGGCGCCAAGGGCGGCACCTGGTACAAGGGCACCGCCAACGCCATCTATCAGAACCTGGGCTTCATCGATATGCACGACCCCGAGTATGTGGTCATCCTCTCCGGCGACCACATTTATAAGATGGACTATTCCGACATGCTGGCCCGCCACAAGGCGGCAAACGCCGCCTGCACCATTTCCGTCATGGAGGTGCCCTGGGCGGAGGCTCCCCGCTTCGGCATCATGAGCGTGGACGGGGACGACATGATCACCGAGTTCGCCGAGAAACCCAAGGAGCCCAAGAGCAACCTGGCTTCCATGGGCATTTACGTATTCTCCTGGAAGGCCCTGCGGCAGTACCTCATCGACGATGAGAACACGGAAGGGTCCGAAAACGACTTCGGAAAGAACATCATCCCCTCCATGCTGGCGAACAATGAGCGCATGGCCGCCTACCGCTTCGCCGGCTACTGGAAGGACGTGGGCACCCTGGAATCCCTTTGGGACGCCAATATGGACATGCTGGCCCCCGAGTCCGGCCTGGACCTGCGGGACCGTTCCTGGCCCATCTACGCCCGCTCCGTCAGCGCTCCCCCCGCCTTCCTGGGCGAGAACTCCGCGGTGGCCCACAGCGCCGTGAACCGGGGCAGCGTGCTGGAGGGCGTGGTGGAGAACTCCGTCCTCTCCCAGAACGTCACCGTGGGCGAGGGCGCGGCGGTCCGCTACTCCGTCCTCTTCCCCAATGTCGAGGTGGCCCCCGGCGCGGTGGTGGAGTACGCCATCCTGGGCGAGGGCTGCAAGATCGGCCCGGGCTGCCACGTGGGCGGCACGCCGGAAAATACGCCGGAGGGCTGGGGCCTGACGGTACTGGCCCCGGGCTGCCGGCTGCCTGAGGGCAAAGACGCCAAAGCGGGTATCATGCTGAACCGCAGCGGTGAGGAGGTGTCCAAATGAACGGACTGCATGGAATCATTTTCACCTATGAGCGCCGCGGCAACCTCCAGGAGCTGGGCTCCATCCGCTCCTCCGCCTCCATTCCCTTCGGCGGGAGGTTCCGGGCGGTGGACTTCGCCCTCAGCGGCCTGGTCAACGCCGGGGCCACCGACGTGGGCATCATTCTCCACGGCCACTACCAGAGCCTGCTGGACCACCTGGGCACCGGCAAGGACTGGGACCTGAGCCGCAAGCGGGGCGGCCTGCGCCTCCTGCCCCCCTTCAACTATAAGGGCGAGTGGGGCGCCATGCCCTACCGGGGCCATATCGAGGCCCTGACCGCCGTGCGGACTTATCTGGAAGAAATCCGTCAGGACTATGTGGTCATGATGGACGGCGACCTGGTGGCAAACCTGCCCCTGAGCGACGTGTATGAAAACCACCTGAAGTCCGGGGCGGACATCACCGTGGTCTGCGCCAACGACAGCTTCATGACCGAGGACGGCACCTACTTCCAGGTGGGAGAGGGCGGCCGGGTCGCCGAGGTCTTCGTCAGCCCCCACACCCCCCGGGGCCTGCGGGGACTGGGAACCTATGTGGTCTCCAAGAAACTGCTGCTGGAGCTGGTGGACGACTGCGCCGCCAAGGACCAGCTCAGCTGGCGGGGGGACGTGCTCCAGGCCCGGAAGGACCAGCTGAACATCCAGAGCTATATCTGGAAGGGCTACGCCGCCCAGATCCGCTCTGTCCAGGAGTACTACGACCGCAGCATGCAGCTGCTGGACCCCGCCATCCGGGCGGACCTGTTCTGCGCCCAGCGCCCCGTCCGGGCCAAGAATGCGGACCTCAGCTCCACCTACATCGGCCCCGGCGGAAAGTGCGTCAACTCCCTCTTCGGAGACGGCTGCTCCATTGAGGGCGTGGTGGAGAACTCCATCCTCTTCCCCGGCGTCACCGTGGAGGCCGGAGCAGTGGTGCGCAACTGCGTGATTTTTAAGGACTCCATCGTCCGCAAGGACGCGCAGCTGAGCTATATCATCGCCGACAAGGACGTCGAAGTCCTTCCGGGCCGGACGCTGATGGGCCACGTCACCTACCCCATTGTCCTAGCCAAGGGCAGCAAGGTATAAATTTCCATAAAAGGGGGGCGTCTCCGTCCCCCTTTTATGATTGAAAGGCCGGATTGACCCCGGCCCCTCTGTTTGGTATAATAAGGACAGCGCCATTTCGGCGGCTCCCGGAGCCGCCGATCTCCCCCGGCCCCTGGCCCCGCGCCGGGGATGATATGAAAAGGAGTACATGTATGAAAATCTTGTATGTGACCAGCGAAGCGGTCCCCTTCTGCAAAACCGGCGGCCTCGCCGACGTGGCCGGTTCCCTGCCCCCCGCGCTGGCGGAGCAGGGCGCCGAGGTGGCCGTGGTCCTGCCCCTCTATCAGCGGGTCCGGGACCGGTTTGGAAGCCAGCTGAAATTCGAGTGCTACGATTATGTAGACCTGGCGTGGCGGCACAATTACTGCGGCCTGTTCTCCATGGAGAAGGACGGGGTGACCTGGTACTTCCTGGATAACGAGCAGTATTTCAACCGGGGCACCCTCTACGGCCAGTCCGACGACGGCGAGCGCTTCGCCTTCTTCTCCCGGGCCGTGGTGCGGATGCTGGACCACTTCAAGTTCTGGCCCGAGGTGGTCCACTGCAACGACTGGCAGTCCGCCCTGGTGCCCATCTACTTGAAGGACGACGGCGTCCGGGAAGAGCGCTACCGCTCCATCAAGACCGTGGTCACCATCCACAACATCGAATACCAGGGCCGGTACAACCCCTACGTCCTGGGCGAGCTCTTCGGCCTGGACGCCGGCTGGGCCAAGGACGGCACCATCCTCCTGGACGGCGACGCCAACCTGCTCAAGGGCGCCATCCTCTGCGCGGACGCCGTGAACGCCGTCTCCCCCACCTACGCCAACGAGCTGAAAATGCCTTACTTCGCCCACCGGATGGAGGGCGTCATGCGCCAGTGCTCCAACAAGCTCTACGGCGTGCTGAACGGCATCGACATGAAGCTCTACGACCCCCGGACCGACGGGCGCATCCTGACCAGCTTCTCCGCCGAGGATCTGTCCGGCAAGGACGCCTGCAAGGCTGAGCTCCAGCGGATGGTGGGCCTGCGGGAGGAGCCCCACACTCCCATTGTAGCCATGGTGAGCCGCCTGGTTTCCCATAAGGGTCTGGACTTGATTTGTGAAGTGCTTCATGATATGATGGAGCTTCCGATGCAGCTGGTGGTCCTGGGCACCGGCGACCAGCGGTATGAGGACTTCTTCCGCTGGGCCGCCCAGCAGTATCCCGGCCGCGTGTCGGTCCGCCTGGACTACAACGAGGATTTGTCCATGGCCATTTACGCCGGCGCGGACCTGTTCCTCATGCCCTCCAAGAGCGAGCCCTGCGGCCTGAGCCAGATGATCGCCATGCGTTACGGCACGGTACCCATCGTCCGGGAGACCGGCGGCCTGAAGGACACCGTACAGCCCTGCGAGTCCTGGCGGGACGCCGGAAACGGCTTCAGCTTCGCCAACTACTCCAGCGGCGACATGCTCCACGTCATCCGGGAGGCTGTGTACCTGTACAAGGACTATCCCGACGTCTTCAGCCGCCTGCGCCAGCGGGCCATGTCCTGCGATTTCAGCTGGGCCCGCAGCGCCCGGGAGTATCTGCGCATCTACGCCACCATCACCGGCCAGGCCTGGCCCCTCCACAGCAGCACCTGCCGGGCGGCGGAGACCTCCGCGGAGGACGCCGCGCCTGTTGAGGAGACCGCTCCTGTTGTGGACGCCGCCCCCGCCGAAGAGGCTGCTCCCGCTGAGGAGACCGCTGCTCCTGTCGTGGAAGCCGCTCCCGCCAAGGAGACCGCACCTGCCGTGGAAGCCGCTCCCGCCAAGGAGACCGCACCTGCCGTGGAAGCCGCTCCTGCTGAGGAGGCTACACCTGCCGTGGAAGCGGCTCCCGCTGTGGAGACTGCCCCTGCCGTGGAAGCCGCTCCCGCCGAGGAGACTGCCCCCGTTGTGGAAGCCGCTCCCGCTGACGAAAAGCCCGCCAAGAAGACTCGGAAAACCGCCTCGAAATCCACATCCAAAGCCGCCAAGGCTGAAAAAAAATCTGAAAAGAAGACATCCGCTAAGAAAGGAACCGCCGGCAAGAAGAAGTCTGCGGAGTGAAAACGCTTATGGCATCGATTACGACGAAAGAACTGGAAGAAGCCCTGTCCGCCAAGCTGATGACCAACTTCGGCAAAGCCGCCGATGAGGCCACCGAAGGCGAAATGATGCGCGCCAGCGCCCTGGTCCTCCGGGACATGATGGCCCTCCGGGAGGTGGAAACCCGGAGGAAAACCCGCCAGAACAAGAAAAAGCAGGTCCATTACCTGTCCATGGAGTTCCTCATGGGGCGGAGCCTGATGAAGAACGCCTACAACCTGGGGCTGCTGCCCCAGCTCAAGGAAGCCCTGGAGCACCTGGGCTTCAAGGCCGGGGACATCTTTGAGATGGAGCCCGACGCCGCCCTGGGCAACGGCGGCCTGGGCCGCCTGGCCGCCTGCTATCTGGATTCCATGACCACGCTGGAGATTCCCGCCACCGGCTACTCCATCTGCTACGAGCTGGGCCTGTTCAAGCAGAAGATCGTGGAGGGCCAGCAGGTGGAGCTCCCCGACCACTGGAAGGACCTGGGCGCGGCCTGGCTGCTGCCCAAGCCCGCCGAGGCGCAGACCGTCTCCTTCGGCGGCACCGTCCGGGAGTTCTGGGCCGACGGCTACCTTCACACCGTCAACGAAAACGCCACCACCGTCCAGGCGATTCCCTACGATATGGAAATCGCCGGTTACGGCACCGGCCACGTCAATGTTCTCCGCCTGTGGGACCCCCGCCCCACCAAGGCCATTGACATGAACCTTTTCGGCCAGGGCGAGTACCTGAAAGCCTCCGAAGAGGAGACCATGGCCGAAACCATCGCCAAGGTGCTCTACCCGGAGGACAACCACATTGAAGGAAAGTCCCTCCGCCTCAAGCAGCAGTATTTCTTCGTCTCCGCCACCATCCAGTCCATCACCGCGAAGCACCTGGATACTTACGGGACGCTGAAAAACTTCCACGAGAAGAATGTCATCCAGATCAACGATACCCACCCTACTCTGGTGATCCCGGAGCTGATGCGCATTCTGATCGACGACACCGGCATGAATTGGGACGAAGCCTGGTATATCACCACCCACTCTGTGGCCTACACGAACCATACCGTGCTGGCCGAGGCGCTGGAGCGCTGGCCCCAGACCCTGATGGAGCGCCGCCTGCCCCGCGTCTGGCAGATCATTCAGGAGATTTCCAACCGCTGGCAGAAGCGGGTGGAGGATTTCTACCACGACCCCGCCAAGACAAAGAAAATGGCCATCATCTGGGACGGAGAGGTCCGCATGGCGAACCTGTGCATCGCCGGCGGCATGGCTGTCAACGGCGTGTCCGCCCTCCACTCCGACATCCTGCGGAACGACGTCTTTAAGGACGCCTGCGCCATGGAGCCCAAAAAGTTCCAGAACGTCACCAACGGCATCGACCACCGCCGCTGGCTCAGCGAGATCAACCCCGGCCTGGACGGCCTCATCAAGGACCTGACCGGCGGGGACGCGTACCTCTCCGACGCCTCCGTCCTCCAGAAGCTGGACGCCTTTGCCGACGACAAGGCCGTGCTGGACCGGCTGGCGGAAATCAAGCGGAAAAACAAGGAGGCCTTCGCCGTCCACGCCAAGCGGAGCCGGGGCGTCATCCTGAACCCCGACGCCATCTTCGACGTGCAGGTGAAGCGGCTTCACGAGTACAAGCGGCAGCTTTTGAACGTGCTGCATATCATCGCCCTGTACCAGAAGCTGCAGGACGACCCCAACGCCATCGTCCAGCCCCACACCTTCCTCTTCGGCGCGAAGGCGGCCCCGGGCTACGTGGTAGCCAAGCGGATTATCCATCTCATCAACTCCCTGGCGGACCAGATCGGCCACGATCCCGTCTGCAAGGATAAGCTCCAGGTGGTCTTCCTGGAGAACTATCGGGTCTCCCTGGCGGAGGTGCTGATGCCCGCCAGCGAGGTGAGCCAGCAGATCTCCACCGCCGGCAAGGAGGCCAGCGGCACCGGAAACATGAAATTCATGATGAACGGCGCCCTGACCGTGGGCACCCTGGACGGCGCCAACGTGGAGATGCACGAGGTGCTGGGAGACGAGAACATGTTCCTCTTCGGCCTCCACGCCGACGAGGTGGAGGCCCTGAAGCGGGAGGGCTACGTGCCCCAGCGCTGGTACAACCGGGACGAGAAGCTCCGCCGGGCCATGGACGCCCTGCGCACCGGCTTCCGGGACGGCGTGTGCTACGACGACCTCTATCAGCGGCTCCTCCTGGGCATGGGCGGCAGCCCCGCCGACGAGTACCTGCTCCTGGCGGACTTCGCGTCCTACTGCGAGGCGGAAAAGCGCATGGTGGAGACCTACGCCGACCCCGTCAAGTGGAACCGCATGAGCCTGCACAACATTGCCCGCAGCGGCATCTTTGCCGCCGACCGGGCCATCGCCCAGTACGCCGACAACATCTGGCACGTACCTCACAAGTAAGCAGATGGTACAAAAAGGGACGTATCCGATTAGGATACGTCCCTTGCTTTTATACAGCCCGTTTATTGAATCGCCTTGGTTTCGACTTCCCCGTTCATCTTCGCGGCAAACGCCTCCAGGCTCATGGCCCCCAGGTCCTCGCCGCTGCGGGTGCGGACGGAGACGGTCTGGTTCTCCACATCCCGATCGCCCACCACCAGCATATAGGGGACCTTCTCCAGGGTAGCCTCCCGGATCTTCTTGCCGATCTTCTCGTTGCGCACGTCGGTCTCCACCCGGAAGCCCTTTTCGTCCAGGGCCTTGGCAAGCTCTGCGGCGTAGCTGTCCGCCCGGTCGGTGACGGTGAGGATTTTCACCTGGACGGGGCTCAGCCACAGGGGGAAGGCCCCGGCGAAGTGCTCGGTAATCACGCCGATGAAGCGCTCGATGGAGCCCAGGACCACCCGGTGAATCATGACGGGGCGGTGCTTCTGGCCGTCCTCGCCGGTGTACTCCAGCTCGAAGCGCTCGGGAAGCTGGCTGTCCAGCTGGATGGTGCCGCACTGCCAGGTCCGGCCCAGGGAGTCGGAGAGGTGGAAGTCCAGCTTGGGGCCGTAGAACGCGCCGTCGCCCTCGTTGACGACGAAGTCCTTGCCCATGTCCGTGATGGCGGCTTTCAGGATGTCCTGGTTCCGCTCCCACTCCTCCACGGTGCCGATGTGGTCCTCCGGCATGGTGGACAGCTCAATGGTGTAGCTGAGGCCGAAGGTGGAATACACCTCGTCGAAGAGGCGCACGGTCTCCTGAATCACGTCCTGCATCTGCTCCCGGGTCATGAAGACGTGGGCGTCGTCCTGGCTGAAGCAGCGGACCCGGAACAATCCGTGGAGCGCGCCGGACAGCTCATGCCGGTGCACCAGGCCGATCTCTCCCACCCGCAGGGGCAACTCCTTATAGGAGTGGGGCTCGCTGGCGTAGACCAGCATCCCGCCGGGGCAGTTCATGGGCTTGACGGCAAAGTCCACTTCGTCGATGACGGTGGTGTACATGTTGTTTTTGTAGTGGTCCCAGTGGCCGGAGCGCTCCCACAGCTGGCGGTTGAGCATGATGGGGGTGGAGATCTCCACATAGCCGTACTTCTTGTGGACCTGCCGCCAGTAGTCCAGCAGGGTGTTTTTCAGCGTCATGCCCTTGGGCAGGAAGAAGGGAAAGCCGGGGCCCTCGTCCCGGAGCATGAACAATCCCAGCTCCTTGCCCAGCTTGCGGTGGTCCCGCTTCTTGGCCTCCTCGATGCGCTTGAGGTATTCGTCCAGCTCGTCCTTCTTGGGGAAGGCGATGCCGTAGATACGCTGGAGAGTCTCCCGGCTGGAATCGCCCCGCCAGTAGGCGGCGTTGCAGGCGGTGAGCTTGATGGCGTTGCCCTTGACCCGGCCGGTGGAGTCCAGATGGGGGCCGGCGCAGAGGTCCGTAAACTCGCCCTGCTTGTAGAAGCTGATGGCGGCGTCCTCCGGCAGGTCGTTGATGAGCTCCACCTTGAAGGGCTCACCCTTCTCCTCCATGAACTTCACGGCCTCCGCCCGGGGCAGCTCAAAGCGCTCCAGCTTCAGCTTCTCCTTGCAGATCTTCCGCATCTCGCCCTCAATCTTCTCCATAATCTCCGGGGTGAAGGAGAAGGGAGAGTCCATGTCGTAGTAGAAGCCCTCGTCAATGGAGGGTCCGATGGCCAGCTTGACCTCAGGATACAGGCGCTTCACCGCCTGCGCCAGGATGTGGGAGCAGGTATGCCAGTAGGTCTTGCGGTAGGTCTCGTTTTCAAAGGTATACAGATTGCTTTCTTCACTCATAATGAATCCTCCTTGTATTGCGGGGCGGGGACAAAAAATCCCACCCCTGATGAGTAATCAGGGGTGAGATACGAAAAACGTATTCCACGGTTCCACCCTGCTTGCGCCCCGCCGGAGCGCCGCTCGCGTCCCCTGTAACGGGAGGGCCCGGCCCGGTCGTCCCGGGCGGCTCGGGAGTGGTGGGGGTTCCGCGTCCGGCGCGGGATGCTCTCAGCATGCGCATCCCTCTCTGAGCGCCTCCGGCGGCCCCGTCTCCGTCACAGCCAATTTGACAGGGCCACTATAACACCCGGCGGGAAAAATGTCAAGGGCAGAAATTCAGGTAGCACTGAAACGTGAGTTTATACTTACATTCGAACACCCGGCCAGCCGGAAAATATCCATAAGTCCCCAATAGTGAGCTTTCTTCGACCTGAACCCTGCAGAAATATCCGTAGGGACTTCATTGGCGGTTTTGCCGGCTGGCTGCCGGGTAAAAAGGGCCCCGCTCTATGTTCAAAAACAAAAAACCGAAATGGTAAAGGAGAAAAATCATGAAAATTCACGTCGTCGGCAAGCTCCATCTTCAAGGCACCTCCAAGAAAACCGGAAATCCCTATGATTTCATCCAGGTCCACTATCTGGGCAAGGTCCCCGGCGTAAAAGGTAGCGCCGCCCTCACGCTCAATTTGGAGCCTAAAAACTATCCCTACGATTCCGTCAAAATCCCCGGCGACTACATTGCTGACTTCGACGGCAAGGGCTTCATCGTGGACTTTTATCCTGTTCCTGCCGCCCCCGGTAAGTAACGCTATTCGGCCCCAGCCCGGAAAAAGGACATGCGTCATGAAAAAAGGCCTCTCCCACCTGTTTTTTCCATGGAAAAAAGAAATGGAGGTTTCTATGCTTGTGCTTTTGAGGCTATTTGTATATGCCAATGCCGTCTTTGGCCTAGTCTTTGCCCTGGTCCTGCTCCTGGGCTGGCTTTCCGGAAAAATCGAAGTTCATATCAACATAGAACCGTATTGAGGTGCCTTTCTTTGAAATTTTACGATTGCCTGATTCGTTTATGTGAACAAATTGGTTGTCCTTTCGATACGTCGTTTCAAATTGCTCTTTGGGGCTTTACACTTCTGTTTCATATTTCTATCCAGTCTATTCGTTGGCTTTTTTCTCGCCGCAAGAAGAACCGCCCCTAGCGGTCCTCCTCCGGGTCATAGCTCTTGCGGTGCCGTTCCTCCGCCCTGGCCTTCTCCTCGTAGATCGTCCTCGTTGTAAATTTTATCAAGTGTTTGATTAGAGTCTGTTTTAAGGAAGCACTGATTTAATTCCCGCGCACATCTTTACGCCATAAATTTCCGCTGATCTGCGTCAGAAAATCTTGAAATCTGCCAGGATTCCTGCAATTTTCTTCCTTGCCAGCAAAAATTTCCGGCGCAAATCTGCACGCGTTGATTAAATCAGTGCTTCCCTAATTTGTCTAGTATTGACAAAAAAGATGCAATCTCTGTCAAGTTTCACAAACTTATTAAGACTGGGTGGTGCGTTTAATTTCCGTCTGGCCATTTCAGGTGGTGCGCAAGAGGATCGTTGTTTGGGGGACTTAAACCGCCAATAAAAATATATTACCCACGAACGGGCAAAAGATGCGGCTATTCTCCTACAACCACGGTGTTGTTTGGATAGCTGGAAATAGTGCTACATAGTTCGCCTTTGCCGTGCAAATGATGCTTTATAAATTGCGCAAAATATTCTAGCAATTATTTATATTACTTTAGGGAAGCACTGATTAAAGCAGGTAAAAGCCAGGCAAACAAACGAAGGTAATAAAAACGTCCAATAACGGGCCATAT
>CAJTVF010000059.1 GCA_910579435.1 uncultured Oscillibacter sp.
TCTATTTCCTATCTTGGTGAACTACTAGGCCTTGTTTGAAAATTGGCGGAATGCCCAACGGTGAGAGATTTTTTCGCCAATCAAGGCAAATTTTCGCGGGCGGGCTGACGCCCGGCAAGAAAATTTAACGCAGAGTGGCGGAAAAAGATCCGCCGTTTTGGGCGTTTTGCCATTTTTCAAACAAGGCCTAATATAAAATTTGCCATACATTTTGCAAGCGGATTCCTCTCGACTCGCCGACTCAGATGTGATATACTCAGAAAAACAGCAAACTCAAGTCCGGCGAAAGAATGTCACTGGGAATGTCAATATTTAAAACACATGTCAATACTGGCCGAAGACGCTCCGCACCACTGACTCGAAAATATGTGAAACTGCCAGTCCATGATTGAATAAGGAGCCCTATGGGGGATGTTTATTCTGTAACTGTGCGGAGGGTTAAGTGAAATTCAGCAAGAACCATTGGCAAATAAGCTCTCCATTTTCTTCGGAATGTTCGGCGTCGCACATGATAGTTCTCATTTCCCCGTCCTTGTGCCGCACACAAAATCCGATGCTTCCACCGCACTCTGTTTCCGACCGTGTGAGAAATTCGGCCACCTTCTCTTTATCTTCATCCACAATTGACGAGACAATCATATCAAAGGTATTAGCTTCCAGTTCCTCCTGGGATTCATACCCCAGCAACTCCAACGCAGCCTCGTTAACGTCGATGAGCCGTCTGCCATTTACCGTATAGCGCAGTATCCCGCAATCTAATGATGTGAAAATTGTTTCCACCTTTTGGGTTTGCTTCATTAGTTCCTGTTGATAAGTGCGCTCCTGCGTAACATCAATTCCCACGCCAACGGTGCCCATTACACTCCCATCCACATCATACAAAGGGGATTTATAGGTTGTAAATATCCTCATTCCGGCCCCAGTCTTAACCGTTTCCTCGGTTACACAAGTCTCCTCGCTCTCCATAGTGATCCTTTCTGATTCCATACAGGAGTTTCCGTCCGTCTCAGGATCGTTTGGGTCGACGTCCCAAACAAAGAAGTGATCCCGCCCCTCCACCTGCTCCCTGGTTTTCCCCGACGCGGCACAGAAGCTGTCGTTCACTTTCACATGAATGCCATCTTTCGTCTTGTACCAGATGAGGTTCGGAACACTGTTGATCGCGGTTTCAAGATACTGGCGAGTCAGCCAGAAATCTTTGTTCGATTTCCAAGTCTGCTGCCATTTCAAAAAGCGAAACCTTACTTCGGCGTCAGACATAGGCGTTATCCAGATATCACTGACCTCTTTTGAGTTGAACAGGGTTTCCACGTTGCTTTTTTCGGTCAGCAGAATCAGTTCAGCACCATTCTTTTTGTGCAAGGCCAGCGTCTGCAGCACAGCTTTCCAATCTGCCTCCTGCAAATCCGCAAAAATAACATCTGCCATAGCGGTCAAAGCAGCCTCGGGCTTGCAGCTTTGCAGAAACTCATGGGCAAAGCGATCAAGCGGAGGCATTTCCTTGATAATGTCGAAGGTTCGTTGCTGGCAGCCCACCAAATAAAAACAAGTATGGCAGTGGTACATAGTTTTTACTACTCCTTTCACGCTGATGCAGGGCATCGTAGAGAATGGCTTGTGTTCTGATTTATTTTACCATGAATTTTTCAGTGTCGCAAGGCTCAACAGCGCCCAAATATCAAAGTTTTCAACCCGCTTGAACCCGGTAAAATCGGGGTCAATAGTAACAAACTGATAACACTGAATTTAGGGCTTCTTATCGTACAGCCCCGCCCGGTCATTGGTGGCGAAAACCCGAATCATATCAATGGACAAATCCAGGTCAGCAGGACGGTTGTTTTCGTCCTTTGCGGTTCCGGCTTTGCCGATGAAGCCGCCGTCCACCATCTTGATAATGGTGGGCTGGGCATAGCTGGGCATTTCAGAAATTTTGTTGCAACGCATTTCTTTCCCCTCTTTCTCGTTTTCCGGGGCCGTGGCGGGCTTTTCCGGGGTTCCGGGTGTAGAGTTTACTACCCCCGCCCCCATAGCGGCCTTCACAGCGGCCCTAAAGCCGTTCATGGTGTATCCCGGTCCCAAGCTGGTTCCACAGGTGTTCAGGATCACCGTGATTGGACGCAATGCCACGGGCGCAACCTTCCTTGTGGGACAGGATCACCCCATCCTTCAGGGGGTCAAGGCCGAACTGCTTACATAACATGGCAAACAGTTCCACAGCGGCATTATATGTCCGGGTCACAGCGGCTTTTGCGGTGGCGGGATCAGAACAGGTGAAGGTTGCTCCACCCGTGTACTTGATACAGGACGGTTCACACATTTCAAGCGGCAACTTTGGTGAAGTCAATGTCCGTGGCCGTTCCCGTAAGCATTTTGGCAATCAGGGCTTGTCTCGTCCGCCAGGTCCTGCTCAATCAGGGCGGAAAGAATCTGTTCCCATACACCAGCTTTTGTCCATGCGCGAAACCGGCTATATACACTTTGCCATGGTCCGAAGCGCTCTGGCAGATCCCGCCATGGAACCCCAGTATTCAACCAGTATAGAATTGCATTTAAGGAAGCACTGATTAAATCAACGTGTGCAGATTTGTGCCAGAAATTTCTGCTGACAAGGAAGAAAATCGCAGGAATCCTGACGGATTTCAAGCGTTTCTGACGCAGTCCAGCCGGAAAATTTTCCGTCCAGACGCGTGCTGCCGCCTATTGGTACAGCTTCTTATAGGCATGTATCAACATGAGAGGCACAAGGAATCAGCGTTTCCATCACACAGCCGTAAGGTGGCAGCGTTATGCCCAAGGCTTCCGCCTCAAAGGCGGTGTGATTCATCAGCATACGGATTTTTTGCCCCGCCCCGCCCCGGGTGACAATCTCCACGCCCTCGGGGGAAGGAATGGCTTCGATTCCGCGCTCCGCCAGAATCGTTTCCGCCAGTCTGGAAATCGTGCCTTCATCCAGGGAACAGCCCAGGTAATAGACCGCGCCTGGCCCCTGACGCTTCCGGGTGGCGGCGGCGAACTCCCTGTAAAAGGAATCGCCGTAGCGGTAAAGGACCTCGGCGTCCCGGACCTCCAGCATGTCCCGGAAGACGCCTCCATAGCCGTCTGCTCCGGCAAATGCGCCCTCTCCCACTACGGGGAACGCGTTCTGCTCCTGGAGGCTCTCCGTTTCCGCCACCGTCACTCCGGCGAGCCCGGCGTAGCCCACGGGCAGGACCTCCCCAAAGAAGAGGTTATTGTCCGGGTCCTTCACCCCGGTCCGGTAGGTGAGCACCAGCGTACCGCCTTCCCGAACAAACCGCTCCGCTTTGGCCTGAAATTCCGGCTTCATGACGGTGAGCTGGGGCAGGAGCACGATTTGATAGCCGGTAAGGTCCGCCTCCGCCGGAATCACGTCCACGGAGATATTCCGGTCGTAAAAGGCCTTGTAAAGTTTCTTCATTTCCCCCGGGCAGTCCAGCAGGAGGCTTTGGCGCTGAATGCGGAAGGAGGCCAGGGAGTCGTAATCGTAGACAATGGCCACATCGCTGTGAATGGGAGCCTCCAGGGCTTGTGCGTATTGGGGGACCTCCCGGAAAAAGCTCTGGACCTCCCGGAATTTCCGGCCCCTGCGGTTGTCCGCGTCCAGAATGCCGTAACAGAACTGCTCCGCCCCCTTGGCTGCTCCCCGGTAGCGAAAATACAACAGGGACTCGCAGCCGTGAGCCATGCCCTGCCAGGACCAGAGCTTGGCCTGACCGGGCCGGGGAAGGTAGCCGGTGACGTCGTGGCCCTGGGCCCCCATGATGGCTTCGGTGATCCAGAAGTTTTTCCGCTTCAGCCCGCGAATATGGTCCAGGGCAAAGGCGGTCTCGTGGGGCGGGAGGGGCTCCTTTTGCCCGCCCCAGACGGGATAGTTGTTGTAAGCGGCTGTGTCCAGGCATTTGGCCGCCTGGGAGTAGTCCACGTGCTTGTCCAGTCCCCCGCCCGGGAAGTCGTGGATGATTACGGCCTGGGGGTCGATTTCCCGAATCAGGCGGGCCTGAAAGTCCAGGAAATCGCAGAGGCTTTTGCTCCGAAACCGCTCCCAGTCCAGCCGGAGGGCGGGATTGTGGGTGGTGATGGTGGGGGCGGGAAGGGGAATCTCGTCGAAATCATTGTACTCCTGAGACCAGAAGGCGGTCCCGTAGGTCTCGTTGAGCCGGTGGACGTCCCCTCCGAATTTGTCCCGGAGAAAGCGCCGGAACGCCTCCCGGCACCGGGGGCACCAGCAGAGGTCGCTGTCCTCGTGGCCGATCTCATTGTCGATCTGCCAGGCGGCAATTTGCGGCTCGTCCTTGTAATGCCCGGCCATGGCCCGGATGATCTTCTCGGAGTACTCATAAAGCCGGGGACTGTTGCAGCAGCACACGTGGCGGCCCCCGAACGCCCGGGGCTGTCCGTTCTCAAACCGGGAGAGAATGTCCGGATGCCGGTTTGCCAGCCAGGCGGGAATCGCGGCGGTAGGCGTGCCCAGGATGACCCGCAGGCCCTTCTCCCTGGCCATGGCGATTACATGGTCGAAGAAGGAGAAGTCATAGTGCCCCTCCTCCGGCTCCATCAAGTGCCAGGAGAATTCGGCAATCCGGATGGTGTTGCCGCCCATCTCCCGGATGGCGTCCAGATCCGCCTCCATCAGGGCGGGGTCCCATTGTTCCGGGTAGTAGTCGACGCCCAGCAGCATCATAGATACCGCTCCTTTCTTATGCGGCGGCGGGGACGGCTGCGGCCCCGCTGCCTTCCTTACGCTTCCAGGTGCTTGAACCGCTGGACGACTTCGCTCATCTGCCCGCAGGTCAGCCGCCCCTCAGGGCAGCGCCCATCGGCAAAGCAGCTGGGGCCGAAGCGGTCAAAGAGCGCCGGGAAGCTGTGCCGGAGCTGGCGCAGCAGCTCCACCGCGATGTCCCGGACCTCCCATTGTGCCCGGTTACAGGAGCGGAGGCGAATGAACCACTGGAGCTCCCGGGCGTTCATGGTGGTCATGATGTCCATCAGATTGCCGCTGAGGGCAAAGTAATAGTGGTATTTTGCCAGGGCGGGACGCTGGCGGAGCTGGAGGAGCCGGCTGTGGGCGTCCTCAACGGCCCGCTGATACCGCTCCAGCGCCGGGCCCGAAGCCACGGTATCCGGGAGGATGACCCTGCTGTGGTCCACGCTCTGGATAGAGGGGACGACGATGGACTGCATCCGGTGCCGGACCAGGTGGGTGACGCCGGAGAGGGTGACGTTGGAAATGGTGAAGGTATAGGCCAGCTGTTCCAGCTCCCGTGGCCGCCGGGAGGCGGTCAGGCCGTCCAGGTCAAAGGCTTCGCCGGGGTACTGGAGGCGGCAGGCGGCTTCCAGGAGCTTCAGGGGTTCCGCCGGGGCGCTCAGCAGGGCGACGGCCCCGGCCTCCTGCCGGGAGAGATAGACAGGTGCGCCGGAGGAACAGCGGAAGGAGGGGGCCTCCCCGGCGGGCTCTTCCTCCTGGGCCTGTTGGAGCTCGGGAAGCAGGAAGGGGAAGCGTTCCTCCAGCTGTCCGGTGAGCTCATCCGCCAGGTTCTGCAATTCCGGGATGCCCCGGCCCCGGCCATAGCGGATCTGGCCGAGGAGGCGGCACAGCTCCCGGGCGTTCAGGGTGCAGTAGAAGTTGCTGTGGAAGGCATAGGGCAGGAGGAAGCGGGCGTCCTCCCTGGGGACCCCGGCCTCCAGCAGGTCTCCGTAGGCTTCAAAGAGCCCGTCCATATAGCGGCGGTACAGGGCCAGGTCTTCTCCCTCCAGCCCGTGGGGGATGTGATAGCCCAGTTTGCTGAAATCTACATAGCGCCGGGATTTGACAGTGAAGGAGGCCAGGCGGCACTCGATGAAAAACTGCTCCGCGAAGACGGACACGTCCCGCAGGGCGATGGTAAATGCGGCGTGCTCAATGAGGGACTTGTGGCCGGAGGCCAGGACCTTTCCGATAAGGGCGCGGTTCTTGGGATTTCCCCTGGCGTTTTCAAAGATTTCCTGGGCGTCTCCGGCGGTGGTGGAGATGCGGGCGGCGCTGGCGCAGACCTCCTCGCTGTTGGTGTTGCAGCTGATGATTTTGGCGTGCGGTTCCCTTTCCATGTCAATACCCCTTTTGCGTTTTATAGTGAACAAAGCTGAAAACGTGCAATTTGCACGTTTTCAGCCATCGGGCCAATGGCCCGATGGCGTGTGAAACACGCTTTGTTTTCTATGAAGTCCAAGCCGCGGCCGCAAATGCGGCCCTCTGCGGCGATTTTTCGCCGCAGAGTTGAAAAGAATCTGTTAATTCTTTTTAAGGAACCACTGATGAAATCCCCGCACACAGCTTCACGCCATAAATTCCCGCTGGACTGCGTTAGAAAATCTTGAAATCCGTCAGGATTCCTGCGATTTTCTTCCTTGTCAGCAGAAATTTCTGGCGCAAATCTGCACACGTTGATTTAATCAGTGCTTCCTTAACTTGTTTGACTATAACGTCTGATTATAACACAAAACGCCCGGAAAATCCACACGTTTCTCATGATTCGGCAAATGGCCGGAGACCGCCGCAAAATCTGCCGTTGAAGATTCTGCCGGTTTGGGCTATACTATAACATAATATCGACAAGTTTCGGGGAGGAAAGGGGAGAGCGCCGTGTCCGGACGCTCCGGAGGAAAAAACTGGTCGGCCTCCGTGCTGAGGCGGCGGGGCTGGACCAACGAGCTGATGAAGCAGCTGCTGCCCAAGCCCCGCATCCTGATGTCCAACGGACGCCCCGTCCGCATATGGAACCAGGAGGAGGTCCGCCGGGCGGAGAAGGACCGCTCCTTCTCCCAGGCCCGAAGGGACCCGGAGCTGCGGGGAGCCGCCCTCCGGGCCGCTGCCCCCGGCGTGCGGCACGCCAGCCGCCTGCTGGCCGCGGCCTGGGAGGAGGCGGGAAAGGACCTCTCCTCCGCCCCTTGGCTGCTGGCGGGACACTATCACGCCGCCATCCTGGCCCGGCTGGCCTCGGTGCCCCGGAGCCGGACCTTTGACCAGAACCAGTCCGTGGGGCAGATGCGGGAGTTTCTTTCCCTGGAGGAGAACTGCACCGGCAAGCGGATGCTGGAGGTGCTGAAAAATTTCCTCCGGGCGGCGCCGTGGATGGGGGAGTGCTCCGACCACGCCCAGGCCCGGGCGGCCCTGGAGCGCTATCCCCAGGTGCTTCATAGCGCCTCGGAGCAGGTGCTGGCGGAGTTCATCTCCGCCCAGCCGGAGGCGGACGCGGAGGCCATGCTGAGAGCGGAGGGCTTCCCCGTGTCCCAGCTCCTCCAGGAGGGCCTGGCGGCGGTCTGGTCCGTGTGGTACGTGCCCCAGGCCATCCGCACCAGCTTGTCCCTGCTCATCGCACTGAATCCCAAGGACGAGTACCCGGAGGCCCGGGCGATGCGCCGCCATTTCATTTTGCACCTGGGGGGCACCAACACCGGCAAGACCTACGCCGGCTTCCAGCGCCTCAAGCAGGCCCGCAGCGGCGTGTACCTGGCCCCTTTGCGCCTTTTGGCCCTGGAGGCCCAGGAGACGCTGCTGGAGGCGGGGGTGGATTGCAGCCTGACCACCGGGGAGGAGGAGGATTCCCGCACCTGGGACACCCACACCGCCGCCACCGCCGAAAAGCTGGATTTGAAGCGCTGCTATGACGTGGCCGTCATCGACGAGTGCCAGATGATCGCTGACGGCCAGCGGGGCTACGCCTGGACCCGGGCGATATTGGGGGTGCTGTCCCCGGAGGTCCATCTCTGCGCCGCCCCGGAAGCGGAGGACCTGCTGGTCCGCCTCATTGAGAGCTGCGGCGACAGCTTTGAGGTGGAGGTCCACAAGCGGACCACGCCGCTGATCTGCATGACCCGGACCGTGGACTATCACCGGGTCCAGCCGGGGGACGCCCTTATCACCTTTTCCAAGGTGGGGGTCCTCAGCGTGGCGGAGGACCTGCGCCAGAGCGGGAAGGAGCCCGCTATCATCTATGGGGCCCTGCCCTACTCCACCCGGCGGCGGCAGATGGAGGGCTTTTTAAAGGGGGAGATGGAATATATCGTCTCCACCGACGCCATCGGCATGGGGCTGAACCTGCCCATCCGGCGGATCATCTTCCTGGAGACGGAGAAATTCGACGGCGTGGAGCGCCGGGAGCTGAAGCCGGAGGAAATCCGCCAGATTGCCGGGCGGGCGGGCCGCTTCGGCATGTACAACAAAGGCTACGTGGGGGCCGCCCAGGGATTGCCCATCATCCGGGCGGGGCTGGAGGCGGTGATCCCGCCGCTGGACTATGCCGTGGCGGGGTTCTCGGACCTGGTGCTCCAGGCGGAGTTCGACCTGCTGGAGGTGCTGACGGAGTGGAACAAGATGCCCACGGTGGAGCCCTACCGGAAGCTGGACATCTCCCGGTATATCGCGCTGATCTCCAAGATGCGGGAGATGGGCTTCACCCTCACCCGGGAGCAGGAGCTGCGGGCGGCGAACATCCCCTTTGACGAGACGGAGGAGGCCCTCCGGGAGCTGTTCTTCTCTTTTCTGCGCCGCTGGCAGCAGGGGGAGGACGTCGAGCAGCCCGGCCTCCCGGAGGGGGACCCCACCCTGCCGGAGCTGGAGCTGTACTACCGGAAGCTGGACCTTTATTTCTCCTTTGCCAAGGCCTTTGACTGCCCGGTGGACGAGGACCGGCTCTACGACAGCCGGGAACAGGTGGCGGACGAGATCAACGAGATTCTGCTCCACCGCCTGCGGAACAACATCCGCTTCTGCCAGCTCTGCGGGAAGGCCCTGCCCCTGTACCACCGAGGGCGGCTGTGCGACCCGTGCTTCCAGCGGGAACGAAAGAACCGGGGCCAGCGCTTTGGCCGCAGGGACAATTGAACGGAGGCGGAGCCGGTTTGGCGGCTCCGCCTCCGTTTTTGTCAATCTCCCATCTCCGCCAGGACCTCCGCCCGGGAGGGGATGGAGGGCGCGGCCCCGGGCCGGGTGACGGCGATGGCCGCGGCGGAGGAGGCGTATTTCATAGACCATTCCACGCTCCGCCCGCTCAGCACCCCGGCCAGGAAGAAGCCGGTATAGGTATCCCCCGCCGCCGTGGTGTCCACGGCCCGGACGGGGACGGCGGCCTGCCGGACCAGCCGGGTTCCGTCGGCGAAAAGCGAGCCCTGAGAGCCCAGGGTCAGCACCACCGCCGTGGAGGGAAGGGCCAGCGCCGCCGCCAGGTCCTCTCCCGCCTCCGGGACGGGCTTCCCCAGGCCCTGTAAGAGCTGGGCCGCCTCGATCTCGTTTAAGAGCAGGTAGTTGGCGAGAGGCAGCAGGGGAAGGAGGCCGTCCTCCATGGGAGAGGGGTTCAGGGCCACGGTCAGGCCCCGCTCCCTGGCCCGCTCCGCCAGATAGGGAAGCTCGCTGGTCTCGTTTTGCAGCGCCAGGGCGTCCCCGGGGCCGAAGTCCGAGAGGACCCGGTCGATCTGCTCCCGGGTAATCCGGCGGTTGGCCCCGCCGTAAAGCAGGATGCAGTTTTCCCCGGAGGGGGTCCGCTGGATGATGGCATGGCCGGTCCGTGCGTCCTCCAAGACCTCCACAGACTCCGTGCGGACACCCGCCTCCCGAAGCTCCTCCAGGAGGAACAGGCCGTCCCGCCCGACGGCCCCGGCATGCCGGACCTCCAGCCCGGCCCGGGCCAGGGCGATGGACTGGTTTAAGCCCTTGCCGCCGCTGAACCGGCTGAGGGATGCGGCGGCCAGCGTTTCCCCGCCGCCGGCGAAATGGGGAACCTGATAGACGTAGTCAATGTTCAGCGAGCCGAAGCAGAGGACCTTCATGCGTCCGCCTCCGTCCCGCCATAGCGGCGCAGCCCGGCCTCGATGAGGTCCCAGAAGCGCTCCGCGTCGATGTCCACCGCCACGTCCGCCGTGGCGGGGAGGCCCAGGTAGCCGAAGGCGTCGCAGTTCGTCCGCCCGTAGGAGTCCCCGCGGCTCAGGTCAACGCGGACGTTCATGGGCTTGGTGGCCACCAGCGCCGGGTCCAGAAGAAAGGCGATGGTGACGGGGTCGTGCAGGGGCCCGCCCTCCCAGCCGAAGACCTCCTTCTGGGTCTTGCAGAAGTGCTTCATCAGGTCCACGAAGAGCCGGGAGGCGCGGGTGTCCGCCTTCGCCATCCGCTCCACAATTTCGGGATAGCAGAGGACCTTCCGGGTCACGTCCAGGCCGATCATGGTAATGGGACGGCCGGAGGTGAAGCAGACATGGGCGGCTTCCGGGTCGGCCAGGATATTGAACTCCGCCGCCGGAGTGACGTTCCCGTTGGTGTAGGAGCCGCCCATCAGGACAATCCTTTGGATTTTTTCCACGACTCCGGGCTCCATCCGCATGGCCATGGCCAGGTTCGTCATGGGGCCGGAGGTGACCACGGTGATCTCCCCCTCTGAGGCCAGCAGCGCGCGGGAGAGATAGCTTACCGCGTGTTCCCGCTCCACCGTTTTCCGCAGGGGTGGGAAGACCGGCCCGTCCAGGCCTGTTTCGCCGTGGATGTCCCCTGCCGTCACCCGGTCCCGGACCATGGGCTGGCCGCAGCCCGCGTAGACCGGGACGTCCTCCCGGCCCAGCCATTGCAGCACATGGCAGGCGTTCCGCGCGGTGTTGTCCAGGGTCTGGTTTCCTGCGGCGACGGTGACGCCCAGGAGCTCCAGCTCCGGGCTGTTGGCCGCCAGCATGAGGGCGACGGCGTCGTCGTGCCCGGGGTCGCAGTCATAGATGATCTTTTGTTTTGCCATAGATGCCTCTCCCTTTCCAAACGGTTTCATTCCGGTCTCGTCGCATCCATGGTAACATATCCCCCATTTGATTGCAACGGCAAAGTGTGGGCCGGGTCTGGGCCGCTTTGCCGCTTGGGGCGGCGGCGCGTTTTCTGGAACGGCAGCCAGCACTGTAAATTTTGCGGCGGCTTGACTTTCTCCCCTTTGATGGAATATCTTAAAAGAAGAACAAAGCCGGGCCTCCGGCGGGTTAGAAACAGGCCCCCGGGATTCCCGGCCCGGGGAATACCCGCCTGGCGGACGAGGGAGGAAGCGCAATGGAAGAAAGCCGCGTTCTGCACCTGCAAAAGCAATATCAGAAGTTCTCCGACTTCTATCTCTGCTACTGCGGCCACGCCCGCTGCGAGCCCCTGCACAGCTGCGGCCCGGCAGTCCGGCCCAACTACCTCCTCCACTATATCCTGGACGGCAGCGGCACCTACCGCGTGGAGGATCAGGAGTTCCTGCTCCACAAGGGAGAGGGCTTCCTCATTGAGCCCAACCGGCAGACCTTCTACCAGGCCGGCGGGGAGGAGCCCTGGACCTATCTCTGGATCGGCTTCGACGGGGCGAAGTGCGGAAGCTGCCTGCGGAGCCTGGGCCTGGGGGACGGCCGCCTGACCTTCCGCTGTGAGGACGGCGGAGAGCTTTTGAAGCTGGTGGAGTCCATGCTGGCCTACAGCCGGTCCGACGCCGAGGCGGACTTTATGCTCCAGTCCCTGCTGTGCCGCTTCTTTGCCCATCTCGCCAGGGGCATCTCCCGGGGGCCGGAGCAGCGCATGACCAGGCGGGAGCGGGAAAACCTGTATATCCACCAGGCCATGGAGTACATTCGGAACAACTACGCCAACGGCATCACGGTGGCGGACGTCGCGGGCTATGTGGCGCTGAACCGGAGCTATCTCTTCACCCTGTTCCGGCGGGTGCTGGGGGTCTCCCCCCAGGAGTGCCTGACGCAGTTCCGCCTGACCTGGGCCAGGGAACAGCTGACGCTGACCGACGCCTCCGTGGCCAACATCGCCCTGAGCTGCGGCTACCAGGACCCCCAGGTTTTCTCCAAGGCCTTTAAGCGGCTGTTCGGCGTCACGCCGGTGAAGTACCGGAAGCGGGACCGGGAGCAGGCCCGGCGCAGTCTGGAGCACCTGGCGGAAAGGGCGGAGAAAGCGGCTCCATAAATGCCGAAATAAGACCGGGCCGCCCCGCAGGGCGGCCCGGTTTTATAGGGGAACGGAGGACCGCGCATCAAGGAGCCTCCGGGGAGGCTTCACGCTTTCAGCACGAAAACATGAGAGTCAAAGTCGCAGATCGGCCGCTCGCCGGACTGACCGTCGCCCGCGCCGCTGTCGGAGGTCACGAGGCCCACGGTCATCAGCTCGTCGCCGTAGTGGGCTTCGCCGCCGTCCACGGTGTAGCTCTGCCCGGGGTCCAGACCCTGGAGCTTCACCCGGCGGCAGGGGCCGTTGGTCTCGCTGAGGAGGCGGTACCAGCCCACCAGGGCGGTCTTTTTGTCCGGGCTCACCGCCATCCAGGCGGTGAAATTCCCGTCATAGGGAGAGCGGAGGCGGTAGAAGTCGCCGAACTGGATGACCTCCCGGTACTGCTTCATGAAGGCGATCTGTTCCCGGACCTGCTCCCGCTCCGCGGCGGTGAGCCTGGTGGGGTCCAGCTCATAGCCGAAGGTGCCGAAATACGCCACGTTGGCCCGGGTGGACAGGGGGGTGACGCGCCTCACCTGATGGTTAGGCACGGCGGACACGTGGGCCCCGATGGAGCTGATGGGATAGCAGAAGGAGGTGCCGTACTGGATCTTCAGCCGCTCCACGGCGTCGGAGTTGTCGGAGACCCAGCCCTGGGGGGCGTAGTACAGCATGCCGGGGTCAAAGCGCCCGCCGCCGGAGGCGCAGGACTCGAAGAGCACGTGGGGGAAATTGGCGGTCAGCCGCTTGTACAGGCGGTAGACGCCCAGGATATAGCGGTGGAACAGCTCCCCCTGCCGGTCCGCCGGCAGGGCCTCGGAGAAGGGCTCGGTGATGCTGCGGTTCATGTCCCACTTGACATAGGAGATGTTGGCCTCGGCGAGGAGCTTTGCCATTTGGTCATAGATGCAGTCCACCACCTCGGGCCGGGAGAAGTCCAGCACGTATTGGTTCCGGCCCTGGGACTCCCGCCGGTCCGGGACGTGGATAATCCAGTCCGGGTGGGCCCGGTAGAGGCCGGAATCCTTGTTGACCATCTCCGGCTCGAACCAGAGGCCGAACTGCATGCCCAGATCGTTAACGCGCCGGGCCAGGCCGGAGAGACCGTCCGGCAGACGGTCCCGATTGGGGGTCCAGTCCCCCAGTCCGGCGAAGTCGTTTTGCCGGGCGCCGAACCAGCCGTCGTCCAGGACGAAGAGCTCCGCGCCGTCCGCCCGGGCGGCCCCGGCAATTTCCAGCAGCTTGTCCTGGGTGAAGCCGAAATAGGTGGCCTCCCAGTTGTTAATGAGAATGGGCCGGGGGCGGTCCCGCCACTGTCCCCGGGCCAGGCGGCTGCGGTAGAGCCGGTGGAAGGCCTGGCTCATGGCGTTCAAGCCCCGACAGGAGTAGACCACGACGGCCTCGGGGGTCTGGAAGGCTTCGCCGGGGGGCAGCTTCCAGTCGAAGCCGAAGGGGTTGATGCCCAGGGTGACCCGGGTGGTGTCCCAGGTATCCACCTCGGCCTGGGCCAGGAAGTTGCCGGAGTAAATGAGGGAGAGGCCGATGACCTCGCCCTGGTCCTCGTCCGTGCCGGGGCGGCGGAGCATGATGAAGGGATTGTGGTTATGGGAGGAGTGGCCCCGGGCGGACTCCACGGACTGGGTGCCCTGCTCCAGGCGGCGGACCTTCATCCAGCGCTCCCGGGCCCAGGCCCCGGAGAAATGGACGAATTCATAGCCGCTGTCGGGCAGGTCCAGGCAGAGGCTCATGGCGTGGGTCAGGTGGAGGTCCAGGGTTCCCTCGTTGACGATCCGGGCGGAACGGGCCAGGGCCGGCCGGTCCGCGAAGAGGGTGTAATGCAGGTCCAGGGAAACGCCCAGCAGCTCATCCCGCAGGCGGACGGTGAGGGTTTCCGCCTCGCTGTCCGCCTCGCAGTAGGTGGCGGGCAGGCCCTCCAGGGCAGGCTTGCCGGGGGTCACGGTGTGAGAGAGGACCACAAAGTCCGTGATCCGGCTGCCGTTGGGCTGGAGGATTTGCACGGCGGGGCGGCGGTAATCGGTAGAGCCGTAGGAGGGGTACTCCTGCCGGGTATGCTCCAGGGAGAAGAGCCCGTTGTCTTCGAAAACGCAGGAGGTCATGGGCCGGCGCCGCATCTCCAGCAGGTGGTCGAAGCTCTCCCGGTCCCGGATGGCCCTGCCGAAGTACAGCTGCCCCAGGGCCCCGTTGGGAAGCACCTTCATAATATAGCTGATTAGGCCGTTGGTCAGGTGGAAGGTCTGTGTGCTTTCGTGGTAGACGACGCTCATGGGGCCGCCTCCTTTATTATAATGATATGGATATAGGGAATGCGTTTGCCCCCGTTTGGCATGGAGGGCGCGGATACTGCGGGCCTCTTCTCCATGCTGGTGCATGCCTTGGGAAGCACGGGGGTCCCTATCTTCTTATAGCTGATTTTAGCAGGAGGACGGAAAACATGTGATGGAAAAATGTTGGGAAAAACCGTGCATATGTTATTTCAATCGGCGGAGCGTCAAAAACGGCAGACGGTTTTTGTACAAGATAACAGCGTCCATATTTATGAGGGGTTTACAAGAAAAAGGACGGATTTTGAAGAAGATTTTTTGCTTTTCCAATTTTGCGGGTCAGGAGGAGGAAGGCATTTCCAGCTTTTTCAAAATCAGTGCTTCCTTAAATCAATTTCTGCTTTCCCGGATTTGGGAATTGCGCCGCGCTTACAGTACACGGTTCGTCATAATAACGGAAAACAGATATTATTTTTGTGCAATAAGTATAAAATCAAGGCGGCGGCTCCGGAAACTTTGCCCAGTTTGAATCTTGCCAAGGACTGGGGTAAGAGGCTATACTAAGGCCAATCTCCGGAGAACACGGAACCGGGGAGGTCCCAGAAACGAAGACAGGGAAGGCGCAGCCTTCCCGGGGAACAGGAGGTTATGAACCATGTTTCAGAAGATGTTTGATGAAGCCGGCGCCGTTTGCTCTGGCAGCCTGAGGCTCACTTCCAATATGAGTAAGACCGGAGTCGAGGAGGGCTTCAGCCGCCTGCGCAGGCAGGAGGCCGCCCGCAAGAACCGGAGCACGGCCGGCAGCGGCATGTTCTGCCGCAGGGCTCACCGTCACGCCTGAGGAAGCGCGGAGGCCGGGGGCAGTTCTCCCGGCCGCCTGAAAAACAGAACCGAAGGACCCCGCCCGATCGTAAAGAAGCCGGTTTAGGCTTTTCGACCGGGCGGGGTCGTTTGACATATGTGGGATTTCCGCCGCAGACGACGGAAGGGAAACGGAGCGCCTCAGTCCGCCAGCAGGCCGGGCACAGTCTCCGCCAGCAGCGCCGCCAGCTGGGCGTGGCCCTTCCGGGTCAGGTGCATCCCGTCCACGGCGTTGAACTCACAGTCCTTGGCGTCCAGGTAGTGGGCGCCCACCAGCCGGGCGGTCTTCTCGTAGTACGCGGGCAGCTCCCGGGATTTCTCCAGGCAGCCCTTTCCCATGGGCTGGCCGCACTCCGCCAGCTCCATCTCCGGGCGAATAGGGGGCGGGCAGACGATCAGGATGTTGGGGGCATGGTCCCCCCAGCAGTCCACGCTCTGGGCCTTGCGGACCAGCCGCTCCATGCCGATGGCGATGCAGG
>CAJTVF010000060.1 GCA_910579435.1 uncultured Oscillibacter sp.
CACTCTCTTTGAAAACTCTGAAACAGATCCATCACACCCTCCGGCAGTATTCTTCCACCAATTCACCGAAGCTCTTTCCGTTGATGATAATGGCGGGAATCATTTTCTTTCACTCGTTTCTGCGTCTATGCCATTCGTTCCAAAACGCTATATAACCATTCTTGGAAAACTCGTTTTCTGGGAGAACCTTGGGCTGACAGGACTTGTAATATGCCTCCACTTTATCCGCAAAGCGGAATACCTCCGCCTTATAATCAGCAAAATCCACCTGTTCTTCCACACCAGATGGCAGAATGATTTTAATTCCTCCATCGCTATGAATGACAGACCAGTCCGTCCCGGTATCGCAGCCGCTGATCGTTACCTCGGATCGATCCGCATTCGCTATCAGAAAATGGCCGCAGCATGGTATCATCTGAATGTCGCAGCGGTTCATTATTTTATCTTCTTTCAGTGACTTCAGGAGGTACAACGCTGTTGCGCTGACGGTTCCATCGTCATCAAAAGAATTTGTGCCAACCTGCACCATTACATGGCCGTGCAGACAGAGGTCATTTGGGTCATCTTCCGGCCCGTTGATCCATTGAAATTGGTCTGCATCGATCTTGAAGGTTCCCATCGTCAAACCGCTCCGTTCCATCAAAAATTTGTACCCGGTCTTTTTGCAAAGAAGTATAGCACAACGACCTGACCAAATCAACCGGCCGGAGCCTCTTCCGCTATGTCTGGCGGCAGTTCTCCGGATGCTAAAAAACGGGATTGTCGAAAGCCAGTTGGCAGACTATTCAGAATGAATAAATTCCCTCTTTCAAAATGATTGCTAAGAAGTAAAGTGCGTAAAAAGCGCTGATACCACCCAAAAGCAGCGGGATAATTGCCAAAATATTGAACCGCGCCTTTTTCCAGATTCCCCACGCCGCTTTTAGCAAAACAACTGCTATCCCTGCCAGCCCCAATATCACGATAAAAATGGAAAAATAAGCTGAGGAACCGTTGAATAAAGCGCCAGTCAAATGCACAAGCAATGGAAAATGAAGGGAAAAGCCAAAGTATAGGCCCATATTGGAGGGAAAAAAGCCCCTTCTCCCTCTCCCATCCGGCCTAAAGAGCGCAAGAAGCCCAGGCGGGGTGTAGTGAACCGCCCGCCCTGGCAAGCATATACAGATTCGCGCTGGCAAAGAGCACGTGTAATCGGTTCAGGTTTTTTCGCAGTCCACGGTAAACCGTCTTTCGGAAGCCGAAAATATTCTTCACTATTCGGTAGGGATGCTCCACCTTGCAGCGTACGGCGGATTTGCGATTTTCGATGTACCGCTTCCAGTCAATGGCATTGTCGGAAACCTTGGGCAGTCTGTCCAGCCGGCGGTTGATGCGGTATGTGATGGCAGAAAACTGGGAGCTGTTTCTGATCTCATCCCGCTTCTCTATCCCGAGATAGGCGCTGTCTCCGTAGACGACCTCGTCATCCTCCCGCAGCAGCTTTGCTGCCACGGTAATATCGTGGACATTGGCGGCGGTGGCCTCCACCGTATGCACAATATCACTGCCTGCATCCACCCCAGTGTGGCATTTCATGCCGAAATGCCATTGGTTCCCCTTTTTCGTCTGGTGCATCTCGGGGTCTCTTTTCTTCTCAGCATTCTTGGTTGAGCTGGGTGCACTGATGAGTGTGGCGTCCAGGATGCTGCCTCCCCGCATCATCCGGCCTGCCTGTTCCAGACAGCGGTTGATTGCATCGAAAAACAACTTGTCAATCCCCTTTTCCTCCAGCAGATGCCGGAAGTGCAGCAGCGTGGTGGCATCCGGAACGTCCTGTTCAAAAAAGTTGATCCCCATGAATTTACGCATGGCATAACTGTCATAAATGGCGTCTTTTACGCCCTCGTCGGACAGGCTGAACCAGCATTGCAGCAAGTACATCCGCAGCATAGTTTCGATTCCGATGGGCGGACGCCTGCGCTTCCCGCTGGGGTAGTGGGGGACTATCAGCGATACCCATTCGTCCCACGGGATAATCTCATCCATGATTTCCAGAAATTCTTCCCTTTTTGTTTTCTTCTTTCGACACCTATATTCCATATCGCTGAAACTTTCCTGTTTCATTTCCTGACCCCCTTTTTCTTATTTTATCACATCTTCTGCCTTTGGGGGGATTAAATCAGTAGTTCCCTAAACTATTTGCCTGGCTTGTCGATAATTGATATGAGGGATATTGTTTTCCCAAGCAATGTCACCGGCTTTGCGCTTGGGTGCATCGGAAACATAAGAGCCGGTTGGTTATTCAAAAAAGAGAGGGTCTTTTTGATAGAATGGAGGAAAACGCGGAAGAACGCCATGAACCCGTTTTAAAATCTTCCAGGCCACAACCGTTTTCACGAACGCAAAGGAGAGATACTCATGAAATATTTGCACATTTCAGACATCCATTTCAATCCATCTGACGATGGTAGGGCTACCCGTGATTTACGGCTCAAATTCAAAGACTACCTGGCGGAAAAAAGGTTGAATGACAGGAGCGATGTTTTCTTTACAGGGGATTTTCGTCACGCCCGAAAGCAAGCTGATCAGGACCTGTCGGAAGTCGCATGGAACGCGGTCAACTTTTTACGGGATCTCGCGGAGTGTGCGGGTGTAACGGATCCAGAGCATATACACATTGTCCCAGGCAATCACGACCTGGCACGGGAGAAAAATGACAGCGAAAACAGCACTCTTCTACAGGAAATTTATAAGCAGTATGACCCAGATGAAGGCCGATTTACCGGCTGTGTCCGGGATCATACTGCGTCCCTGGATTACCTGCGTGGCCGGTTCGGATTCTTCGATGAATGCGCAGCTCTTTTGGAAAATAAAGTTTGGTCGGAGTTTCAAACCGGATGGATACACCGGTATCGTATTTTCGAAGATTATGGCATTTTATACTTGAATACCGCCATCGCAAGCGGGCGAGACAGTGACCGGCATAACCTGCTGATTGGCACTGATGATTTTGAAAAGGCCCTGCGGTGTATCCAGGGTATGCCCTTGATCATCCTGGCCCACAATCCTTTGTCGCACCTTGAATACAACGAACAGACAATCGTCAAGAATCTTTTGAAAGATAGCGGAAACCCTGTTCTCTGGCTGTGCGGCGATGTTCATGACTCAACGTATGATAGGAGCTACGATATTTCCTGCCTCTCCGCCGGCTGCATGATTAAGCAGAATGAAACGGAGGCCAGCTTTTATGCCGGAGAATTCGTGAAGCACAGAGGGGTTTCTATCAGCGCACACTGCTATGCTGCAAGGCATGGTTACTGGCAATACGAGGAGGCCCTGACGAAACGGGTAAACGAATCGCTTCCCGATGCTTTAAAGCCCCCTCCCATTGGCCCCATGCCGGCAATAAACAATCTTCCTGAGCGAAACAGCTATGTATTCCGTCTGGTGAAGTGAAGCCGTGGTATTCCTCAAATCCATCAAAAAAGATGCAAACGTTCCTTTTCTCTTTCGTGTTGAAAAACGCTTATACATTTTTACAATCGTCGAAATGACGGAATAGGCAGTGAGCCGGATAGCCCACTGCCTGATAAACTGGAAGTTGGATAATTACTGCAAAATCCATATTTGACCATTAGGCATTCGTGTCCAGCTTCCCGGGATTATTTCTGTAATTTCCCCTGTGGGATATTTTCGGACAACAATTTCTTCCCGATACTCCGGCTCTTCGTGCCACTTGGAAAAATATAGCTGGTCGCCTTTTCTATCGAAAAAAGTCTCTGGTTCTTCAATCTCAATTTCCACTGTCTCCGGCCAGACAATCTGAAACTTTCCATCATTTGCGTGCCGGGTTAGCATGAGAGGATAGCGTCTCAGCAGCAGATTATAGCAGTTTTCCACTGCGGCCACAGGTAGCGTAGCAATTTCGATAGTCTGATTTGCGGCGTCGTTATATTGGAAAATGCGGATAGTTGATTGTGGAAAATCAACTAATAATATTTGTATTTTTTCATCGCATGAAATTGGCCGTCCAAAATATTGCCCAGGTTTTCCTTTGATTGGTTCAACAACACGGCCATCAGGATAATGGACGAATATGAGGCAATTACTATTTACGGGGTGATGGGCCCGATACAGTTCCTCAGCCTCATACAAGTCCCCGTGTATATAATCGGTTCCCCAGTACCATTCGCAGCTTCCATCAAGCGGTTCAATATAAGTAATACCATGTGCGGCAATTGTTATCATTGCAAACCTCTAAACTAAAATTTATTGTGCCGATTATATCACGACCCTTTTTCCATTTCAAGCGGCTGTTAGTGGAATCGCCAGTGGTCAGAGCCAGCAACACGAAAGAGAAAAGGAACAAAAAAACAGGATTGCCGGAAGGCCCCCGGAGGACTATAATGTAGCCAGATTTTCAAAGGAGGATCACCCCATGAACACCTGGCAGGAAAAGAACGCCGCGCTACTGGCGGAGCTGGCCGAAACACCGAACCCCAGCGTCCGCGGCAATGCGATTGGATACTATCTGCGGGACGCCCGCAAAGACCATAAGCTCACATTGTATGAGCAGTATGTCCTGGAGACCGAAAAGCTCTCTTACGAACGGCTGGCCTGGACGCAGCCGGGTTGGTCCCGCCGGACAGGCATCTCTGATCTGATCAAAGTGTTGAATGTAAAGATGATGGCGCTGCTGTTCCAAGAGAAAGAAGCGGCGGAGATGTGGGACGCCTGGGGCCTGGAGGCGTACCAGCTGAACCAGGAAAAACGGCCCCATTACATTCTGGACGACTACCTCACTTACCTCCGCGCCGAGGGGAACCCCGAGGCCCTGGAAAAGCTGCTGGCGGCGCGCCGGAGCCGCCGGAGGCCTTTCGACAAGGGCCCGTACCACGACGAATATTACCCTGGTGAGCAGTGCGCTTATGAGGAGCTGCTGCTCCAGGGCCGGTTTTTCCAAGCGGAGGACAAGCAGATACGCGGCGAGATCGAGGAGCTGCTTGTGGAGCTGTACCTGCTCCAGGAGTAAACAGGCAGTCCGGCGTTACACAAAAGAGGAGGATGGAAATGGCAATCATCGGCATCGACTTAGGCACCACCAACTCCCTGGCCTGCGTCTACCGTGACGGCAGGGCGGAGCTGATCCCCAACGAGCTGGGAGACCACAAGACCCCCAGCGCCGTCAGCGTGCTGGAGGACGGGACCGTTCTGGTGGGCGCGGCGGCCAAGGAGCGGTTAATTTCCCACCCGGAGGCCACCGCCGCCTCCTTCAAAATCTGGATGGGCATGGAGAAGGCCCTGACCCTGGCGGGCCGGCGGTTCAAGCCGGAGGAGCTTTCCGCCCTGGTGCTTCGCCAGCTCCTGGAGGACGCAAAGCGTTATCTCGGTGAAGCAGTGGAGGAGGCCGTCATCAGCGTCCCGGCCTACTTCAACGACGACCAGCGCTGCGCCACGAAGCTGGCGGCCCAGCTGGCGGGGCTAAACGTGAAGCGGCTCATCAACGAGCCCTCCGCCGCCGCGCTGTACCACCGCTATTCCGCCCAGACCGGGGACTGCCAGCTGATGATTGTGGACTTCGGCGGCGGGACCCTGGATGTGAGCATCGTGGAGTGCTTTGAGAATATCATAGAAATCACGGCCATCGCCGGAGACAACCGCCTGGGCGGGGACGACATCGACCGGGCTATCGCCGCCCACTTCTGCCAGGAGAACGGCCTGACGGAGGAGCGCCTGTCCCCCTCCCTCCGGGCCTCCCTCTACCGGCAGGCGGAGACAGCCAAGATCGCCCTCTCCAGCGCCCCGGCGGCATCCATCTCCCTCCAGCAGGGGGAGACTCGGTACAGCCTTCTCCTGACCAACGACCTTCTGCGCCAGCTCTGCGGCCCGGTGTTCCAGAAGGTCCGGGCGGTCATCACCCGGGCCATGAAGGACCGCGGCCGGGGCGGCAGGCTGAATGACGTCATCCTGGTGGGCGGCTCCGCCCAGCTGACGGTGTTCGGGGACTTTCTGGAAGAGCTCTTCGGACGGAGACCCCATGTGGCTGCGTCGCCGGATGAGATCGTGGCCTTGGGCGTGGGCCTGTGCGCGGGCATCAAGGAGCGGGCGGAGGATTTGCAGGACCTGGTGATGACGGACGTGTGCCCCTTCTCCCTGGGGGTCTCCACCTACAGCCGCCGGGACGACAAGACGCCCCACATGGCGGTGCTGATTCCAAGGAGCAGTATGCTTCCCGCCAGCCACCAGGAGCGGTTCTATACGCTGAACGACAGCCAAACGGGCCTGCGGTTCGAGATTTACCAGGGGGAGGGATACTTCGCCTCGGAGAATTTGAAGCTGGGAGAGGTGGAGGTCCAGGTGCCGCCGGGCCCGGCGGGGGAGCAGTCTGCCGTGGTGACCTTTACATACGACATTGACGGTATTCTCCACGTCAGTGCCCAGAGCAGCGGCGGGGACTTCCGGGAACGGCTGATTCTGAACCCCAACCTGCACCTGACGGAGGAGGGCAGGGAGCGTGCCATGGAGCGCATCCGCCAGATTCAGCTGGCGGCACAGGGAGACCAGCGGGACCAGCTTCTGCTGGAGCGGGCCCTGCGGCTCTACACCCAGACCATCGGACAGGGGCGGGAGATGGCCGCCAGCCTGATTGGCTATTGGAAGAACCTGATGGACCGCGGCGACCGTATCCAGCGGCGGCGGGACTACGACCGGATCAAGGAACAGCTGGACATGCTGGAGGCCGCTGTGGAGGCGGACCCCCTGGAGGGCGGCATCTGGTTCGGGGAATCGGAGGAAGAGGATTTCGGCCAGTATTTTGACGGAGATTTGGAGGAGTGAGGGATGGATACCATTTGGACCGTTCTGGGGATAGAGCCTACAAAAGACGTTTCCGCTATCAAGCGGGCCTACGCGGAGAAGGCCAAGACCTGCCACCCGGAGGAGGACCCGGAGGGCTTCATGAAGCTGCGGCAGGCGTATCAGGCGGCCTTGGACTATGCCGAAGGGACGCGGGAAGAATCGGGGTTCTCCCTGGCTGGGCCGGGACCGGACGAAATTCCGATTCCAGAGAACGGGAAAGTAACGGAGGACCCGGGCTGGTATCTACAGGAGCGGGAGGATGAGGGCCCCAACCCCTTTGAGGGCGGCGAGGCCATCACGAAGTTCCTGGAGCTTTACACCGGGAAGCAGAGGAAGAACCCGGCCATGTGGATGGACTATGTTACCTCCGCCGCCTTTCTGGACGCCGCCTGGAACCCCCGGTTCACGTCTTTGCTTCTGCAAAAGGTCCGGGAGCTTCGAGGGGACTTTCCCCCCAACAAGGAATTTTTGACCTGGCTGAACGTTGCCTACCAATTCTCCGGCGGGGAGGCCCGGAGCTTTGACGGCATGAAAGACATCCTCCAGATTGCCGCCCTGGGGCCCGCGCCAAAGCGGCCCAAAGGGAACGAGTTCGCCGTCCTCCAGAGCTTCCTGGACTATAGGCGTTTGAACGGTCTGGCTGCGGCGGGGCGCTGGGATCAGGAGGCCATCGAGGCGTTCCGGCAGGTGCTGAACAGCTACGCCCCCGCCTACATCCGGGAGCGCTGTGAGCAGCGGGTCACCCCGGACTGTGAGCGCCACCCCGCCGGGCTTCGGGTCTTCATCCACTTTTTGAGGCGGGAGGACCTGCCGGAGGAGGTCTACCGTTCCGCGTGGCAGAGGCTGGACCTCAAGAGCGCCGTGCTGGGCCGGGCCAAGGTCCTCTACGGACCCATCCGGGAGCTGGCGGTCCAGCGGGTGCCGGGAATCGGCGGAGAGGTTCCGGTGAACTTCCTCCAGCTGAACCGGAACCTGGACGCCTACCAGAAACGCATCCGAATGGCCCCGGAGACAGAACCGGCGGAGTCCGAGGCGTTTTTCCAGACGCAGGAGATGCAAAAGGCCCTGCCGGTGCCCCGGTTCCTGGAGGAGCAGCTTTTGACCTACTCCCCCTGGCGGCGGGAGAATATGGGGGAGACCCTGGTCCGCCGGATGCTGGAATACTATCAGGAGCACGCCGACATCCCCCGAGCAGAAGAGGTGATCTCCGGGCTGAAAGAGGACCTCCGGCTCTGCGAGGCAAAGCGCTGGAGCCGGGAGGACGACGCGGCGGACCCGGAGGGAGTTCCCCCTTACTACGAGCGGCTGACGCTTCGCCACCGGCCCTTCTTCCGCTGGTGGCTGAACACCGCCTTTTACACCGCCCGGGACCCGGATTCTGGGGCGCCCCTGCTGAAATACCTGGAGAAATACCTGCCCTATCAGGAGGGATGGAGCCGCCGCTTTACGGTGCGGGCGGACGGAACGCCCAGGACCATTGCGGCGGCCATGGGCACGGTGGAGATCGACTGCTATCCCCTGCATCTGGAGTATCGAGTAAACGGGAAGCCGGTGTATCGTCCCTGCCTCACCTGGGAACAGACGGCCCAGGAGAGCGGCGATTGGTTTGCCCTGCTCCTGCCTATCACGACAGCGCCCTACAAGGACTTTGACAGGGTGGCGGAAGAGATTTTCTGCCGCCTGGATTACCTGCCTGTGCCGGAGGAGGACCGGGCCTTCATTGTCTGGTGCCTTGCGAACCATGTGTGCCGTCTGCCCCTGGACCAGGAGACCGGAGAGCCAATGCCGCTGGATGAGGCATTTCACCTGGAGATGTCCATGGAGGGCGGTGGGAAGCTCTACACCGCTGAATGGTTTGAGGACGCGGGCGGCGTGACCATCTGCCGGCAGACCTTCTCCGGGCGGCGGGTGCAGGAACAGCTGTTGCCGGACCCCGACGGGAGCTGGACGGCGGCGCCCGGCTCTGTGAAGAGGACACCGAACCATGAAAAGGACTTTCCCCCAATCCGCTTCACCGCGGACAGCGGCTTTGAGGCGGCGCGGCGGCGGCTGGCGGAGCTGACGGACCCCCGGTTCTTCGACCTCTCCCGCCTCCGGGAGCTGCCCTGGAAGTTTTTCTATACACCTGTCGGCGGCGTGGAGGAGAGCCTGTCCCACATCGACGTCCTCCGGGAGCCGCCCAAGGTCAACGCCGAGGCGTTTCTGGCGGAGTGGGAAGAGGCCGGGGAGATCCCCCCGGAAATGGAGCCCATCATCGCCAAGGTGCGGCGGGCCGTGGAGGAGCAGCCGGAGGAGGAAGAACCCATCCCGCCGGAGATCCTGGTGACCGGGGAGGCCCTTTCCGCCCTGCTGTACCGTTTCTCTCAGGACGAACTGGAACGGCTGGAGATGGAGTGGATGGAGGGCCGTCTGGTACTCCGCCGGGACGGCGGCAAATACGCCTGCCTCTATTTCGAGAACAGCTTTGGCCGGGGGGAGAACTGGTACGCCCTGCTGGCCGATGCGGAAGCCTACAAGACCGTGGACTGCGGAGACATCGCCTACGTGCCCTTCGGCATGGGGAAGCTGGCGGAATACTCCATCTTCCACAGCGCCCATGACCTTCTCCGGGACATGGATCTGGTCCTGGGCCAGATGGGCTGGGGACAGCTCCAGGCCGGAGGCCTGGGGGGCTGGCTTTGGAGCTGCGACGTGAGCCGCCACGACCCCAAGCACAAGGCCCTCATGATGCAGCAGAAGCTGGGCGGCGTCCCGGCGGTGCGGGGGAGAAATTACAACCTGGCAAAATTCGTCCTCAGCCGCCCCGCCTCGGAGCTGGAGACTGTGGACCTGAGCGGAGAGCGGACAGTCACGGCGCTGAGAAGCGGCAGCTACGGCCTTGCGGCGGAGGGGCTGATCCACTTCATGATGGGCAAGCTGGCTAGCGTCCGCGTCAGCTGGACGTTCCGCCCGGCGGAGGGGGAAACAGAGCTGCGGCATCTGGTGCTTTTACAGGACCAAGGAAACTACATGATGCTCTGGCTGGAGGACGGCGCCCGCCGGGCCCTGGCCTACGCATCGGACGAACCCCGTCGGTTTATGGGCCGTGTCCTTCCGGCGTGTTTGGTCCATGAGGACCTCAAGCGGCTGCGGAACGGCGTTGACCTATTGCTGGACGACATCGACAACACAGGTCCCGTTTTGGGCCAGCCGGGCCAGTTCGCGGAGGTGCGTATGCCCTATGAGGAGCTGCGGGCGGCGCTGGTACATGAGACATAAAGGAGGCAGGACCGTATGGATGAACTTTGGACCACATTGGGCCTGGACCCAACGAAAGACGTTTCCGCCATTAAGCGGGCCTATGCAGAGAAGGCCAAGACCTGCCACCCGGAGGAGGACGCGGAGGGCTTTCTCAAACTTCGGCAGGCCTATCAGGCGGCGCTGGCCTATGCCGAAGGCCGGGAAGGGGCTGTGTCCCCGCCCACCGTACCGGAGGCGGCGGAACCGGAAGATGAAGGCTGGACCCTGACAGACCGCCCGGCCGTTATTGACGAAGGCCCCAACCCCTTCGCGGACCACCCGGCGGCGAAGGCCTTCCTGGACCTCTACACCGGGAAGCGGCGGAAGGACCCCCAGGCGTGGATGGACTACTTCACCTCCGGGGACTTCCTGGACGTTGGCTGGGAACGCCGCTTTGCGGGCTTTCTTCTGGAGCAAGCCGTCCGGCTGGAGGAGGAGTATCCCATCCCCCGGGAGTTTTTGACCTGGCTGTGCGCCGTCTACCAGTTTGCCGTGGACCGGGCGGTGTACCGGAACCCGGATGGCAGTGAGCGGACGGAGTTCAGTTTCCGAATCGAACAGGACGCCCAATTCGAGGGACAGGAGTTCTTGTTCCAACTGGCCGCCCGCGGCCCTGCGGTGAAGCCCCTCAAGGGCGCGGAGCGGGCGGTTTCCCGGAGCGTCGCGGACTACCGGGCCCTTGTCCTCTTGGCGAAAGCAGGCCGTTGGAGCGAGGAGGACCTAAAAAAAGCGGGGAACATCCTGGACTGCTATATGATCGGGAACTTCCAGGACAAAAACCCCGCGCCGTCGGAGCGCCACCCGGCGGGGATGCGGCTCATCAACCACTTCTTCCGGCGGGAGAAGCTGCCGAAAGAGCTCTATCAAATGGCCTGGCAGAAGCTGGAGCTGAAAACCGCCCTCATGGGCCGGGCCAAGCTGCTCTATGGGGACCTTCGGGCCCGGGTGCTGGAGCAAGTCCCCGACATCGCCGAGGGAGAGCTGGACATCCGAACGCTGAACAAGGAATTTGAGGTCTTTCGCCAAAAGGCGCGTGCTCTGGAGGAGACCGGGAAGCCGGAGGATTGGGAACAGGCCGGGGCGGAGGTCAGGGCCTTTTTCAGCCGCCCGGACTTCCAGAAGGCTTTGCGAAACCGCAAGTTCGCGGAAGAGCACATGAAATACCATGTCCAGTGGAGCGGGGAACACTTCGCCCAGGAGGTCCTGGACTACTACGCGCAAAACCCGGACGCCCCCTGCGCCGCCCAGCTGACACAGCTGATCAAGGACTCCCGCCGCCGCCGGAGAATCGACCTGCGGAACCGCCAGGACAACGAGGCGGAGATGCCGGAGACCTTGACCCTTGCCTGCCGGCCCCTCTTCCGCCACTGGCTGAACACCGCCTTTTACCACTCCATGGAGCGGGAGACAAAGCAGCCCCTGCTGGGGTATCTCAACCAGGAGTTTCCCTACCTGCCGGAGTGGAGCCGGAAGTTCCTGTGCGTAGAGGGGGAGGGGACCCCGGAGCCTGTTTCCGTGACCTTGAAACTTGGGAAGGACATGTTCACCGTCCAATTCCACCTTCGGTACATGAGCTTTTTGCGAAACGGAGAGCCGGTACGCCGCCCCTGCCTCATCTGGGGCCAGCTGATGGAGTGGGCCCCGAACTCGGACACGTTCCTCCGGCTCCTGCCCGTCACCGCCGCCGACTACAATCAGTACGAAACCGTGAAAGCGGAAATCCTCCGCCGCCTGGAGGACACCGCCGCCCCGAAGGAGGGGCGGGCCTTCATCGCCGCCTGCCTTGCCGATCAGGTCTGCGGGCTTCCCATCCCCGACGCGGTAGGCATGGAGGACGCGGAGGAACCGGAGTGGGCCCGGTCCCTGCCTCCGGTCAGCTTCCTGCCCTATCAGATCTTCGCCGAGAACACGGAAGTGCTGTACGTCTGCATCTGGTTCCAGCGGGACCGGGTGCTGGCTCTGTTCCAGCAGACGCCCTTCGGGCAGAAGCTTATGGAGCAATTCGAGGACGTCCGGGACGCCCAGGCCGCCGAGGCCCTGGCAAAGCAGCTCCTGGAGGACCAGCTCCACCCCAAGGGCTTCCCCATGGAGGCTTTGAAGGTCCTGCCGGAAGCGGTCTATGTCCAGTGGGACCACAGCGTGGTCTGCCACGATGAGGACCCCCGTCCCCTCTGGAACATCCCCAGGGAACTCCACGGCGAACAGGTGACGGCGGAACGGCTGGAGGAGTATCTGGAGTTCTTCGACGCGGGCCGGGTGGAGCGGCTGGAGTGGTCCTGGACGTGCGCCTTCCCGGTGGACGAGCCGCCCATGGACTACGAGCCCCGGCGGTCCCTGGTGCTGATGAAAAGCGGCGGACGATATGTTTGCCTCTACTTCGACGACTTCTGCGCCGAGAGCTATGCCCTTCTGGAAAAGCCGGAGGTCTACGGGCAGGACAAAGACGTCCCCCAGGCCGTCCCCTTCCGGCAGAGCAAGCTGTTCCCGAACGTACTCCACCGGAACTTCTTCACCATCCGGCGGCATCTGGAGAAGATCTTCTCCCAAGTCAGCTGGCCTAACAACGTGAAGCCCATGGCGGGCCGCATCTGGAACTATGCCGTCAATGTGGATCATGGGCGGGTGAAGTACAATCTGGATAAGCAGCTCCTGGGCGGCTTCCCCATGGAGCGGGCCCACAACCGGCCCGACGCGCTCTTCTACTTTTACGAGTATCCCAGTTCCGCCGCCCTGGTGGACGACGGGGGGAGCGTGGAGACCCTAGAGGTAACGGAGGGGAACCGCCCCAAGGTCCAAAAGCTCCTGGCGGACTTCCTCCTGGGCGGCGGCCAAAAGCTCCGGCTCACCTGGGGGAAGACGGCGGGGAAACGGTGGCACATCGTCCTCCGGCAGGACGGCGGGCGCTTCCTCCTGGCCTGGGTCCGGGAGGACAAGAAGACGGCGGAGTACCACGCGGCGGACCGCTGGACCTATATGGACGTGGAGGGGAAGAAATACCCCAAGGACAACTTCCTGGGCAAGGTCACCCCCGCCTATCTCATCCACGACCTGCCCGCCCTGCGAAACGCCCTGGACCTGCTGCTTGCCAACCTGGACCACCCGGAACGGGTCACCAGCCCCATAGGCGAATACGCCTGGGAGAAGCCCGGGAAGCCCCGGCCCTTTGAAACACAGTGGGCGGAGCTGGTGGGGGACACGCTGGAATAGGCGGCCCGCCGAACGACAGGCGCTGTTCCACCCTCCCAGCAACCCAAAGTTGCGGAATAGTTGGTAGCCGCAACCGCCCTTGTCGGGATAAAATCGAAGCGAAAAGGAGGTGGCTTCATGGCCGCAGGATTCAAGGTTATTCTATTTTCGCTGCTGATTTTGATTCCCCTGGCTGCTCTTTTCGTGTACCTGATTCTTCTCGTGGTGAGGGCATTGCGCAAGTACATCAAGGGCAGCCCGGCGAGAGCGGAGGCCAAGGAAGTCCGGGGGACCCTTGGGGAGAGGCTCCGGGAGAACCGGGCCCGCTGCAAGATGTCCCAGGAGTTCGTGGCAGAGGCGGTGGGTGTCAGCCGGCAGGCGGTCAGCAAATGGGAGAACGGCACGTCCGACCCCTCAACGGCGAATCTGATCGCCCTGGCAAAGCTGTATGGCGTATCTGCGGAGGAACTTCTAAAAGAGCTGTAAAGGCGTAAGAGAAGGACGGAGGCCCTGAGATGCAGGGTCTCCGTCTTTTTCAGCCGGTCTTTGCTTAAAAGAGCGGGGCTTGACCATGCTCCGGTCCGTTAGTATGATAGTGTCAGGAGATAACAGCGGCGCATACCCCCTGAATATTCAACCGGGATCAGATGCAAAAGGGATTGCAGATTTGAAAAAATGTGTAAGGTTTTCATATGCGTTTCTGTCCTATAGGATGAAGGGACCTTCAAACGATAGAGAGGTGACGACACATGGAGGATTGCCGAATCATAGAGCTGTACTGGCAGAAGAACGCGGACGCCATATCTGAGACATCCAGTAAATACGGGGCCTACTGCTTCACCATAGCGGATCACATTCTGAAAAATGCGGAGGACTCCGAGGAGTGCGTCAATGATACCTGGCTCCACGCCTGGAACGCAATGCCGCCCCAGAGGCCCAATGTGCTTCGGATGTTCCTGGCAAAGATCACCCGCAACCTGTCCATCAACCGCTTCAACGCCCGCAGCGCAGAAAAGCGCGGCGGCGGGGAGATCATCCTTGTCCTGGATGAACTGGCGGACTGTCTGGCCGGTGGAACGGACGCAGAGGCGGCATACGAGGTCAAGGAGCTGGAGGAGTGTATCCGGCGCTTCGTCCGGGGCCTGCCGGAGCGGGACGGGAATGTGTTCGTGCGTCGGTACTTCTTCACGGAGCCGGTGTCTTCTATCGCCGGGCGGTACGGCCTGACGGAGAACAATGTGGCGGTGATCCTCAGCCGAACGCGGAAAAAACTCAAAGATAAACTTGCGAACGAGGGGTACTTATGAGAAGCATAGACCTATACACCGCTGTCCGAGCGGTGGACGACGATATTCTGGAGCGCAGCGAAACTGCCGCCTATAACCATAAAAATCGTGAGTCCAAAACAATAGACCTCTTGCGAAATTAAGCAAAGCGGTCAAAGTTGCAGATACCGGCAA
>CAJTVF010000061.1 GCA_910579435.1 uncultured Oscillibacter sp.
GCCCGCCCGCGAAAATTTGCCTTGATTGGCGAAAAAATCTCTCACCGTTGGGCACTCCGTCAATTTTCAAACAAGGCCTAAACCGGAAACCGAATCTTTCAGAAAGGAGGCCCCGCCGTGTTCCGCAGCCTGCACATGAAGCTGACGCTGATCCTGCTGCTTCTGATCACCTCCCTCATGGCGGTGGTGGGGGCTTTCCTGACCATCAACGTCTCCAATTTCTTCACCAACACCTTCTACCAGCAGATCGACAGCGTGTTCGGCGAGGACCAGCGGGAATTTGTCGCCTCCCTCCGGGGGGAGGCCGCCCAGGACGACGGCGCGGACCGGGTCCACGACATGCTGGAGCTCACCGCCGGAAAGCTGGGCATCGACTACCGCACCCGAAACTACTTCGTTCTGGACGGGGAGACCGGAGGCTATCTCAACGGCTCCGCCGCCGAGGGCGCCATGCCCCGGGAGCAGAGCCCCAACCTCCTCACCGCCCGGAACGCCGTGGCCCGGCGGGACGAGACCGCCGTGGGCGACGTCAGCGACATCACCGCCGACTACATGGACGCGGCCATCCCCATCTTTGGCGGGGACAACGCCTTCATTATCTATATCCTGGACACCCGGGACACCGTATCCGGCCTGAACAGCCAGCTCTTTCAGATCATCATGCAGGCCCTCTTCATCGGCCTGCTGATTTCCGTGCTGCTGAGCTTCCTCCTCTCCAAGACCATGGTGGGCCCCATTGAAAAGCTCACCGCCGGGGCGGAGAAGATGGCCGCCGGAGACTTCGGCAGCGCCCTGCCCGTGGAGTCCACCGACGAGATCGGCATCCTTACCGGCACCTTTAACGAGATGGCGGGGGTCCTCCAGTCCACCCTGGCCGCCGTGGAGAACGAGCGGAACAAGCTGGACACCCTCTTCCTTCACATGACCGACGGCGTGGTGGCCTTCTCCCACGACGGGAAGCTCATCCACTGCAACCCCGCCGCCAACGACATGCTCCAGCGCCCCGTGGGGCCGGAGTGTACCTATGAGGAGCTCTTCGGCGGCCTCTATCCCTTCGGGGAGATGCTGGCCCTCCAGCGGCCGGGCTTTGCCGAGGGGGAGCTGGAGGCCGGGGACAAGACCCTGGAGGTGTACCTGGCCCCCTTCTCCGACCGGGAGCGGGGCGGCGTGCTCATCGTCCTCCACGACGTGACGGAGCAGCACCGCAACGAGGAGCGGCGGAAGGAATTCGTGGCCAACGTCTCCCACGAGCTCCGCACCCCCCTCACCAACGTCCGCACCTACGCCGAGACCCTCCGGGACGCGGAGGGGGACATCCCCCTGTCCACCGCCAACGGCTTTCTGGACATCATCATCACGGAGACGGACCGGATGACCCACATCGTCCAGGACCTGCTGACCCTCTCCCGGCTGGACCGGGGGGACGCGGAGCTGGTCCTCTCCCGCTTCCCCTTTGCCGAGGCCATCCGGAGCGTGGTCCGCTCCAGCGCGCTGAACGCCCAGCAGCGGGGCCACGAGCTCACCTGCGCCGACCTGGGCCACCTGCCCCTCATCGTGGGGGACCGGAGCCGCCTGGAGCAGGTGATGATGAACATTCTTGGCAACGCCATCAAATACACCCCCGACGGCGGGCACATCCGGGTCTCCGCCGGCTGCGGGGAGGACGACACCGTCTGGATGGAGGTCTGGGACGACGGCATCGGCATCCCGGAGAAGGACAAGGAGCGGATCTTCGACCGCTTCTACCGTGTGGACAAGGCCCGGTCCCGGGAGTCCGGCGGCACGGGCCTGGGGCTCTCCATCGCCCGGGAGATCGTCCAGAGGCACCGGGGCGTCATCGCCCTGGCGCCCCACGAGGGGCCGGGCACCACCATCCGCATGACACTGCCCATTGCCCAGGGCCGGAGCCGGCAGACGGAGGGCTGAACCATGGAAGAACTGCGGCGGGACCGCCGGAACCTGGTCCAGAACATCCTCATCACCCTGCTGTCCCTCTCGGCGGTGGTGCTCTTCGCCCAGACCCAGCTCTACAATTTCAACCTGACCGGCGGCTACGGCGAGGCGGCGGCGGGCCCCGCCCAGTCCGCCGCCCCGGCGGCGGAGCTCACCGCCCCGGTCCGGGCCGCCGTCACCGGGGACTACGGCCGCTATGGCGGCATGGCCCTCACCACCGGGGACGCGGCCTTTGCCGACCCCCTGGGCCGCCGCCTGCTGGAGGCCCTGGGCTCCGCCAGGGACTACAGCCCCTGTACCGGCGCGGACTTCCTCCGGGCCCTGCGGGGGCCCTCCCTTTACTATGATTTCTTCGAGCCCCTGCCCCTGTCCGTCCTGGCGGCGCTGCTGGGGGGAGGGGAGGACGTCTCCCCCCGGGAGGACCTCTCCGCCCGCCGGCTCCTTGTCGCCCCCCAGGACGGCGGCACGGTCCTCTACCTCTGGGACGGCGGGGACAGCTGCTTCCGGGCCTCCACCGCCGTCTCCGCAGACAGCCTGGAGCAGGTCATCAGCCGCTATGAGCTGGGGGACGCCTCCTTCGCCATGGACGGGAAGGGGCCCGAGCGCTCCCTGGACCCCTGCTCCCTGCTGCCCGGCCAGCCGCCGGAGCTGCCCGCCTTCACCCTGGGGAGCCCCCTGGCGGGGGGGACGGACTGGCTGCTCTCGGCCCTGGGCTTTACCCCCCGGAGCCGGACCCGGCACACGGAGTCCAGCGGCACGGAGCTCATCATGGACGGGGACCGGACCCTCCGCATCCGGCCCGACGACAGCGTCCACTACCAGAGCGGAGACGAGCCCAGCCTCCAAATCAAGGCCGCCGGGGAGCTGCCCACGGCCCGGGAGGCGGCCCTGGGGGCCGCTTCCCTGCTCAGCGGCCTTCTCTCTCCCGTCTCCGGGGAGGCCCGGCCCTGGCTTCAGAGCTTCCGCCGCAGCGGTGACGTGACGGTCCTCCGCTTCGGCTACCAGCTTGAGGGCGTGCCCGTCCGGTTTCAGGACGGCGGCTTCGCCGCAGAGGTCACCCTCACCGGCTCCGCCGTCACGGCCCTGACCCTGCGCTTCCGGCAGTACGAGACCGCGGAGGAAGCCTCCCTCCTGCTGCCTCTGCCCCAGGCCCTGGCGGTGGCCGCCGCCGCAGACCCCGGGAAGGAGCTCTCCATCGGCTATGTGGAGCGGGCCGGGGAATGCCGGGCCGTCTGGTTATCGGATTAGTAAGGAGACCCTTATGGAACGCTTCCGCCTGAAAAACATCATCATCCTGATCCTGGTCCTGCTGAACGGCTTCCTGGTCTCCTCCCTGGCCCAGCGGCGGACGGCGGAGCGGGACGCCTTCCACCGGACGGCGGAGCAGCTGGCGGCCCTTTTTGAAGAAAACGGCATGACCCTGGAGCCCGGGGCCGTCTCCCGGGACCTCCCCTCCGACGGCGTGGCCCTGGCCCGGGACACCGCCCTGGAGGAGCGGGCCGCCGCCTTCCTTTTGGGGGACGCCCTGTCCGTCTCCGACCAGGGGGGCGGCATATTCCATTACGCCGGCCCGGCGGGAGAGGCCTTCTTCCGCTCCAGCGGCGGCTTTGAGGCCGCCGGAACCCTGGCGCAGCGGGATGTGGAGGACTTCTGCCGGGACTTCTGCCGCACCTTTTCTTACGAGGCCCCGGACCTCCGGCTGGACGAGGAGGGCAGCGGCGTCTTTACCGCCCTGGGAATTTACGGCAGGCTGCCGGTGTTTAACTGCACGGTGACCTTCACCGTGGAAAACCGCGTCCTCACCGCCGTCAGCGGCACGCTGCTGCCCAAGGCCGGCGCCGCCGTCCCCGGGGACCAGCCCCTCTCCGCCGCCGGGGCCCTGGCGGCCTTCCAGCAAATGCGGCGGGAGAGCGCGGCGGTGGCCTCCACGGTGACGGACACACGGCTGTGCTATGAGCTCCAGATTTCCGGCGCGTCCATGTCCCTGACCCCGGCGTGGCGCATCGTCACCGACACGGGAGACTACTTCGTCAACTGCTTCACCGGCTCGGTCGCCGCCGGACCCGTCCGGACGGGAGAAGGAGCCGCCTGATTCCGGCCGGGAGCGTCCATATTTTTCCAAAAGCCCGGCCCGTAAGGCCGGGTTTTTCACCCCGTCTGCGGAAGCCGGGCGGCTCTTTCGGGAAAATATTATCTAAAAACACGAAAGGAAAGGTTTGCATTTTTCCTCCGCCTGTGCTATAGTTGTCGCAGTTGAAAAGAAGCAAGGCTTCTTTTCAACTTGTGCGGCGATTATTCGCCGCACGGACCGCAAGCGGTCCGCGTCAGACTTCATAGGCAGCACACGGGCTTTGCCCGCCAGCGGCCCTGCCGCTGGTTGAAAATCGGTTTGACCGATTTTCATATGTGCTGGCTATATCATATCAGAGCGTGTAAAAAAACGCCAAGAAGAATTTACCTCCCCGCGCCCCGCGCGGGTATGAAGCGCCGCCAGCCGGGCAAACTGTTTCTTGTGCCTCCCGCAAATGCCCCGGACCGGCAAACTGTTGCTTGAAGAGAGGGTCAATCCATTGACAAAATATATTATACAGGGCGGAACACCCCTGTTTGGCGAAGTCGAGATCAGCGGCGCGAAAAACGCCGCCGTGGCCATCATCCCCGCCGCGCTGCTGGTGGACGGGGTCTGCCGCATTGAAAACGTCCCCCAGATTTCCGACGTGACGCTGTGCCTCAGCATTCTGGAGCAGCTGGGCGCGGGGGTCCGTAGCCTGGACCGCCACACCGTGGAGGTGGACTGCCGCCATATTCACTCCACCCGCACCCCCTATGACCTGGCCCGGCGCATCCGGGCCTCCACATACTTTATCGGCGCTCTGCTGGGCCGCTTCGGCCAGGCGGAGGTAGCCCTGCCGGGGGGCTGCAACTTCGGCGGCGTCCGGCCCATCGACCAGCATATCAAGGGCTTCAACGCCCTGGGGGCCAACGTGGCGGTGGAGGGCGGCTTCATCCGGGCCACCGCCGGGGAGGAGCGGCTGAAGGGCACCAGCGTCTATCTGGATGTGGTCTCCGTGGGCGCCACCATGAACATCATGATGGCCGCCGTCATGGCGGAGGGCCGCACCGTCATCGAAAACGCCGCCAAGGAGCCCCATATCGTGGACCTGGCCAACTTCCTCAACTCCATGGGGGCCAACATCCGGGGCGCGGGCACGGACACCATCAAGATCCGGGGCGTGGACCGCCTCCGGGGCGGAAGCTACGCCATCATTCCCGACCAGATCGAGGCGGGCACCTATATGGCCGCCGCCGCCGCCGCGGGCGGGCAGATCCTGGTCAAGAATATCATTCCCAAGCACATGGACTGCATCACCGCCAAGCTCCAGGAGTGCGGCGTGGAGGTGGAGGAGCACGAGGACACCCTCCTGGTCCGCCGGAACGGACCCCTGCGCCGGGCGAACATTAAAACGCTGCCCTATCCCGGCTTCCCCACGGACATGCAGCCCCAGATCACCACGGTCCTCTCCCTGGCCCAGGGCATCTCCCTGGTGACGGAGAGCGTGTGGTCCAGCCGCTACCGCTATGTGGACGAGCTCCGCCGCATGGGGGCCAGCATCCAGGTGGACGACAAGACCGCCGTGGTGGAGGGCGTGGACCATCTGGTGGGCGCGCCCATCCAGGCGTCGGACCTCCGGGCGGGGGCCGCCCTGGTTATCGCCGCCCTGGCCGCCAGGGGGCAGAGCGAGATTTCCTGTGTCCATTACATTGAACGGGGCTACGAGAACCTGGTGGAAAAGCTCCGGGGGCTGGGGGCCAGCATCCGGGCCGTGGAGGAGCTGGAGGAGCGCCGGCGCCTGAGCCTGGGCTGATAGTGGAGATTTGCCGGGAGATGGAGGAGGAACGCCTTCCGTCTCCCGGCTTTGAGCGTTAGGGAGGAGCTGTATGGCGGATTTAACGTCCATGAAGAACATTGGCAAAGAGATGGCCCGGAAGCTGGCGGCGGCGGGCGTCGCCTCTCCGGAGGAGCTGACGGAAGCCGGGGCCAGGGACGCCTTTTTCCGGTTGAAAACCTTATACCCCAATGTTTGCCTGGTCCATCTCTACGCCCTGGAGGGCGCGGTCCGGGGCGTGGATTTCAACGAGCTCCCCAAAGAGGTAAAGCAGGACTTGAAAGCATTCAGCGATGCCCTGCGGGGCAAAGGAGGTTCCGCCCAGTGACAACGGTACATACCCTTGCCAGCGGCTCCTCCGGGAACGCGCTGGTGCTGAACTGGGACGGCGGGCACATCCTGGTGGACGCGGGCATCTCCTGCCGCCGCATCCGCCAGGGGCTCCAGTCCCTGGGCCTGGACCTGTCTGGTCTGGACGGCATTTTCATCACCCACACCCACAGCGACCACATCTCCGGCCTCCAGACCCTGCTGAAGCACACGGACTGCCCCGTCTTCGCCTCCGCCCAGGCGGGCCGGGACCTGCTCCGCCGGACGGTCCTTCTGGAGGACCGCCTTCGGGAAGCGGAGGCCCCCTTTTCCGTCCGGGACTGTACCGTCACCCCCTTTCCCACCTCCCACGACGCCCCCGGCTCCCGGGGTTACCGCTTCGACACCCCGGACGGAAGCTTCGGCCTGCTGACGGACAGCGGCGTGGTCACGGAGGAGGCGGAGGCCGTCCTCCCCGGCGTGGCCCTGGCGGTGCTGGAGGCCAACCACGACGTGGAGGCCGTCCGCAGCGGCCCGTACCCCTATTTTCTGAAAAAACGCATCCTGGGTCCCGGCGGGCACCTGCGCAACGAGGACGCCGCCGCCTTTGCCGTCACCCTGGCAAGGGCCGGGGCCAGAGAAATCGTCCTGGCCCACCTGAGCCGGGAGAACAACACCCCCGCCATGGCCCTCCGGGCGGTGGAGACGGCGCTGAGCGCCGCGGGCCTCGCCCCCCGCCTCTCCGCCGCTCCGAGAGACGGCCTCAGCGGGGCCTATGTGCTGGAGGGAGGAACGGTATGCAGCGGATCACCCTGCTCTGCGTCGGGAAGCTGAAAGAGAAGTTTTACGCCGAAGCGGCGGCGGAGTACGTCAAGCGCCTCAGCCGCTATTGCAAACCGGAAATTATCGAACTGCCGGAGGAGCGTCTCCCGGACGACCCCTCCCCGGCCCAAATCGACGCCGCCCTTTTGAAGGAGGCGGAGGCCGTCCGGGCCAAGCTCCCGCCCTCGTCCGCTCTGGCGGCCCTGTGCGTAGAGGGGCGGGAACGCTCCAGCGAGGAGCTGGCCCGGCTCATGGCCGGATGGGCCAACCAGGGAGAGAGCCGCCTGACTTTCCTCATCGGCGGCTCCCGCGGGCTCCACGCGTCCATCAAGGCCCAAGCCGCCGAAAAGCTGTCCATGTCCCCCATGACCTTCCCCCACCACCTGGCCAGAGTGATGCTCTTGGAACAAATTTACCGGGCCTGCCAAATCAACGCGGGGACAAAATATCATAAGTGAAGGGACAGCCCATTGATAAAATGGCAGTTCCGGAGGAATGGCCTGACCAGGGGGTCAGGCCCCACATCGCCGGAAGAAATTCCGCCCGCTCTGTCCCCGCCTGACGGCGAGGCCTCCGCTCTGCTCCATTCCTTCCTCCTCTCCCCACAAAATCTTCGATTTTGCGGGGGCCCCCAGGGCTTTGTCCTACCGGAGTGTCAGCATTGCAAAGGTGTTCCGCCGATAGAAGGCCGAAAACAGGCCCGAAGGGCCCATACTTCTTTTTCTCTTTTGGACCGTGCAAAGAACCAGCCATCTTCATGGCTGAAATCCTCCCCGCCCGCAAGGGCCAGTGCCCCCCCCTTGCAAAAGGGAAAATTTATGATATAATGTATCATCCATATTTGAAATAACAGAAATCAGGTGAACACAATGAGCTACACGAAAATCGCGGCGGTTTTCGCCGACAAGGACTCCCTGTCCGGCCAGACCGTCACGGTCGGCGGCTGGGCCCGCACCATCCGGGACATGAAGAACTTCGGCTTCATCGAGCTGAACGACGGCTCCTGCCTGAAAAACCTCCAGGTGGTCATGGAGGCCGGGGCCCTGGAAAATTACAAGGACATCGCCGCCCAGAACGTGGGCGCGGCCCTGATCGTCACCGGCACGGTGGTCCTCACCCCGGAGGCCAAGCAGCCCCTGGAGCTGAAAGCCTCGCAAATCTCGGTGGAGGGCCCCTCCACCCCCGACTACCCCCTCCAGAAGAAGCGGCATACCGTGGAGTACCTGCGGACCATACAGCACCTGCGGCCCCGGACGAACCTGTTTTCCGCCGCCTTCCGGGTGCGGAGCGCCGCCGCCTTCGCCATTCATGAGTTCTTCCAGAGCCGGGGCTTCGTCTACGTCCACACACCCATCATCACCGCCAGCGACTGCGAGGGCGCCGGGGAGATGTTCCGGGTCACCACCCTGGACCCGGAGAACCCGCCCCGGACCGGGGACGGCAAGGTGGACTTCTCCCAGGATTTCTTCGGCAAGCCCGCGAACCTGACCGTCTCCGGCCAGCTGAACGCGGAGAACTTCGCCATGGCCTTCGGCGACGTGTACACCTTCGGCCCCACCTTCCGGGCGGAGAACTCCAACACCCAGCGCCACGCCGCCGAGTTCTGGATGATCGAGCCGGAGATGGCTTTCTGCGACTTGGCGGGGGACATGGACGTGGCGGAGGCCATGATCAAGTACGCCATTCGAAAGGTTATGGAGCGCTGCCCCGACGAAATCAGCTTCTTCAACAGCTTCGTGGACAAGGGCCTCAAGGAACGGCTGGAGCACGTGGCCTCCTCCGACTTCGGCCGGGTGAGCTACACCGAGGCCGTGGAAATTCTGGAGAAGAACAACGGCCAGTTCGACTACAAGGTCTATTGGGGCTGCGACCTCCAGACGGAGCACGAGCGCTTCCTCACGGAGCAGGTCTTCAAGCGCCCCGTGTTCGTGACGGATTACCCCAAGGAGATCAAGGCGTTCTATATGCGATTGAACGACGACGGGAAGACCGTGGCCGCGGCGGACTGCCTGGTCCCCGGCATCGGGGAAATCATCGGCGGAAGCCAGCGCGAGGAGCGGCTGGATATTCTGGAGAGCCGGATCAAGGAGCTGGGCATGAAGCCCGAGGACTACTGGTGGTACTGCGACCTGCGGCGGTACGGCTCCTGCCGCCACGCGGGCTTCGGCCTGGGGTTCGAGCGGCTGGTGATGTACCTTACGGGTGTTTCCAACATCCGGGATGTGCTGCCCCATCCCCGTACCGTGGGCAGTGCGGATTTCTAAGTGTGCGCTTGGCAGGAAAAGCTCCCCCGGAAGGGGGAGCTTTTCCTGCCCTGACGGGCGGGGGGGATGAAGCCATGAAGACGGCTGGTCCTTTGCACCCCCCATTTTCTCTTTTCCTTCCAGAAGGAAAAGAGAAAACGGGCCGTGCACGGTCCAAAAGAGAAAAGGAAGGAATGGCTCTGCGGGAGGACGAGGGACGGGAGGCATGCAAGTTGTGCTTCCGCCGTTTATGAAGGTTCTCCGTCCGCAGCGTGGTGCAAGCGGGGGTTTGGCGGTCATTGAATGGACCGGCTCCTCTTTCCGCTGCCGCTCACCCGGCTGTAGGGGCGGACCTCTGTGTCGGCCCTTCTTCGGAATGATGCCGCCTGGGCAGGTCTGCCCTCTAACCCTATTTACAATTCCGCTCTATGATACCCCGGATTTCTTCCGTCTGCTCCGCTGTCAGGGGAGCCTGGCCCGCCTCACAGCGGACATGGCTCTCCGTCAGGTTCACGCCATAGCCGTCCCCGAACTCCGTGTCCACGGTGAACTCCGGGAGGCACTTGCACACCGCCTCCGGGGCGTAGGCCAGGTTGATGACGATGTCCGTCAGGGCCACGGAGTCATCGCCCCAGAAGGAATACGTCTCCCCGTCCAGGGTGACCTCCGTCACCGTGTTGCCGCAGTAGCCCGTCACCGGGTCCTCCACCGTCTGGGGTTCCGCCGCCGGGGCGTGAACGTCCAGGCAGAAGTCCCAGCCCAGGTCCTTCAAGGCGGTCACGGTTTCCTCCGGGATGTCTGACCAGTCCCCTTCCGCTAAAGTCTTGTAGTCATACACTTCCGTCTGTGCCGGGAACGTCTCGGAGACGCCGTCGTGGGTGACCCGGACCCGGTCGCCGCTGCTCCAGCCGCAGAACGCGTCGTTGATTTCCGTTGTCAGAACAATGGCCTCTCCGTCTTCCGTCACCAGCAGGGTCGAGAGACTCCCCTCGCGGTTCAGCGCGATCAGGGCGCGGCCCTCCGTCTCCGTCAGCTCCGGGCCCTCCGCCTCCGGGGCGGCGCACCCCGCCAGGAGGAGCGTCAGGGCGCACAGCAAAATCCATATCCGCTTCATAAGCCGTACCTCCTCAGGAAATCATCTCGCCGCCGAGAATCTGATAGCCGCTCCAGGTTCCGAACTCCGGCCACCCGGCGGAGCAGTCATAGAAGCAGTAGGCCCCCAGGGGAGAGCGCCACTTCTCCGCGTTGAAGAAGACGGCCGGCAGGGAATACAGCTCCCCCTCGTGGTCCTCGTTGGGTGTGATGGAGAACAGGCACCCGTCCTCCCACTGATACCAGAGGCGACTGTAGTCCTCCCCTTCCTCCGGGGCGGGGGTGCTGATGGCGGAGGCGGTGAAATAGCCCTGCTCCTTCAGCTCGTCAAAGGTCCCCGTCACCACCTCCACGCCGTGGAGCTCCCCGAAGCGCCAGGCCAGGGCGGCTTTCTCGCTCTCCGTCAAATCTCCGGGGGCCTGGGACAGGTCCAGCCCCGCCAGGGTAATGCCGTCGTTCAGCCCAGGGTCCTTCTGCCAGAGGTCGTCCAGCACCTGGAGGTACAGCCCGCAGAGATCAAACATAGTCCCGCCGCCGTTCCGCCCCCGGCCACGGGACCAGGCGGAGACGGAATACACCTCCCCCAATTGGGCCGGGAAGCTCTCCAGCACATGGCCGTTGAAGGCCACGTCCACCGCCATGCCGTCCTCCAGGACCGACGGCTCCGCCGCCTCGCCGTCCAGGGTCACCGGGACGTTCTCCAGGTTCAGCCGGTAGACCCCGGTCCCGCCGTAGAGCCCTTCGTCCAGCTCCGCCAAAAGCAGATTTCCGTCCTCCGCCCCGTCCACAACGCGGCAGGTGAGGACCGTGGGCTCTTCGTCCTCCGCCAGGGAGGGCGGGACGCCCGCGGGGTCCGCCGGGGCCGCAGGGCCCTCCGTCCGGGCCGGGGACTCCGGCGTTTCCGCCGCCGGGGCGCAGGCCGTCAGCAATAGGCAGAGGGCCAGAATCAATACGCGTTTCCAGAGCTTCATAAAACCGCCTCCTTTTCCCGTTTAGTCGGAAAAGGAGGCGGTTTTGTTCCGGGGTTATTCCTTTTTTTTCAGCCGCCGCAAAACCACGCCCAGCAGCCCCCCCGCCAGGGCGGCGGTTCCCGCCGTCCACGCCTGAAACAGGGCCGTGTAGTTGTAAAGCCAAAACACGCAGGGCAGGGTCAGCGCCGCGCACGCCGCCGGGTAGAGAAGCCACCAGCGGCGGAGCCGGGTTCCCAGGGGACAGGCGCTGAAAAAGCAGAACAGCGGCAGGACCAGGAAGGGGTAAAAAATTCCCGTCAGCACCGGGAAATCCCGGGCGTCCGCCAGCCGCAGGCCCGGGGGCAGCAGCAGCTCCACCGCCGCCGCCAGAAGAAGGTACGGGGCCAGGGCTTTCCAGGGCGGGTCCGCCCCCTCCAGGCCGGAGGATTTCCGAATGGCCCGCACGTCCGCCTGCCACTCCAGAAAGCGGACGGACCATTTCAGCACGTACAGCAACAGCAGTACCCCCAGGAGGCACAGCCAGCTCTCCCGGATGGGGAACCACCGGCACCGCCACCCCGCCAGGGAGAACACCGCCGCCGTCCCCAGGAAGTGGGCCCCGGACCAGAGGAGGGTCCGCCGCTCCAGCAGAAAGGGGACCTCCGTGGTCCACAACGCCGCCCCCAGGAGGCCGGACCAGAAAAACTGCGCCAGGGCCGCTGTGACGGGGCTGCCGTAAGCCTCCGCCATGGCCTGGGACACCACCAGCAGGTTCCCGCCCTCCGGCCTGGGGATGGTGAAGGCGTTTCCCAGCACAAACACCAGATAGACCAGGGCGATTCCCCAGGGGAAGCCCGCCTTGGCCCGCCGGAGGAATTCCCGCCGGACTTCGGATTTGCTCATATCCCCAGCACCTCCTTGATCTTCTTCACATACCGCCGGGAGACGTAGGTAACCACGCCGCCGTCCAGGGTCACCCGGATGGTCCCGGACAGGCTCAGGTCCAGGGCCGTCACCCGCTTCCAGTTCACGATCTCCGAGTGGGACACCCGGACGAAGGTCCGCCGGTCCAGCCGTCCCTCCAATTCGTACAGCCGGAGGCGGACGGTGTAAACTTCCCTGTCCAGGGTCTGGGCCCGGACCTCCTTGTCCTCCCCGTAGAACCGCAGGACCTCCCCCGGGTCCAGGGGCACGGCCCCGCCGTCCCGGAAGCCTGTCAGCGGCGGCCGGTCCTCCAGCCGCTCCAGCAGGGCCGCCAGCTCCTCCGTCTCCCCCGGGGACAGCACCTTCACCAGCAGCTCTTCCAGCGCCGGGTCCAGGGTCACGTCGATTTTCATGGCCGCTCCTCCTCTCTGCCCTCAGTATATCCAAAGAAGCCCCCGCCGTCCAGAGGGCTTCGGACCATCGGCGGCGGGAAGGGGACGGACGGTCAAAAAAGTCCCCCGCCGGGAGGCGGGGGCAGTGTCTTGTCATACCGGATGCTTCAGCCATTCCGGCCACTCGCCGGGAATGGCAAACAGCATATACGCCGTCCCGAACTCCTTCAGCTTCGGGAAAAAGGAAACAGAATTCTCCTCGCCGTCAAAGAGGTACACGCCGTCCCGGTCCTGCAAAACGCAGAAGGACCGGCCCTCCTGGGACCGGAGGGCGTACCGGCCCTCTCCCAGCTCCTCGTAGGTCCCGTCGTCCAGGACCCCCTCCGTCTGGGTATAGCGGCAGAAGCGGCCCTGGCCGTCAAAAATCAGGTAGGTTCCCAAGCCCATTGAGGCATCGGTACAGTAGGTTCCCCGCAGATCGGGCAGGGGGGCGTTCCTCTGCTGATAGAGATAGATATTCGCCATCAGGGAAATCATCAGCCCAATTCCCAGAACGAGGATCGTCCATTGGGCCGCCGTGAGTTTTTGCCTCATAAACCACCGCCCCTTTCTTTTTTCATGATACCATGCCTGCCCTCCTCCTGCAAGCCCTTCAATTGCCCTCCAAAATTTTTTAGAATCCCTCTTGACAGCGGGAAAAAACTTGCTATAATAAGCATTAGATTAAGAGGATAAATGAATGCTTATTCGGAGGTGGGCCATGACCAAGCGGGAACGGCAGCTTTTAAACTGGATCGAGGAAAATCCCCTCATCTCTCAGAAGGAGCTGGCGGACAAGGCGGGAATCACCCGCTCCTCCGTCGCCGTGCATATCTCCAACCTGATGAAGAAAGGCTATATCACCGGCAAGGGCTACATTGTCCAGACCGCCCCCTACGTCACCGTCGTGGGAGGCGTGAACGTGGACATCGGGGGCCGCCCGGCGGCGGCGCTGGTGGCCCGGGACTCCAACCCCGGCGCGGTCCACTCCTCCCTGGGGGGCGTGGGCCGGAACATCGCCCACAACATGGCCCTGCTGGGCCTGGACGTGCGGCTGCTGACGGCCTTTGGGGACGACCTCAACGCCCAGAAGCTGGCCGCCAGCTGCGGCGAGCTGGGCATCGACATCTCCCAGTCCCCCGTCATCCCCGGCGGGCGGACCTCCACCTACCTCTTTATCAACGACGAGCACGGCGACATGGCCCTGGCCGTCAGCGATATGGAGATTTACGAGCACCTGACCCCCCAGGCCCTGGCCCAGCGGCGCAAGCTCCTGGACGCCAGCCAGGTGGTGGTCCTGGACACCAACATCCCGGAGGAGAGCATCGCGTGGCTGGCGGAAAACTGCGCCGCCCCCCTCTTCGCCGACCCGGTGTCCACCGCCAAGGCCGTGAAGCTCAAGCCCGTCCTGGGGAAGCTCCACACCTTAAAGCCCAACCGCCTGGAGGCGGAGCTTCTCTCCGGCGTGCCCATCACCGGCGGGGACAGCTTGAACCGGGCCGCCGACGCCCTGCTGGAGACCGGCCTCCGCCGGGTGTTCATCTCCCTGGGGGGCGACGGGGTCTTCGCTGCGGACCACAGCGGCCGGATGCGGCTGCCCTGCCTCCCGGCGGAGCTGGTGAACGCCACCGGCTGCGGCGACGCCTTCATGTCCGCCATCGCCTGGGCCTATCTCCAGGGCACGGACCTGGAGGACACCGCCCGGGCGGGCCTGGCCGCCTCCTCCATCGCCATGGCCAGCCGGGAAACCATCAATCCCGCCATGAGCGAGGAGGCCCTGCGAGAGCGCCTGAGCCCCGCCTGACAATCTGTTAAGGAACCACTGATGAAATCCCCGCACACAGCTTCACGCCATAAATTCCCGCTGGACTGCGTTAGAAAATCTTGAAATCCGTCAGGATTCCTGCGATTTTCTTCCTTGTCAGCAGAAATTTCTGGCGCAAATCTGCACACGTTGATTTAATCAGTGCTTCCTTAAT
>CAJTVF010000062.1 GCA_910579435.1 uncultured Oscillibacter sp.
TCACGTTTGCCCTCATTGCCATCCTCATTAGAAGATTTTAAACAGGCTCTAAGGCCCCCGAGCCGCCCACGGGTGAGAAGAAGGAGGCTCCGGCCCCCAAGAAGGAGGACAAGCCCGCCGCCCCCGCCCCTGGCGAAAGGCCCAAGGAGGCCAAGCCCCCCGAGGGCCCCAAGGGTCCCGAACCGCCCACAGGCGAGAAGAAGGAGGCTCCGGCCCCCAAAAAGGAGGACAAGCCCGCCGCCCCTGTCCCTGGTGAGAAGCCCAAGGAGGCCCCCGTAACCGGCCCCGCCGCCAAGGGTCCCGCCGGGACCGCCATTTCCCAGGTGCTTGATGAGCGCCTGACGCCTCCGGACGAGAAGGCCAAGCGGGATGTCCCCAGCCCCGAGGAGCGCGAAGCCTTCTTCATCCTCCTGCATCCCGCCTATCTGGAGAAGTCCAAGTACAACACCATTTCCGTGGACACCAGGAGCGAGGACTACCTGGAACTGAAAAAGTCCATTGAGCTGAACGGCGTGAAGGACCCTGTTCTCGCCCGGATCGGGGACGAGGGCACCCTGGAAATCCTCTCCGGCCAGCGCCGCCACCTGATCGCCACGGAGTTGAACTATCCCGTCCCCACCATCATCCAGAAAATTTCTGACGCCGACGCGAAAATTCTGGTGGCGGACGGCAACCTCCACCGGCCCCATATCTCCATGTACGATCTCTCCCGCTCCCTGCGGATGAAAATGGAGGGCATGAAGCAGAAGGCGGGCCGGAAGAAGAAGGGGACATTCAAGGCGGAGGAGCTGGACAGCGATGAAAAGCTGGCCCAGGAGATGGGCATGAAGGTGAGCAAGGGCATCCAAATCCTCGCCCCCTGTCATTTTACCTGCCTTGTGGAGTATGAGAAGAAGGACCCGGCCACCGGGCGGACCCTGTATGGGCCGAACGGCAAGCCCCTGACGGAGAAACGGCAGGAGAACGCCACCCGTTTCCGCATTGCCACCGTGTTTGACGTGAGCCAGACGGAGGGCCGGGAGCTGCCCAGCCTCGTCTCTGATTTGAGCGGGGACGTTCCAGACTTTGAGAACGTCTATGCCCGTCTCGCCGCCCTGTGCCCCCTCCCCGTGGAGCTGGGCCCGGTCCCTGGAACGGCAAAGGGTTATGCCAGCTTCGCGGAAAACCGGGTGGTGGTCAGGTCCGGCATGAGCCAGGCGCAGACCATCAAGACGCTGATCCACGAGACCGCCCACGCCAAGCTCCATCCCCCGGATTTTCTTTCGGAGTTCCCCAAGCCCCGGCGGGAGAAGGAGGTGGAGGCGGAGAGCGTGGCCTATGTCGTCTGCCAGCACTTCGGCATTGACACCTCGGACTACTCCATGGGCTATGTTGCCGGGTGGAGCCGGGGAAAGGAGCTGGCGGAGCTGAAAGCCTCCCTGGACGTGATTCACTCCACCGCCGGGGAAATCATCAACGCCATCCAGCCGCCTCCGCCGGAGCTGACGCGGGACGAGCCGTCCCAGGAGCACCGGCGGAAAACCAGTTATCGAAAATTCAAAAAAAGGAAGTGACAGATTGAACGACTACGAGGAACGCAAACAGGCCCGGATTGACCGCCTTCACGAAAAAGCGGACAGGGCCCGCGCTGAAAGCCAGTCCTTATTCAAGCAGTCCACCGATATGGCATCCGCTATCCCGTTTGGACAGCCTGTCCATGGTCCCGCTGACCGGCGCTACCGGGATAAGATCGGCAAGAAAATGGAACAGTCTTTCTTGTCTCCTGCTTTTGCTCTTTCATAGCTTTAATTTTACCATAAAGCCAAGCAAAACACCAGCTTTCTCCACGATTTCCTCTTATTAGACGATGTTCAACCCAGACACTGTCTCGTGCGCTTTCGGCTGCTCTACACTCAGCCCCTCCATCAGCCGCCGGTACTGCTGCGCTGTGAGCTGCCGCGCCTCCTCACCGTTCCTCGGCCACTGGAAGTTCCCGCTCATTCTCTGATACCGCAGCTTGGAACACCTTCCTCTGCCAGCTATAGTTCGTAGATACTGGAATCCCATGCTCCCCGCACCATTCGCTTACCCGCTGCCCGCTGTTCCGGCACGCCTCTGCCTGTCGCCCCCTCTCCACCAAACGACTGCGTTGATTTACCTTTTGAAGTCTCCGCTCCATCGTCTCACCCCTCTAAAATTTTTCCCGCTGCAAGCAGTGCCATGTACTATCCGATAGTACATGGCACTTTATCAGGCTTTATTGTATTTTCTACCTTAACTCTGGGCTGTGCAAGACGCCGGAAAGATTGACGCTTACTTTATTTCTTCCCACTGTATCCACATAAGGGCCATATAAGGAGGATCGAGGCGTGATTATTTCAACCGCTGAACTGGAAAAGTATTTCGGCAAGGAGGTCACTTCGGCCAAAATGAAAGAGCAGATCATCGGCCTGCTGGACGAGTGGAAACAGAAACAGCCGCCCGAGCTGGCAAAGGCCCCGAAGAAAATGGAAAAAGGCAAGTAAAGCGTGGTCACCATCACCGCCGCCGGCGTCTATGCGGTCAGCGGTTCCCTGGAAGACGGCCGCATCCTCGTCAACGCCCCCAAGGAAAGGGAAGGCCTGGGTATACCCCAGGCCTTCCTTTTGCTTTCATTATGCAATCATCCAAAAAAACGTTTGCGTTTTCAGATAAAATGACGTTTTTTTGAAATTCCCAAAAATTCTCCCCCGTCATGTGAAAAATGGACGTTTTGCAATGGAATAAAATCCGCTAAAATGTGATTAAAACCATGTATGAGGAGTGAGAAATGCGTGGAATATGTGCTGGAAATGAAAAATATCAGCAAAACCTTTCCGGGCGTAGCCGCACTTGACCATGTGCAGCTTCAGGTGAAGCCGGGCGAGGTCCATGCGTTGATGGGAGAAAACGGCGCCGGCAAATCCACCCTGATGAAGATTCTGATGGGGATTTACACCAAGGACCCCGGCGGCGAGATATTGTTTGACGGAAAGCCCTATCACGCGGCAAACCCAAAGGAAGCCATGGACGCCGGGATCGCCATGATCCACCAGGAGCTGAACCCGATTCTAGATATGACGGTGTATGAAAACATCTTTGTGGGACGCGAGCTGCGAAAAAACGGCCTGGTGGACCAGAAAGCGGAGATCGAAGCGGCCCAGAGGCTGATCGAAGAGTGCGGCCTGCACGTGTCGCCCAGGGAGACGCTGCGGAATCTCACCGTGGCGCAGTGCCAGCTGATCGAGATTATCAAGGCCATTTCCATCAACGCAAAGGTCATCGTCATGGACGAACCCACCGCCGCCATCACGGAGCGCGAAGTGGAGCTGCTGTTCGAGCATATCCGCAGGCTGACGGAAAAGGGCGTCGCCATCATCTATATCTCCCACCGCATGGCGGAGATTTTCTCAATCTGCGACCGGGTCAGCGTCTACCGCGACGGGCAGTACATCGGCACGGACGATACGGCAAACCTGGACGAGACCCGGCTGATCAAGATGATGGTGGGCCGGGAGATTACGGACGTATACCCAAAGCTGGACGCGGATGTGGGTGAGGTGATTTTTGAGGCAAGGAACATCGTCCGCGCGGATCAGAAGGTGAAGGATGTCAGCCTCGCCGTCCGCCGGGGCGAGATTCTGGGCATCGGCGGCCTGGTGGGCGCCGGGCGCAGCGAGCTGGTGGAGGGCATCTTCGGCATGCAGCCCCTCGCCAGCGGCGAGATCTATGTGAAGGGCAAACAGGTGAAGGTTCTCTCGCCGCGGGATATCATCCGGGAGGGCGTAGCCCTCATCACGGAGGACCGCAAGGTCACCGGCTTGAACCTGAGCGGGTCCGTCAACGACAACATCGCCATGGTGGCAATCAAAAAGCTGCTGAGCCACGGCTTATACAACAAAAACAAGGCCCTCAGCGCCTCCCGGGAGTACATCGAAAAGCTGAATATCAAAACGCCTTCCGGCAGCCAGATCGTGGGCAACCTCTCCGGCGGCAACCAGCAGAAGGTCGTCATCGCAAAATGGCTGCTGAACGAGCCGGACGTCATCATTCTGGACGAGCCGACGCGGGGAATTGACGTGGCCGCCAAGCGGGACATCTACCTGCTGCTGGGCGACCTTGTGCGGCAGGGAAAGGCGGTGATCCTCATTTCGTCGGAGATTCCCGAGCTGATGGGGATCTGCGACCGGATCATCGTCATGTGCGAGGGCAATTATTCCGGCGAGGTCCAGCGCGGGGAGTTCTCTCAGGAACGCATCATGACGCTGGCCTCCGCCATCAAGGTGTAAAGGAAGGGGAAACCATGAAAGAGACGAAACGTACAAAGGCGCTCATCAGCGAATACTTTATCTTCGTAATTTTCATCGCGCTGGTGGTCGTACTGACCTGCCTGAAGCCCAGCTTCATCCAGCCCGGCAACCTGGTCAACATCCTCAAGCAGGCATCCATCAACGGCATTCTGGCCTTCGGCATGATGTTCGTGATCATCGCCGGCGGATTCGATATGTCCGTGGGGTCCACGGTGGCGTTCACCGGCGTTCTGGCGGCTATGCTGGGCCAGGGGCAGTATCCCCTGATCGTGCCCCTGGCCGTCGCCATGCTGGCCGGCCTGGCCGTGGGCGTGGTAAACGGCGTGGGCGTGGCTGTGGGAGACCTGCCGCCCTTCATCATGACCCTCGGCACCATGACCGCCGTCCGCGGCCTGGCGCTGCTGATTTCCAACGGCAAGCCGGTCATTGGAATCAGCACGGAGTACAAGGCGGTCGCCGCCTCCTCGATTTTCGGGGTCCCGATGCTGGCGGTCTTCCTGGTGGTCATCATCATCATCTGCTCCTTTGTGCTGGCGAAGACCGTCTATGGCCGCCGGGTCTATGCCTGCGGCGGCAACCTGCTGGCGGCGCGGGTATCCGGCATCAATACGACGAAGATCCGCATCTCCACTTTCGCAATCGCGGGCCTTCTGGCCGGTCTGAGCGGCTTTTTGATGACCTCCCGCGTCACCATCGGCCAGCCCAACGCAGCGGAGAGCTATGAGATGGACGCCATTACGGCCTGCGTGGTGGGCGGCGTATCCATGTCCGGCGGCGTGGGCAAGCCCTGGGGCGTCGTGGTGGGCTGCCTGCTCATCACGGTCATCGCCAACGGCCTGGACATCATGGGCGTTTCGTCCCACTGGCAGAAGATTGTCAAGGGCGCCATCATCGTCCTGGCGGTGCTGCTGGATATCAAGGGCAAGGGCAAAAAGAACTGAGCGGGTGTCAAGAGAACTGCCGGACGCGCTGTCCGTCATCTCTTACATATAAGAACCCGTCTTCACAACCCTTGAACGCCGTCCGGCCGGTCTTTTTCCCGCCATACCGCGTCGCTTCCCCTTGCAATCCGCCCGGATTGCGGCGGAAAGGCTCCTTGTCTGGCGGAAAATATCGCCGTCTATCCGGCTTCCCCAGGTTATGAAGACAGGTTCCAAGTTTTTGAGGAGGAAAAATCACATGAACAAGAAGAAGTTTCTCGCAATGCTGCTGGCCTGCGTTATGATGCTGGCCCTCGCCACGGGCTGCGGCGGCAAAGACGCGTCAGCCCCGGCCGACAGCGCGCCTGCGGACAGCGGCGCCAGCTCTGATGCCGGCTCTGACGCCGGCTCCGACACCGCCTCTGACAGCGGCCCCTACAAGATTGCGCTGATTCAGCAGCACCAGACCAACGCCTTCCAGATTGCCGTTACCGAGGCCGCCGAGGCCAAGGCTGCGGAGCTGGGCGCGGAGCTGAAGATCCTGAGCGCCGACCAGGACGCCGCCACCCAGATCAGCCAGATCGAACAGTGCGTGACGGAGGGCTACCAGGCCATCCTGTTTGAGCCCGTCGATCCCGACGGCCTGCGGGACGCCGCCAAAAACGCGGCGGACGCCGGTGTTGTCGTCATCAACATCATCTCCGCCTGCACCGACTGGGAGGGCGCCGGAATCTCCGCCGTCTCCTACGGCAACAATGTCAAGGCCGGAGAGACCGAGATGCAGCAGGTCGCCGACCTGCTGGGCGGCAAGGGCAATATCGCCATCCTGACCGGCCCCTCCGCCGACGCCGGCGGCCTCCAGCGCATGGAGGGCTATGAGAACATCCTGGCCAACTATCCCGACATCGTTCAGGTCGTCTCCCCCGCCGACTGCGCGTGGGACACCGCTCAGGCCCAGGCCACCGTGGAGAGCTGGCTGTCCGCCTATGACCTGGACGCCATCGTCTGCGAAAACGACGGCATGGCCGTAGGCGCGGGCAACGCCGCCGGAGCCAACAGCGGAATCGTCATCTCCGGCGTTGACGGAACTCCCGACGGCTTCGAGGCCATCAAGGACGGCCGGATCACCGGAACCGTGTCCCAGAACGGCGGCGCCATGGCCGCCAACGGGATCGAGGCCGCTGTTACGCTGCTGAGCGGCGGCACGCTGGAAACCAACGTTCTGGTCACCGACAACACCTGGATCGACGCTTCCAACGTGGCGGACTACGAGTAATCCGCCCCCAGGAGGTCCCAGCGGCAGAGCTGAAAAAAGTATGATGCAAAAGGGGGAAAACGGTTTCGTTTTCCCCCTTTTGCATCGGATAAGTTTGTCCAGGGTGTTTTAGAAAAAATGGACTGCCGCTATTCAGCAGACAGTCCACTTTTTACTAAAATTTTCTGTTCAGTATTTAATTCCACCCTGCCGCTCTGGCAGAAATGCACATCATTACTTGGAAATAGCGTTTTGAAAAGAATGATAGACGCTTTCCCGGTCAATATGATCTGTTCTGATCGTGCCAGACATCCAGGGCTTTTCGGCTACCCATCCCCGGTTGCTGTCAATAAGAGCGTCAAGCGAATCCATCAGCCGGTCCATAAACGGGTCGAAGGAGGAATTAAGCAAATTGGACAGCTTTTCGCTGATACCGGCGTTCCCGGCACTATTTTTCAATGCGCCGTATTGCGCCGCAAGATGCCGCCCCAGAGCCTCGTCACTTTCATGGACTTTCCAGGTGGGATTTTCCAGCTGCTGGGAAAGCGTTTTCGCGTAGATACCCGCAAAGGATAAATCGTTTCCGTCATAGGGAGCCTGTTCATTGACAGACTGCTTTTGCGATTCTAAGGACGACGCGGAGGCGCTTTGACGCAGCTGGGCCGCCATGTATGCGTCGTCCTGTTTGAGCCACTGTTTATCGGGATCGGTAATGCTCACATAGTCCCCATTTTTTTCAATGTGATCCATGTACGCATTGGCCTTTTGATCCACCAGCGCCAAAACGCTGTTCCGCATATCCTCCGCTGCTCCGGACTGCCCCAGGCCCTCGAAAAAGCCGCCGATGCTTTCCGCGTAGGAGTTTGCCATCTTCTCTTTTGCCTCTGTATAAATCTGTTCCAGCTTTTGCAGCTCCGCTTCCTGCTTGTCACCTGTGAATTGATTTTGTATACGATCTTTTAAGACCGCGTATCGAGACGCAAGGTAGTCGGCTTTTTGCTCGAACCGCTGGATGTTGTCGAAATTGACGCCGATTTGAAAAAGGTCGCTTTTGACCCCACGCCAATCAATTTCTTCTCCCAGTCCTTTTTCTGCGAGTTCGCTGCGGAATTTCTCCAAGTCCTCTTTTGAGATCTCATCTTTTGAAATCAGCTTTAAAGGTTCAGAGGAAGCGCTTTCAGAGCCATCTCCATAAATATAGGCGTCAACACGGTATTGCTTCATATACTGGTTGATAAGCGCGTCCTCCTCGGTGTAAGACGCTTGCTCCGACGGCGGCAGAAGCTCCGCCTGCAAGCGGCTGTCAGGGGCCACCTTGGTGCAAGCGGGGGCGTCAAGTACCCGCATCTGACCTGAACCGGGTTTATAAATGCCGGAGTACGCCGTTACCTGGGAGCGGGTTCCTATTTCCACACGGTCATATCGCGTTGGAGTGGTTTGCGTGGAACGAAAGGGCGAATGAGCGCGTACCGCTGAAATGCCCCTGCTGCCCATATAGTGGGCAGCCTGTATCTGACCAACAAACATGATCCTATCACCTTTCTTTTATGGATTTAGGGTAAGCTACTTTTCTTTTATATCGGCACATTATGGCAAAAGTTAAGCGAAATCGCAAAACAAGGCCTATCTTTAATGAAAATTATATCCAAGCAATTTCGGAGGAATACAGTACCGGGTACCGGCAATGCCTCGGTATATACCGAGGCATTGCCTGTTGGGAGCTGTCCGCCCCCAAGCCCCTGTAAATCCGGGCGCGCACAGCCGCCGGGGCGGCGGGCGCCCTATATCCATGTCCCCCTCAAACCGGGACGCTGCGGAACACGCCGGGCGTCACGCCTACCTTCTTCCGGAAGGAGTGTATAAAATTTTCCTCGCTGTTGTAGCCCACCTGATAGGCGACCTCCTTTACGGAAAGCCGGGTGGAGGTCAGAAGGTGCTTGGCCGCGTCGATGCGGCGCAGCAGGATGTATTCATAGGGAGAATACCCGGTCTGGAGCTTGAACACCCGGGAAAAATGGGCGGGGCTGAAGCGGGCGGCCGCCGCCACATCCCCCACGGTGATGGCTCGAGCCAGGTTGCGGTTGATAAAGCCAATGGCCTCACGGACGGCCTGGCTCTCCTCCCTGCCGGAGCTTTCGCCGCCCAGCAGCAGCTCGCACAGCAGCCGGTGAATCAGCTGGGAGCAGGCGGCCTCGCTCATGCGCTCGCCTGTCTCGCAGGAGCTCACAAGCTCTCCGATCCCCCGCGTGATCTCCAAAAAGCCCGCTGGGGCAAACACATGGCGCCCGCCCTTGTTCTGCAAAACGCGGCGGTAAAGGGCCTCTGCGTTCAAACCGTTGAACAGCATCCAGCAGAACTCCGTGCCGTCCCGGGCGGAGTACTCATGGGGCTGGCGGCAGTCGAACAGGGCGGTCTGCCCCGGCACGGCCGTTACCGCCTCCCCTTCCAGCACAAACCGCAGCTCGCCCCGGCAGACGCAAATCAGCATCAGGTTGAGCCGGTGGCTGGCCAGCCGGGCGGTTTCCGCAGAGTGGTCAAACGCATAGCGGTGGTCGCAGAAGTAGCGGCCCGCCCGGGTAGGGTAGTAAAACAGCTCGCTTGCCATGGACGACGGCGTAAAAAAATACCGCAGGGAACCGCTCAGCACGCCCGCCTCCGGAATGTCCATATCCCGCACCATCCTTTCTCTTCCAGCATAGCACAGGCCGTTTTTCCGCGCAAGAGCAAATAGCAGGAATTCACAGTCTTTCCGCAGAATCCCCCATTGAAAGCGCGGCAAAACCGCGATATGATACAAGTATATAGAGCAAAACAGGGCCGAATCTCATCGATCCGGAAAAATTCAGAATGGAGGAACCGTACATGAAAATCGCATTTGACGTCGACGTCCTGGCCAAGCAGATGCCCATTAAGGATTACGTCCGCAAGGTGGCCGACTGGGGCTACAAGTACATTGAACAGTCCCCCCATCCCCGCATCAACCCCTTCTATAAGCACCCCCTGTTCTCCAAGGAGTGCGAGGAGGAGTACCGCAAGGCCCTGAAGGAGACCGGCGTGGAAATCTCCAGCTTCATCGTGGTCTACCGCTGGTCCGGCCCCACCGAGGAGCAGCGCCGGCACGCCGTGGCCAACTGGAAGCGGATGATTCAGATTGCCGTGGACATGGGGGTCCCTGTCATCAACACGGAGTTCTCCGGCGACCCCAACCAGCAGGAGATCTGCAACGGCATGTTCTTCCGCTCCATGGAGGAGCTTCTCCCCATCATCGAGCGGGAGGGCCTCCGGGTGGAGATCCAGTCCCATCCCTACGATTTCTGCGAGCTGAACGACGAGACCTGCGACATCGTGAAGTCCTTCCGGTCCAAGAACCTGGGCTATGTGTATTCCGCCTCCCACGGCTTTTTCTATGACCAGGGCAAGGGCGACGTGCGCCATATGCTGAAATACGCGGGCGACGAGCTGACCCATGTACTCCTGGCCGACACCTGGAACCAGACCAAGGACTGCCGTTACATCCTGAATCCCCCCTGGCTGAATGCCCGGGGCCGGGCGGACGTGACCATCCACCAGCACACCGCCATGGGCGAGGGCGAAGTCGACTTCGACGGCATCTTCGAGACCCTGCGGGAGATGGACTTTGCCAACAAGCAGCTCAAGCCCGACGCGCCCAAGGTGGGCGGAGACAACATCATCTGCGTGAGCTATTTCGGTTTCCTGGAGAAGATGGACCAACAGGCCCCCGAGGCCCTGGATCGCATTAAAAACGAGCTGCTGAGCAAGTGACCGCCTGCGGTTACAGCCAGCGCGGTTGAAACGAATCCAAAAGGAGCTGTGAGGCGATTGCCTCACAGCTCTTCTCTGTGGATATCCGGAGCCGGACTCTCCGCTGTCCTTCAAGGATATGCCCGCAGGTCCGCGCGGCCCGGTCCGGCAGGGAACGCCGTCAGTTGATATAGCGCAGGCGCCTGAGGAACGCCTCGTTCTTCGTCTTTTCGCAAATGGCGTCGATTCCCGAGGAGATCACCCAGATGGCCATGCCTCGCCCCGCGCAGGTCACCAGCATGTCAATAATCATCTCGTGGTGCGCCGGCTCCTGCCCCGCAAAGGGGAAAAAGCAGATCAGCAGACGGGGATTCAAGAGATACCATTTATAGTAGGAAAAGCTCAGGCGCTGGGGCAGAGGCCATGTGTACAGGGGCTGCAGCAGTTCCTCCCTGGAGTACCACCGCGACGCCTCCTCCAGAATGTTTTCCATGACCCGCCGGCCCGCGATCTGCCGGCCGGCCTTGGGGAGCAGGCAGGCGCTCAGGTTGTCCAGCGCGCTCAGATTGTCGAACAGCATCCCCCCCGGGCGGTCCGGCCGCTCCAGCTGAATCCCGATTTCCGTGCCGATCAGCTTTGACAGCTCGCCTGGGGCATAGGCCCTCCCGTTCAGGCGGAATGCGCCGCCGCCCCAGCGCTGGCCCCCAAGAAGGCAGTCCCGCAGCCTGGCCGCCGTGCTGTAATTCTCGTCCCGCAGAAAGGCGATCTCGTCGCTCCGAATCTCGAAATCCAGGGGCGGCGTCCCGGGAAGCTCCAGGGCGGAGGCCTGGAACACGACCCTGCCGCCGCCCTGCTGCCCGGCCCGGCCCGCGCCGCTGCCGCGGCATTTCCAGCCCAGGATCTCATACAGCTGTTCCCCGTACTCCTCCGGATACAGGCGGTAGCAGGTCTTCCGGTTTTTTACCACGTCGATCCGGTCCGAATAGCGGCGCATAAACGTGTCGTCCAGGTCCAGCAGGATTACCGCCGCCCCCCGCTCCAGCAGCACCTGGACGCACCGCATCAGCTTTTCCAGGTCCCGCTGGCGCAGGATCTCCGTGAGCCGGTCCAGGAGCAGCAGCCCGCCTTCCCAGAACCACACCCGAAACAGGCAGAGCCGGTAATAGTCCAGCCGGGAGAGCTCCGCCAGCTTCATCTCCGGCGGAACGTCCAGCTCCATCTGCCGCAGCACGGCTGCGGACTCCGGTTCCCGCAGCCGCTGTTCGGCGCTCTTTCTCTGCCGCCAGCCCATCAGCTTTCCCAGGGACACCACAAAATCCTGTACGGTCAGTTCCCCGGAGTCAAAGCGGTGCTTGTCCACGATCACGCTGTTCTGCTGGAGCCAGCGCTCCAGCTCCGGCGTTCCCACCCGGCGGCCCTGGGTAAAGGCCCTGCCGCCTTTCATGCGCGTGCCGCCCTTGAAGACGTCCAGATAGGCCGTGCCGGAGGTGAAGTGGTCGTCCACGTACACGCCGACGCACTCCCCCCTGGAAACGGAAATATCAAAGCGGTACGTCAGGTTCTCCCGCTGAAAGCAGCCGTGCTCCACCCGGATCACTTCCTCTTTCATGGCCTTACTCCTCCTGGAACAGCAGCGGCAGCGTCACGCAGCACTCCGTACCGACTCCCTCCGCGCTGAAAATGCGCAGGCCGTAGTCCTCGCCGAAAATCAGCCGGATCCGGCTGTTGACATTCCGCAGGGCAATGCCGCCCCGCTGCTGTCCCGCCGCCCCGCCGGCATCCCCCGCGAACTGCCGGTTCAGGCGCTCCACCTGCTCGTCCGGAATTCCGACGCCGTCGTCCCGCACCCGCAGGAACAGGGTCCGGTCGCTGTTTTCCACGACGATGCGGACGGCGCCGCAGCCCAGCTTGCCCTCCAGGCCGTGGGACACCGCGTTTTCCACCAGAGGCTGCAAAATCAGCTTGGGCATCCGCGCCTCCAGCAGTTTTTCATTCTCCATGTCCAGCTTCATGGAGATCTTATCCCCAAAGCGGCACCTCTGGATGGTGAAATAGTTCTCCGCGTTGTCCAGCTCGTCGGAAAATGTGACATACTCCTGCACGTTGGAGATGGTATAGCGGAAAAAGGTCGCCAGCGCCTCCGTCGTCTCCGCAACGTCCCCGCAGTCCGCCAGCAGCGCGTCCGTCCGGATCGCCTCCAGCGCGTTATAGAGAAAATGGGGGTTGATCTGGTTTTGCAGCGCCAGATATTCCGCCTGCTTTTGCTGAAGCCTGGTGATCTCTTCGCCATGCAGGCGTTCTTCAATATCGGAGAAAAAATCCCGCAGCACCGGCTCCCCGTCCCAGTCCAGCCGCAGAACGGTCTCCAGATCACGGTCGCTTCGGTAGCGCCGGAGCGCCCCGCACAGCTTTTTTATAGTCCGTAGCCTCATGGTATCACCTACCTGTACAGCTTTTTATAATCCGACGGGCTGACGCCGGTAACTTTTTTAAACAGCTTCGAGAAGTATTTCAGGTCGCGGTAACCCACCATTTCCGCGACGTCCTGGACGGACAGACCGTCGCCGGACAGCAGCTCCTTGGCCTTGCCGATCCGCAGGTCCGTCAGATAATCCATAAAATTCTGCCCGGTCTCCTTTTTGAACAGCGTGGAAAAATAGGTGGCGTTGAAGCCGGCGGCGCTGCTGACGTCCTCCAGGCGCAGCGCCTCCTGGTAATGCTGCTGGATATAGCGCTTGGCGTCGGTGATGGGGCGCGTCTCCCGCAGAGAGCGTTCGTCCCGCAGCTGCCCGATCTGCCGGCTGACGCCCTCCCGCAGCGCCTGGAGCACGCTCTGGGCGTCCCCGCAGGACCAGAAGCTCTCCTCCATCTCCGCAGGAAATTGCTCCTCTACCCGGCCAGCCTGCCGCATGCCGTAAAGGCAGGCCTCCAGCGCCTGATCGAACCAGTCCTCCAGCATCTGCCCGTTCAGGTCCGTTTGAAACAGCAGCGCCTCATGGCTTTCATCCAGCTCCTGCTTCAAGCGCTCTTCATCCAGGCATTCCGCCGCCGCCTGGACGCTCTTTTTCCGCGCGGTCTCCATCTGATAGCGCCGTTCAAAGGCCGGAGGCTCTCTCTCCGCGTCGCGCCAGCTCTGCGCCAGGCACAGGCGGTCCCGGCAAAGCCAGAGCGCTTCCCGCATGGAGGCGTCCAATTGCTCGGGGCGGCGTTTCCGGCTGCCCAGGCAGGCCGTGCAGCGGATTGTCCAGAACAGATCCCGCTGCTTTTCAATCTCCTTGCGGATTTTTGTAAAGCACTGCTGCACCTCCACCGCCTGGTACTCGCTCACCCCCGCAAAGACCAGAATGCCTTCCCGCCGGGCCGCGGCGGCGCAGGCGTCCGTCAGCGTCCCCAGCTCCCGCCGGACCGTTTCCAGCGCGTGGCGGACCATGATCTGATAGCCGTCCCGGTACTGCGCGGCATTGGCGACGTCCACCTTTACCACAGCCGCGAAGAATACGCTGCCGGATTCCAAAAAACGAAGCCCATATCCGGACCGGAGCTGCTCCGCCGTCAAAAAGGGGCCCTGCCGGTCCGCCGCAGCCTTCAGCGCGTCAATCAGAAGCTCCTGCTGGCGCTCACCGCTTTTCTTCAGCCGGAATTCCAGCGCGGCCTCCTCCCCCATCTTATCCTTGAGCCGCAGCAGGATGCCGGTCAGCTCATCCTGCTTCAGGGGCTTGAGCAGGTAGTCCTCCACGCCGTATTTCAGGGCGTTTTGGGCATATTCGAATTTCCGGTATCCGCTGATGACGATGAAGTGCAGGTTCGGCTGCAGGTCCTTTGCCCGCCGGATCAGCTCGATCCCGCTGCAGCCCGGCATACGCACATCCGTAATCAGCAGGTGGGGCTGTTTCTCCCGCACCAGCTCCAGGGCCCGCAGGCCGTCGTTCGCCGTTCCGGCAATCTCATAGCCGAAGGACTCCCAGTCAATCAGCTTTTGCAGCAGCAATACGACCTTGTTTTCATCATCTGCCAGAACCACTCTCAGCATACGCAAGCCTCCGGTATCATATCCATTTCAAAAGAGCGGGAGGGCTTCTCCGTTTCATTCTGTTCGGGAACGTTGAAGCCTCCCGGCCTTTTGCCTCGGTTTTGCTCTTTGGCATATCTATTATAGTCGGTTTCCTTTGATTTGCCAAGCGGGGCGTTCGTGCGGAAGTGTCCTGTTGGAAGATTTTATTTTGCAGGGGCGGACCTGTGTGTCCTCCCCTGCGCTCCCCCCTCTCTTTTTAAGGAAGCACTGATTTAATCAACGTGTGCAGATTTGCGCCAGAAATTTTC
>CAJTVF010000063.1 GCA_910579435.1 uncultured Oscillibacter sp.
CGGAAATTTATGGCGTAAAGATGTGCGCGGGGATTAAATCAGTGCTTCCTTAAGGCTTGCGCTCCAGCAGGCGCCGCCGCTGGTGCTTCCGCTTCCAGCGCCGCCGCCGGGCGGAGCTGTCCTGCCCGTCCTCGCCGGGGGGCAGGGCTTCGATGCTCTGGGTTGCCTGGGCGCCGTCCGGCGTCTCCGCCGGATGTTCCACCGTCAGGGTCAGGATGTGGAGCTGCTCTCCCTCAATCAGCTGCCCATCGGCCTCGCCGGAGGTCAGCTTCAGGGGGATGGAGACCGTGGTCTCCGGGATGCCCGCTTCCAGGGCCGCAGTAGGCGGATAGGTCAGCCTGAGGGCAATCTCCCCCTCCCCCACGATCCATTCCGCCGTGGGCTTGTGCGCGGGCATGGGAGCCACCGACAGCGTGCCGGACTGCTCGAACCGCAGGGTCCCCTCCCCGCCAACTTCGCAGCAATCGGGGAAGGAGATGGTGCAGACCACCCGGGCCGTACCGCCGTCCTGCTCGACTTCTTCGAACCGGAAGAACTCCTCGTCCTTCCAGGGCTGGATAATCTCAATGCGGATATCTCCGCCTGCACCGCCGCCGTAGTCCTGAACCACGGTCTTGTCGGGGTCTTCGGGGTCGGGCGTGGTGACGGTATAGGCAAAGTCGACATTGGCGCCCAGGGTCGGATTGTCCGCCAGCACCTCCCCGGGAACCGAGGTGGAGAAGCGGACGCCGGGCAGTTTGTCTCCCTCCGCCTTGTCCCGCAGGGTCTGGCCCGTGAGGTAGCCGGTGCTTCCGCAGTGGGGATCGCCCTTGAGGGTCAGCTCGCCGCTCACCTTCAGCGCCTGGCCCGCCTTGTCGGTGGCCCTGACGTCGATTTCCAGCGTGTCGCTGGGGAACATGAACAGCCGGTTGGGCCGCAGCTCCGCGGTGGCGGTAATGTGGACGGTGACCGGGAGCGTATAGGCAACGCCGCCCGCCGTATAGGTGATATACAGAATATCCGTGCCGTCCTTTTGGGGAGTCAGCTTGAAGAGGTAGTAGGTCTTTCCCGTTTCTCCATTGGGGATATTCGGAATCTCGCCGGACTTCAAGAGAACAGGCTCCGCCGCCTCGGCAATCCGCCCGGCCTTACCGGCATCCACGCCCGCCTGTTCGCTGTCCCAGGCGAAGGACCATTTGCCGTCCTTGGCAATGTCGTCCGTCAGCACCAGGTATTCCTCATGGGGGGCGGTGCCGTTGACGAACAGGTCGATTTCGATGGGGCTTCCGCCCAAAATCTGGTACTTGCCGTTTTCGCCAAACAGCGTCTGCCGCCGGAACCCCTTCAGGGGCCAGTCGCCGTAGTGGACGCGGTATTTCCCGTTGTCCTTGGTCAGAACGGTGGGGAAGGGGTAGTCGCGGTCCCGCAGCTCCGGATGAGCCTGGGTGGGATAGCTGTACTTGCCGGGAACGCTCATGTCGCCCTCTGTGGTGGTGACATAGTCGAAAAACGCGTCCTTTTCGCTGTCCTTTCCGGCGTTCAGCAGTTGGTAAATTTTCAGCGCGGGGTCCTTTCCGGGAATACCTGCCTGTTTATCTGCCAACTGCTCGTAGGTCAAACCAGTGACACCGCTGACAGTGGCCGCTGCCGCAGCAATGTCCGGGTCGGCAGTATCGGTGGTCACAGTCAGGCTGTTCCCCTGATTGCTTACGAGCCAGCCGCGGAAACGGTAGGTGCTCAGGTTTTTGTTTTCCAGGGTAAAGATCAGGGCCCCCATCGTTTTTTCGTCTCCGTAGCCCTTCAAATAATAAGCAGCAGTTCCGCCGTTGTTAGCTGTAGCGGTAATTTGCTTGCTTGTGCCGCCCGGCCAGCTGTAGCTGCCCACATTCTTGAGCGGGAAACCATCTTTACCATCCCCTTGCCAATCGTTGTTTGGATTCGTGAAATCGAAAAAGTCATAGACCTTTCCGGGTTCAAAGAGGAGGTCCGTCTTGAGTTTCACTTTTGTCTCATCCGTTGTCACCTGCGTCCCTGCCGAATTCATGCGCCGTGGATACTTGGCGTTGTGGATGCCTTCGGCGGTATTGTTCGCCAGCGTCTCGGAAGTCAGGTAATAGCAGTTCTTCACTGTGCTTTTGCCGCTTGCCCGAGAGAAGCTAACAACAAACGGATCCAGCTCCCCCGCGCCGCCCAGGGCAAACAGCCCTTTGATGGCAAAATAATTGCCAACCGCATCCCGTGGTTCTTCATATTTAGGCAGCCGCACATAGCTGTAGCAGTTGGTCAGCGCATTGCTGGTGTCCTTCAGAGATGCGTGGGTGTTTTTATAGCCAACGGTGCCTATAACCCCCGAGGAAGTCATGACATCAAGGGGTTTCATGTAGCTTCCCCCCACGATGCCGCCCACGTAAACGCCTCTGTGCGCGTTAAGGAATTTCACCGCAGCACTGTCGATTTCGATGCTTCCTCCGGCGTAGCAGTCGGTGATACTCCCCAGGCAGGAACCTACCAGCCCGCCCACGCGCATTTGATCGTTTTCTTGGGCGTCATGTATGCTGACCGTCGTCACGGCGGAGCAGCCGGAAAGATCCGTGTGGGCCTCGCCCACCAATCCGCCGATGTTGCTTCCGCCCCATCCTCCGGAAGAAGTATAGGTAGTCGCTTCGATCCGGTAGCCGGCGGCGGAGCAATTTTTAATTTGGTATTGCTGAGAGTCATTGGCTCCGATTACTCCGGCCAGGGTTCCCATGGCAAACCACTTGGATTGGTAGCCACTCTGGTTGATGTTCACGGTGATTTTCCCCTCGCCGTCGGAGGAATAGAGCACGATGCTGCTCAATTTCCCGTTATACACCACGCCGAACAGCCCGGCACAAGAAGAGTTTGTCGTCTGGATGCAGACATTTTCGATTTTGTAGCCGCCGCCGTCATAGGAACCGCCGAACCAGCCGCGCAACGTCCCGGCCTCTTCACCAGATGGGTCGTAGTACTCGGCAATGGGGCTATAGAGCTTGTGCTTACCATCCACCTTTTCGCTCAGAATGTCATAGGTCTGTTTCCAAACGTACTTCCCGGTATTGCCGCCGGAGGACAGATAGGGGAAGCATTGGATATGCTCAGAACTGTTGGTATCCGTTGTATTTGTGACCCGGGTGTCAACGTTCCGCGTCTTCCAGTTCCAGTCGATCAGCTGGAGTTGGTCGATGGAGCGGACGCCGTAGGGATGGGCCTCGCCGCCGGGGGCGCCGGACCATTTGGTCTGGCCGCCCTTCCCGTCGTCCGGGCGGGTGAAGGTCGGGACGTCCTTGGCCGCCTCCCACTGGCCGCCGTCCGCCGGCAGCTCCACCGCCAGCGCCTCGGCAAAGAAGGGATTCAGCGCGAAGGTGACCTCGATCTGCTGGATTCCGCCCTCCGTCAGCGTAAGGAGGCCGTTGGGCGCGGCGGGGCTGGCGTCGGGGTACAGGCCGCCCAAGGTGCCTCCCTGTAAATCAAAGCTGTGGAAGGAGTGGAATTCAAACTCCGTCTTCCCATCCTTATCCAGTTCGTAGGTCATAAGCCGGGCCAGCGTCTCGTCCACCTGGCGGTCGAGATACGCCTGGGCGCCCGAGGAGGATTCCGCTTCCTTTTTGGCCTCCTCCAGTTCTCTGTATACAGCCTGGAAGGGCCTGCCCTCCGCCCCGTCAACGGAGTACAGGAGGGAGAACGGAGTGTCCTTTTTCAGGGTAACGGCGACCCCCTGCTTGTTGTAGATGCCGTAGCCGTAGCGGGTCACCTCGCCGCCCTGGTCGTGGGCGGTTGAGAGGGTGGAAATCCTGGCGATGGTTTTGGCGGCCTGCGCGTCCTCGCCCGGGTCCACCGCCAGCAGGCTGACGTGATAGGAAGTGGTCTTTCCGGGGAGCTTGAGCTCCTCCCAGTAGTACACGCCCATGCTGCCCAGCTCCAGGGCCCTGGGCCAGTCGCCGTAGTGCCAGAACGCCGTGCCCTTCTTTACGCCGGTGGGATAGGGGAAGACATCCTCCGCCTTCTGGCCGGAGGGGACCGCCGCCTTGCCCATGCCGGGCACCGGGGAATCCTCCGCCGTCAGTTCGACGTAGGTGAGGGGCCGGGCGGACCCGCCCTCCACGTACTTGGCGAGGAAGGCCTCGCCCCGGTAGGAGAAGTTGCCGTTGTCCAGATAGTACGTCCCGCTCTGCCGCCCGCCGCTGGAAGGGCCGCAGAAGCCGTAAGCCGCCGCCGCCGTGCCGTCGGGTTTCAGGTCCATGGCGGAATAGGAGTTGGAAATGCTGCCGGAGTTCAGCCCCGCGAAGCCCGCCAGGGTGACGGGGGCGTTTTCCTGGGCCGCCTCGGTGGCCAGCCGCCCCACGGCGTAGGATGTGCCGACCTCGCCGCGGTTGCAGCCCGTCAGGCCGCCCACATACGCCCGGGCATAGCTGGAGGCTTCCACGTGCAGATAGGCGGACTCGGCGGCGGAGTCCCGGATCAGGCCCGCGTTTTCTCCGCACAGGCCGCCGATGTAGATGTTGGCCGTATTGACCTGGGTGGTGAGGTTCACGCCCTCCACGGCGCAGTTTATAATCTTGCCGGTCAGGGTGTTGAAGCCCGCCAGGGCGCCCAGGAACGTCTCCTTTTCGCTGCTGTAGAACACGATGGAGCGGTGGGTGTCCCCCTGCTCCGGCGCGTCCTCCTCCGACGGCCTCAGGCTGTAAACGATGTTTTGCAGCGTTCCCCCGGAGCTACCGAAGAGGCCGGCGCAGACGCGGTTCTTGTCATTCAGGGGGATCTCGAAGGCCACCCGCCGGATGGGCAGGCAGTTGCCGTTATAAACGCCCAGGAAGGACTTGGCCTGGGTGCCGATGGGGCTCTGGAGCTGGAATTTCCGCGCTCCCTGCTCATGCTCCAGCAATCCGTCGTAGCCGGTATAGACGCCCTCGCCGCCGTCCAGGCGCAGTCCCTGCTGGAAGGCGAGGCGCGCGTTATTGTAGTAGTCCTCGTACTGGCTCAGATGGTAGAGGTGCCGGGGTGTGCGGACGCTGACGCTGACCGGGCGGTTCCCGGGGGCCAGCGTCTCGGTGATGTATTGATGGACGCCCTCGGCGGCGCTGCCGGCAGTATACGGGGGATTTTCCGTGTCCGTCCACGTGCCGTCCCAATCGATGAAGGGCTTGCCCTCCACCTCCGGGACATAGGGCCGCACCGTCTCGGCGAAATGGGGATTGTAGAAATACTCGCCGGAAGCGAATTTCGAACTGCCGGTGCCGCCGCTGCCGAGCTCGATATCGGTCGTGAAGCGCAGATACCGATAGAAATCCACGCTGGTGGGAGAACGGAACTCTTTGGAGTCCGCCGTCTTTACCCCAATCACCAGCTCGTCGGGCAGAGGGGCCAGCCAGTATTGATACTTAATCACATTGCTGCCCTCGGTCCGTTCCCAGGACGCTTTCAAAAGCTCTTCGCCTTTTACGCCCTTTTCGTCATACGTGACTTCCTTCGTCTTTTTCTCTCCAGCTTCCCCGAGGTACGTATATGTAACCGTAAAGATGCCGTCCTCCGGCAGGTCATTTTCCATCAGGGCCACGGCGTAGCCGTCCTTTTGGATGGTGACCTCTTCCTCCAGCTGGCCGATCAGCTCCCGGGCGTTGCCGCCGGAGAATCCGGTTTTTCCGGTGTTGTCCGTCTCATAATAGACCAGGCTGGGCTCCTTGAAGTAGGCCCGCCAGTCCCCGTAGTGGGGAAGGACAATCAAGCCTGGGAAGCTGTAGGGCGGATTCAGCGTCTGCTTTTCCTGAAGATTGTAGGGGTTCGTATCGGCGAGGGCCGTCTTGAACGCGAACGCGCCGCCCATCACTTCGTCGAAAAGGCCCGCCGTGGACATGTCGTCGTAAGACACGGCTCCGTTGTCCTGCAGCGTCCCTCCAAGTCCGGCAGAGAAAGCCGCAGGGTCCAAATAGTAGCAGTGCTTTGTATATTCGGGACTGTTGTAGGGAACTCCCCGGGCCGGGACTACTGTCTCGGACTGATTCAGAAAACTTACGGCGTCATAGACATAGCTGCCTCTTACAGTTGCTTTTGAGGTTCCGCCGACATTAATCATTCCAGCAGCCTGGGCTCCGTCCCCCATGCCGCCGCAGTCGATAAATCCAGCGGTATAAACGTTCGTCAAATTGGCGGACGCAGAGGTCCCGCCACTTTTGCACTGGCTAATCAGTCCGGCGGCGTGAGTCTCCCCTTTGATGTAGCAGTCCGCGTAAGAGGTGTCGACCATTACGCTATGCTGCGCATCGCCGATCAGACCCCCGGCGATGGTTCCGCCGACCAGGGTGGCCGCCAGGCTCCTGTTGATTTCGGTGGTGCCGGAACCGCCGGACAGCTCTCCTACCAGTCCGCCCGCGCTGGTGCCGTGGACGATCTCGCCGTATTTATAGGGATTGCCCATCTGGTCGCTGCCCAGCAGGCTGCGAAGATTATCCTGCCCCGCCTCCGGCTCCCAGTAGACCTGGCAGTCCGTAAAGCGGTTCTTATTCACGTCACCGGATGCGCCCGCGGCCTTTCCGGCTACGCCTCCGGCGGGACCGTTCAGGCAGACGGCCTTGGAGTTGACCACGCGGATATCCTGGAAGGTACTGCCGCTCCCGGCGGAGCCCACCAAGGCACCGGCGGCAGGAGCCGTGCCCGCAGACACCCCGGCGCCGATCAGGCGCACGCCGGTGATCCGCATTCCATTTTCGGTCCGGGCAAACAGCCCCGCGCCGGGCTTGCCCTCGGCGCTGTCCGCCGTCACGCGGAGGCCCGTAATCTCATTCCGCCGGTTCCCCTCGCCCTCAGCCGTCCAGCCGCCGTCGAAGGAGCGGAGCGTATCATTCACGATAGGCTTGAACTCATAGCGGCCATAAGGCTCACGGGCCTGCTCGCCGCAGCAGTCGATGTCCGCCAGCTGTACGGCGGCGGTCACGTTCCCGGCGCCGGAGGTCCCGGCGTCCAGATTTTGAAGGTGGCGCAGGTTCTCCAGCCTGGCGGCGCCGCCGCCGCTGTGCTCGGCGAAGAGGCTGTTGCCTGTGTCGGAGCCGGAAGCGGAGGTGGGCCGGCGGCCGGAGGCGGACAGCTCGATTTCGGCGGTGACGGTGAAGTCTCCGCCGCAGGACATACTGCTGTCGTTAAAAAGCTGCCGGAAATGGCGGTCCGCCGCGCCGGAGGTATCCAGCGCGTCCAGCACCCAGGTATAGGTAATGGCGGAATCGGAGATGCTGCGGCTCGCGGGAGTCCGCGCAACGCTGGAAGCCCCGGGAACACTCAGCAGCGTGACCGTCCTGCCGCTGTAAGTCAGCTCGACGGTCTGTTTTGCCTCATGGATCCAGTTGTTCCCCACCACGGACAGCGCCGTGTCCGGCACGGAGAAGGTAACGTCCACGGTGAGAAGGTCCCCGTTCTCAACCACCACCATGACCTCCGGCGCGGGCAGGGGCGTGTAGTCCTTCCGGGCCTCCTGCTCACCGCCGTAGTAGCCCAGCATGGGGGCCTCCCGCATCCGTGCGTCCCGGTCTCCGGCGATGGCGAGAGCGTCGTTGATATTCTGGATATCCCCCGGCCCCTCCGTGTAAAATACGTCGGTAACGGCTCCGCTGGCCTGGTCGTAGACAATGTGGAACTGCCCGTTCAGGAGGGCGGGGTCAATGGCCCCGGACGTCAGCAGGCCGCCCAGGGTCCCGCTGCCCGGGCCCGTATAGGTAACGCAGCAGGGACCGTCTCCGCCCTCGGCCAGCAGGACCGCGCCGCCGTCGGTCAGCGCTTTGTCCATTTGGCCGCCGCCGCTTAGCAGCACGGCCCGGTTCTCCGCGGCCATGTAGATCTCCCGGGCGGCGTTGTCCAGCTCGGTGATCTTGAGATAGTCCCGGTAATAAGCCGCCGCCACGGCGGAGATGCTCAGCAGGATCACCAGGATCGCGACCACAGCCAGGGTCTCCACCAGGGAGAAGCCGCAGTTTCCTCTGTTTTCAAAGCGTTGGTCCATAACCGCACCTCAATACACGCGCCTGACGGCGAAAACTTGAATACATATCCGATTCGGATTTTAGGAGCATTTTAACATATCCGAATCGGATATACAATAACATTGTTCAAAAATATTTAAAAAAGCAAAACGGTGAGGGCGCTTCCCGGAAGCTGTTTTGGAAGGAAGGGCACTCTTATGGAGCTCGATTATCAGGCCATCGGCGTGCGCATCCGCCGCCTGCGGAAGGAACAGGGGCTGACCCAGCAGACGCTGGCGGAGATGTCCGGCCAGGAGCCGTCCAACATCTCCCATATCGAGCGGGGAGCCACCAAACTCAGCCTTCCCACCCTGGTCAGCGTGGCCAACGCCCTGGAGGTGACGGTGGATCAGATTCTATGCGACAGCCTGCCCGCCTCCCGGTCCGTCTTCGAGACGGAGGCGGCCCATATTTTATCGGACTGCTCCCACCTGGAGCTGAAGATTATCACGGAGACCATCCGCACGCTGAAGGAAAACCTGCGGCGGATGAAGCTCAGCGAGTGACGCTCAGTCGGACTGGACCTTCGGCCAGCAGCAGATCCCCACGTCCAGGGGCACCTGCTTCCGGAGGTGGAAATTGGCATAGCGGCAGAACCAGCAGCCGCTGCCGCAGCCCAGGCCCACCGTCCGCGAGGTGAAGGCCGGGCAGCGCTGCCCCGGCCAGACGCTGCGTCCGGTCATGGGCTTTCGGAGGGGCCGGGCGTTCGCCGTCTCTCCCAGATAACGGAGCTCTGCTTTCATCGGCAGCCTGCCTTTCTTCCACGGTCAGTAGGTTCTAAAGGAAGGGCGCCCGTTCCGGATCATGGAGCGGGCCGGGCCGGAAACAGATTCCGCGCGGCCCTTTTCCGGCGCCGTTTTGGAAACGGCTTGACAAATCCCGGGAAGGCGTGCTATGGTCATTGTAGCAAGAAAACCTGCAAATTTGATACTTTGCGTAAATTTGGTTTGATTTTGCGCAGAATTTGCACATTGGAAAGGAGGCTCTTCTATGATCAAGCTGGCGCTGTGCGACGACGAAGTGGAGCAGCGGGAGGCGATTGGAAACCTCTTGATGGAATACGCGGCCTCCAGGCCCTCCCTGGTGATAAAAACGTCCATTTTTTCCTCGGCTCAGGAACTGCTGGCTGCGGCGGAGGAGTGCGGCGGCTTCGACCTCTGCGTGCTGGACATCGTAATGCCGGGCCTCAACGGCATCGACCTGGGGGTCCGCCTGCGGGAGCTCTACAGCGGCGGGGCCATCATCTATCTGACCATCTCCCCGGAGTACGCCGTAGACTCCTATGCCGCCCGGGCCTTTTACTACCTCATGAAGCCGGCGGAGCCGGGCAAGCTCTTCCGGGTGCTGGACTCGGCCGTGGCGGCGCTGGAAAAGCAAAAGGCGGCCTGCGTCGCCGTCCGCACCAGGGACGGGCTGGAGCGGGTGCGGCTGGACGAGATCGCCTACGCCGAGCTGGCGGGCCGGACCGTGCGCTATCATCTGGCGGACGGGTCCAGCCTGGACAGCGTGACGGTGCGGAGCCCCTTTCAGGAGGAGGCGGCGCCCCTGCTGGCGGACCGGCGCTTCTGCCTCTGCGGGGCCAGCTTCGCGGTGAACCTCTTCTATGTCACCGCCGTGGAGAGGGGCTTTCTCCGCATGGACGGCGGGGCCCGGGTCCCCCTGGCCCGGGGGCTGGCCGCCCAGGCGAAGCGGCGGTGGAGCGACTATTGGCTGAACACCCCGGGAGGTGACGCGCTGTGACGGTTCTGCGGGATATCTCCTTTTTGTGGTCGATGCTCCATGTGGTGCTTATGTTCCTGATTTTCTTCGAGCCCCGCCGTTCCTGGCGGACGACGGTGATTCTCAGCTTTGCCGGCGCGGGGACGCTGCTGTGCGTCAACGTGCTGCTCATGTTTTGGCTGGGCCACGGCATTATCATGAGCGCCGCCTTTTTCACCTGCACGCTGCCCTCCATGGCGCTGTTCTTTCTGCTCTCCGAGTATCGGGACGGGCGGTTTTTCTTCCTGTTCTGCCTGTCGGATACGATCTGCTTCTGGCTGCTCCAGCTGACGAACCTGATGGACCGGCTGGCCGGAGGCGGCTATGTGGTGCTGTTTTTCAGCCGCCTGGCGCTGTTCCCCCTGGCGGAGTATCTCCTCTGGCGGTATCTCCGGCAGCCCTACCGGGAGCTGCAGCGGAAGCTGGCCCGGGGCTGGTGGCTGTTCGCGGCCATCGGCCTGACCTACTATCTGCTGATTATGGCCACGGCGGCGCCGGTGGACGCGCCCCTGCCCGACGCGGCGGGGCTGCTGCGGCTTTTCCTGGTGATGCTGCTGATGCCGCTGACCTATTTTTCCATCATCCTGTCTCTCTGGCGGCAAATACGGATTTATGAGAATGTCCGCATGCTCGAGATCCAGCGGCAGGACTACGACGCCCTCTGCCAGAAGATGGAGGTCGGGCGCATTTACCGCCACGACATGCGCCACCACCTGGCCGCCGTGGAAGGCATGCTCCAGCAGGAGGACGGCGGGGGCGCGCTGCAATATATCCAGTCCCTTCGCGGCGGGCTGGAGGACGTGACCGTGTCGGCCCGCTGCGCCAATCCCGCCGTCAACGCGGTGCTGACAGCCTATATCGCCCAGGCCGCCAACGCCGGCTGCGCCATGGAGACCCGCCTCCGGGTGCCGGAAACCCTGCCCTTTGACGAGACGGACCTCTGCGTCCTCCTGGCCAACCCCCTGGAGAACGCCATCTATGCCTGCCAGAACCTGCCTCAGGACCAACGGCGCATCGACCTGCGGATGGAACTGACGGAAAACCGGCGGCTGCTGGTCTCCGTGGAGAACCCCTGTCCCCAGCCGGTGGCCTTCGGGCCCGACGGCCTGCCGGACGGGCCCAAGCGGGAGGGCCACGGCCTGGGACTCCAAAGTGTGAAGCGGGTGGTGGAGAAATACAGCGGTCTCTTCCGGTGCCAGTGGGACGAGGGGCGCTTCCTGTTTCGGGCGGTGCTGATGCCGCCCGCCGGTCCGGCGGCCTCCAGGGAAAAGCGCCGTCCCAATTGGTCGGCCGCAGCCATCACGGCGGCGCTGGCCTTTCTGATCCTGCTGAACTGCGTCCCGGCGATGGCCGACGCCTTGGAGGCGGTGCCGGTCCTTGGGTGGCTGGTTCGGGCGGTGGACCTGCGGACCTATGCCCTAGTCTTCTGGCGAAACTGACGATTTCAGGGACCCCGGATAAAATAAACGGTTTTCGGGCGCTTTTGCAGTGGACATTTTACTGGAACGGGTGTACAATCAGCTTGATTCTAGACCTTGTTTGAACCTGGGCAAAACGCCGTCTCAGGGCATCCTTTTCCGCCAAGACTGCGTGGATTGGACTTAAAATCCGTCAGGATTCCTGCGTCCAGTCGCTTTGCCCGGCAAAAAAATCTGCCCCAATCCGGCATTCCGCCAAGGTTCAAATAAGGCCGAATAAACGAAAGGAGTAACCACCATGCTGAGTGAAAAAGTCGCCGCCCTGCTCAACGAGCAGGTCAACAAGGAGTTCTACTCCGCCTATCTCTACCTGGACTTCTCCAATTACTTCGAGGCCCGGGGACTGGACGGCTTCGCCAACTGGTACAAGATTCAGGCTCAGGAGGAGCGGGACCACGCCATGCTGTTCTACCAGTACCTCCACAACAACAACGCCAAGGTCACCCTGGGCGCCATCGCCCAGCCGGACAAGGTGCTGGACAGCGACATGGCTGTGCTGAAGGCTGGGCTGGAGCACGAGCTCTATGTCACCGGCCTTATCAACACGATCTACGCCGCCGCTTATGAGGAGAAGGACTTCCGCACCATGCAGTTCCTGGACTGGTTCGTCAAGGAGCAGGGCGAGGAAGAAGACAACGCCAACGACCTGATCTCCAAGATGGAGCTCTTCGGTTCCGACCCCAAGAGCCTGTACATGCTGAACAGCGAGCTGGCGGGACGCGTCTACAGCGCGCCCTCCCTGACGCTGTGAGGAATCTGAAACCGGACGCCCCCATCGTTTCTTCCCCGGAAACGCGATGAAAAAGCAGGCCGCGCTTTAAGCACAGCCCGCCAGGAAGCACGCAAGGGCAAGGCAAACCGGTTTGGTCTGCCTTGCCTTTTTCGGGCCTGTTCATGCAGGCCCGAACATATTACTGCGGAGCATCCCGCTTCCGCTCAGCTGCGGAGCATCATCAGCGTGCCTCCGGTGAGCAGGGCCAGGCCCAGGGCCGCCCGGCGGCCCAGCCGCTCGTGGAGGACCAGGCCGGAAAACGCCACCGTCACCAGGATGCTCAACTTGTCGATGGGCACCACCACGCTGGCGGGCCCGTCCTGGAGGGCCCGGTAGTAGCACAGCCAGGAGGCCCCGGTCGCCAGCCCCGACAGGCAGATAAAGCCCAGCTCTCCCCTGGGCACCGTCTTGAGGTCCGCCCCCTTCCCGGTTACGAAGACCATGACCCACGCCATGACCAGCACCACGCCGGTGCGGATCGCCGTGCCCAGATTGGAGTCCACGCCGCTGACGCCCACCTTGCCCAGGATGGCTGTGAGGCTGGCAAACACGGCGGAGCCCATGGCCCAGGGCAGCCAAAGGCCGTGCTCCTCCCCCGCTTCCCGCTCCGCCTTCTTCTCGATCATCAGATAGGTCCCCGCCCACACGCAGAGAACGCCCAGGGCCTTATAAACGCCGACGGGTTCCCGCAGCAGGACGAATGCCAGAAGGACCGTCAGCACCGTGCTGCTCTTGTCCACGGGGGTCACTTTGTTGACGTCCCCCAACTGCAAAGCCCTGAAATAGCACAGCCAGGAGGCTCCGGTGGCCAGCCCGGACAGGACCAGAAACAGCAGCGTCCTCCCCCCTGCGGCCCCCAATCCGGACTCGGCTCCGGTGAGGAAGACCATCAGCCAGGAGAACACCAGTACCACGATCGTGCGGATGGCCGTGGCCACGGTGGAGTCCGTCCGGCGGACGCCGCATTTGGCTAAAATGGCCGTGAGCCCCGCGAAGAGCGCGGAGCCGAAGGCAAATAGGATCCACATAGGCTTCCCTTCTTCATTCTGAAAATTAGAGCAGTTCTCGGAAATAATGAGAAAACAGGAAGCAAGGGCGGGGATGGCAGGGCAAGGCGGAGGATACAGACGGGCTGACGCCCGCCAAAAACAACTGCGCAGCCGTTGGCGGCCCTGCAGCCTTACGGATCCGGCATCCCCCTTGCGGGGACAATGCCGCCATGCCATTTTCGAACTGCTGAACGTTTCTCAGTATTTTCGAGAACCGCTCTAGGAGCAAGCGCTTCCGGGAGCATTATAGCATAATGCGGAGGGTTTTTGTGCCATAGGCAAAAATTTTCTTTGTTTGTGTTTTTTTCCTTGACTTTGGCGGACAAATTAGTAGAATAGTACATGATGGCAAACGCCGTTGAAGGCTCGCGCAGACGGCGAAGGGGTTGTTCCGGCGGCGTTGGGAAACGAGAAGATCGGGTGTTGCGCAGTTGGTGGTGCGCTTGCTTTGGGAGCATGGGCTCCTCATCCATGACGCTGCCGCACACCCTTGTGACACTAAGAGCCTGTTTAAAAACTTTTGACAAAAATGGCGGAGTGGGAGATAATAGGA
>CAJTVF010000064.1 GCA_910579435.1 uncultured Oscillibacter sp.
CAATCCCAAAATCTCCAAAGAACGGAGGCATGATGAATTTTGAGAAAGTCCTTATAGGAAAATCGGAGTTCTTTTGCCCCGTGGTACCATGTCTTAGCGTACTTGCAATCTGAAGAAATTTTATTATTCATATGTCACGCTCCCTCCACCAAGATGATCCGCCAGCTTTCCGGGGTTTTCACATAAGGATGGGGCCCCACTCCGACGCTGTCAATCTGCATATTATCCAGTATGTATCCATGTCCATCAACATAGCTCACCCGCTCACACACCGCCCAGTAAACCCCGTCCTGGCCCTGAAACGTCACCTTAACCATGTTCCCGCCCCCTTCACAGTTCCACGCCGCAGATCCGGCTGATGATACTCCGGATATGGTACCCGCTGGCAATCCCGCCGTTCCATTCCACGATGATATCCAGGACTTCATTCGGTGTCAGGACCTCCTCCGGGTTCGTGTGGTAGGTATCATGCAGGGCCTCGACCTCTATCGGCACCAGAATTTCCTCCCAGCATCCTACCGTCTTCGCCTGTCTGTTGATCTTTTCTATGTTGTGCTCCTTCCTCCGGGGCGCGCCCGGCTCCAAAATAAAAACGTGTCGGCCTGCCGAAATCGGCCTCGGCGATTTCGGTTGCCCACCGTTGGCACAATCACTGTTGGCTGTCAAGGGTTGGAGCGAAGCGGAAAGCAAAAAATTTTCCAGGCTCTTCGGAACCTGGAAAAATTTTTGCGGCCCTTGACGGCCAACTGTTATTGTGCGACCGCCCCGGCCCATGGCCGGGGCTCCTTATTCCTTTCGTCTCCGCCGTGCGGTCTGTAACACATTCCCTCGACCGCAGCAGCTCTGCCAGGACGATTATTGTGTTACGCTCACATGCATACTCCTAGGGGGTATGTCTAAATTCTTCTTGACATCTACCGCGCCGCGCCAGGAGGGCAGGCATTAATATTAGGTTACACAAGGTCAAACGACCGAGTGTAACCTAATTTTTTTATACATACGACCGCCAAAACGTGCGAGGAGGGCATGAAAATGACGGTTACAAGTATTCGGGACGCCTGGGCAGAGGTAAGAAAGATTTTCCCCACTGACTATGAGTATAGCACCGAGCGCAGCGAACGGGTGGGCTACCCCATTTATTACAGCAAGGCCACCGGTGTGAACGCCTGGATCAGCGACCTGGGCAACCGCCTGGAGGTCAACCTGCCGGACGGCAAGAGCGTCAGCATCTGGATCGAGGCCCCGGAGGAGGTCCCCACCACCGCCAGCACCGAGGAAACCGAGGACAACGGGAGCGCCACCAAAGAGGAGCGGCGCGAAACCGCAAAGCGGATCCAGCGCCTTGCGTATTTCTACACCGTGGAATATGTCAGCCAGATGGACAACAAAAAGCGCGAGGACGCCGCCGTGAAAGAAATGCAGGCCGCCGCGACGGAGGGCGGGGAAATCAAGTGCATGGTGCTGACCGCAGAGAACAACGCCCGCGTTGCGATGGGCAGCATTACGGACTGTATCGCGGCGGTGAATATCCTGGTGAACATGGAGGAGGACGTGGACGACTGGATGATCGCCGGGATCAATGCCATGCTGGACAAGATACGGGTGACACGGGGGGTCCCGTTTGATCTCTCCACTTCCATCTGCGGCCTGCTGGGCGCACAGTACAGATAAACCAAAAGCCCGCCCCGGAGGTTACGAGGGCAAGAAAGGGGGAACACATGAAACGCGGCATTGAAATGTTGTGGGCCTACGACTACAAGGGCCGCCTGGCCCTGCGGATCGAAAAGAAACGCGGCAAGCTGACGCTGGCGGAGATACCGGGTATATTCGCCGGACGGTAAAAGCGTGACCCTGTGCGGCCAGGGCGGTGGCGTGGGGGCAAAGACTGGGCTTTATGCCACGCTGGTGCGGGTGGGCGATATGCCAAACGCAGAGGGGGAAATAAAAGGCGGATAGGTCCACCGGGTATATGACGCAGACGGGAAAGCCGTGACGTTGACAGCAAGGCAAAACGGCGGCGGTGTGGACGGCCCGCTGTATGTGGTGCGGACACCTATTGAATATAACCCGCTCCAGCCCTGTTACGTAGTGGTGACAGATCAAAATATCCGGTGTACCTATAGACGGATCGGGAACAGCCCAAGCTGCCTCCGGGTGCCTTCAGCGAAATTGTGTTACAACATCCAGTTTTTGATTTCCTTATCGACTGCTTCTCCCAATGCGTATACTTTTGTACAAAGGTCAAAAGTAACGCTTTTTAAACGGTTCAGTATCTCCTGTCGTTGATAGAGCTCTTGATTTAATTGTCTCAGCTTTTTTTCCAACTGCTCCAGCTCCACCTCCTTCTGCGGAAGCTCCCAAACGCACTGGGCTATAAGGTTTTCGAACTTCTCCGTGAAGCTGTTCCCCACCTGCCGGTCAATGAGCTCCGCCAGCTCGTCCGGAAAGCGGATACTCCGGATATTCGGTTTTCCCGCCATACTTCACACCTCCCCCTCATGTCCTACCCCAGGGGAGGCCGTCAGATAGTGATATACCATCCGCACCCAGCGGCGGAGTTTTTTCTTGTTTTTATCGGAAATGCTCTTGAAAACCGGGGAACTTTGCCGTACAATAAACGCCGTATCATATAGACCGCCGTTTTTCAGGAGGGACTGCCATGCGCGTCATCACAGGGTCTGCAAGGGGCCGCCGCCTGCTGGAGCTGGAGGGGCTGGAGACCCGCCCCACCACAGACCGGGTGAAGGAGGGCGTTTTCAGTGCCCTGCAATTCGATATGGAGGACCGCCGGGTGCTGGACCTCTTTGCCGGCACCGGACAGATGGGCATTGAGTGCCTGAGCCGGGGGGCCGCCTCCGCCGTCTTCGTGGACCGGCGGAAGGACGCCGCCCAGCTGGTGAAGAAGAATTTGGCTCTGACGAATCTTCAGGACCGGGCCCGGGTGGTCAACGGGGATTCCTTGGCGTTTCTGGCCGGGACGAGGGAGACCTTTGACCTGGTGTTTCTGGACCCGCCGTATGCCTCCGGGTTGCTGGAGCAGGCGCTGGAGAGGCTGGCCGCCCCAGGGTTTGACATTCTGGCTCCTTATGGTATAATCGTAGCGGAGCACCCGGCGGACCGCCGCCTGGCCGTCCCGGCTGGGTGCCGCCTGCGAAAGGCGTACCGCTACGGCAAGATCGCCGCCACCCTCTTTTGCCGGGTGGGAAACGAATAGAACGAGGAAACCGCTCATGAGAACAGCCATCTGCTCCGGCAGCTTCGACCCCATCACCCTGGGCCACCTGGACGTGATCCGCCGGGCCGCCGGATGCTTTGACCGGATCTGGGTCTGCGTCAGCCCCAACGCGGAGAAGCGGAACCAGATGTTTACCCCGGAGCGGAAGCTCCAAATGGTCCGGGCCGCCATCGAGGACCTGCCCAACGTGGAGGCGGAGCTCTGGCCCGGGCTGCTGGCGGACTTTGCCAGGCTCCACGGGGCCTGCGCCATCGTCCGGGGGGTCCGCAGCGTGACGGATTTCGACGGGGAGTACCAAATGGCCCAGATTAACCGGGAAATCTGCCCCGGGCTGGAGACGATGCTCCTGCCCGCCAGCGCCCCGTACCAGCACTTCAGCTCCTCCATGGCCCGGGAGATGATCCGCTACCGCCAGCCGCTGGAGCGGTACCTGCCCGCGCCTATCATCCCGCTTGTGGAGCAACTGACAGAGAATGAGGGAGGATCACACCATGGCCAATGACATCAACCGCCTGATTGACATGATCTACGAGCGGATCGAGGACGCCAAGGCCCCCGCCTTGAAGCCCAGCATGAGCATCGTGGACCGGGACGAGCTGCTGGACCTGCTGGACGAGCTCCGGGCCCAGCTCCCGGCGGAGATCAAGCGGGCCCAGGAGCTGCTGGCCGCCCGGGAGAAGTTTGTGGAGGATGCCAAGCGGGACGTGGAGCGCATGATGCGCCAGGCGGAGCTGGAGGCCAAGACGAAGATTTCCGAGAGCGAGGTCATGTACGCCGCCCGGGAGAAGGCCCGGCAGATCGTCACCCGGGCCGAGGAACGCTCCCGCCAGCTCTACCAGGTGGCCAACAGCTATGCCGAGGACGCCCTGGCCCGGACGGAGGAGGCCGTCCAGGCCGCCCTGGACGAGGTGAAGCAGTCCCGGGTCCGGTTCCGCACCACATCCGCCGCAAAAATGCAGGAGCAGAGGCAGAAACTGGAAAAGCAGAACGAGGAGAACGGGGGCTGAGTTACATATAGCTAACAAAATTTTGTCTAAATTGACGAAATTATTCCTGGAACAAAGTGGCCCATCGCTAAATGTGGAGAATAAACCGGAGAAAGTGCGCCCGCAGTCGCAAGATGTAGCGATTGCGGGTGCTTTTTTTTGCGCGGAAATCGGGGCGGGAAAAGTAGAACGAGCGTTTTATTTTCTAGAATTTTGGCGTAAAAACGAGGATTTCAGAGAAAAAGGCCGGTTTCCTGTCGAAAAAAAATCCTTGCTTTTCGGTGGCGATTTCCGTATACTAGGTAACACAGGTGGGGAGAAGTGGGTAAGAAAGGCAATAAAGTGGAGGAAAAACCCACTCCATCCCATAAAGGGGGAAAGGGGGCGGCTCCACATGGCAATGCTGCTGGGCAAATCAAATAACAGCATCGACGCCAAGGGCCGTCTGGTCATCCCCTCCACCATGCGGGAGGCGCTGGGCGAGAAGTTCTATATCACCATCGGTCCCGAGCACTGCCTTCATATTTATCCCCAGGCCATGTGGGAGCAGATGGCCGCGAAGATGCGCACGCTGCCCTATACGGCGGGAGCGGCTCTGACGCTGCTCTACAGCAATGCCGTGGAGTGTGAGCCCGACGGACAGGGACGGGTGCTGATCGGCGCCAATCTCCGGAATTACGCAGGGCTGAAGAAGACTTGCACCATCGTGGGCGTAAACGCCTATGCCCAGATTTGGGACGAGGAGACCTGGACAGCCCGGGAGCAGAAGCTGCTGAACGACATCGATCTGGGCGCGGCCATGGACGCCTTGGCCGGGGTCCTGTAGAATCGGAGAAAAGATGGAATACACACACAAGCCCGTCCTGCTGGACGAGTGCGCCGAGGCCCTGCACATCCGCCCGGAGGGGACCTATGTGGACGGCACCCTGGGCCGGGCGGGGCACTCCCGGGAGATTGCGAAGCGGCTGACCACCGGGCGGCTCATCTGCATCGACCGGGACATGGCCGCCATTGAGGCGGCCCGGGAGCGGCTGGCCCCCTGGATGGACCGGGTAAGGCTGGTCCACAGCAATTTCTCGGAGCTGGGAAACGTCCTGGCGGACGAGGAGGGCGTGGACGGGATGCTCTTCGACCTGGGCGTTTCCTCCCCCCAATTGGACGACCCGGAACGCGGCTTTTCCTATATGCACGACGCTCCGCTGGATATGCGGATGGACCGAACCTCCCCCCTGACGGCGCAGGAGGTGGTCAACTCCTGGAGTTTGGAGGAGCTTCGGCGCGTTTTATTTGACTTTGGGGAGGAACGGTACGCCCCGGCCATCGCCCGGGCCATCGTGAGGCGGCGGGAGCATCGGCCCATTGAGACCACGCTGGAGCTGGTGGACGTCATCAAGTCCGCCATGCCCCCAGCGGCGCTGCGGGAGAAGCAGCACCCCGCCAAGCGGAGCTTCCAGGCCGTCCGCATCGCCGTCAACGGCGAGCTGGACGCCCTGCCCCCCATGCTGCGGGCGGCGGCGGACAAGCTCCGCCCCGGCGGGCGGCTGGCGGTCATCACCTTCCACTCCCTGGAGGACCGGATCGTCAAACGGACCCTGCGGGAGCTGGCCCAGGGCTGCACCTGCCCGCCGAATTTTCCGGTGTGCGTGTGCGGGAAGAGGCCGCTGCTGCGGCTGGACAAGCCCGTGACGCCCACGGCGGCGGAGGTTGCGGAGAATCCCCGGGCCAGGAGCGCCCGGCTCCGGGCGGCGGAAAAAACGGACAAGCTCGATATCTGAATTTTTATTTTGCATGAAAACGGTTGTAAGGGGGCGGCTCCATGGCGGCAGCGGCGCGGGACCTGCGGGATCGCGGGCGGCATACGGTCAACGGCAGTCTGGCGTATGACCTGGACTACGCGGTTCGGGAACGGGAACTGCGCCATGCGGGAGAGGCTCCCCGGACACAAAAAAAGACCAAGGCAAAGGTCTATGAGACGCCCCGGGTCCTGGTCCGGGCCCGGCAGGTTGTATCCCCCCTGGCGGTGCTGAGCGTGGCGGCCATCATGGGGCTGGCCCTGCTGGTGCTGATGAGCTATGTGCAGCTGACCATGCTGTCCGCAGAGACCGTGGAGCTGCGCAGCCGGCTGACGGAGCTGGAGACGGAGAACGTGAGCCTTACCGCCCAGTACCAGCGGATGTTCGACATGGCCTCGGTGAAGGAGGCGGCGGAAGCCGCCGGCATGACCAAGCCCAGCAGCACCCAGATGAGCCGCCTGGACCTGTCGGCGGGGGATTCCGCCGTGGCCTACCGGCAGAAGGAGCCGGGGCTGTTCAGCCGGATTCTCTCGTCCCTCCACGGCGGGGTCTACGCAGTGGTGGAATATTTCGACTGACCGGCGCACTATAATGAGCTGACAAAACCTTCGGCCTTGACAGCGTTCGGAGGGGAGCGGGAGCCTTCCCGCTCCCTCCCTTCATAATCTCAGAATATCACAGAAATCCATGATTCAGGAGGCAGCAGCATGGCGAACCGTTCCCCCAACCCCCCTGTTCTTCACCGGAAGAGCGAGTCCGCCCGCCGGGCCAACCAGATCATCCGCGGGCGGACGCTGCTGATGATGCTGGTGCTGGGCGTGGGCACATTTTTGCTGCTGTTCTGGAAGCTCTACGACCTCCAGATCAACCAGTATGACGAGATGACGGCCCGGGCCGTCCACCAGCAGACCCGGGAGGTCTCCGTCAACGCCTCCCGGGGGACGATTTACGACAAGAACCACAACATCCTGGCCAGCTCCACCACGGCGGAGATGGTCATTCTCGACCCCCTGCGCATCGACCGGTTTGTCCGGAGCCAGGAAGAGGAGCAGGAGGAGGCGGCCGCCAGGGCCCTGGAAAAAGGGGAGGCCTATACCAGGCAGCCGGTCCGGGACCAGAGCTACATCGCCCGGGGACTGAGCCGTATTCTGGATATCGACCAGGAATCCATCGAAAAGAAGATGGAGAATACCAAGTCCGAATATGTCATTTTGTCCCGGAAGGTGGAGAAGGAGCTGGCTGACGAGATCCGGAGGTTTGTCAACGGCCAGATCGATGAAGAGGGGAACGAAATCCCCGAGGGCCAGCAGCGCTCCCTCACCGGCGTGCATCTGAACCCGGACTCCAAGCGGTACTACCCCTATAACACCATGGCGGCCAATGTGCTGGGCTTTGTGAATATTGAAAACGAGGGGGCCGTGGGGCTGGAGGTCAAGTACGACAGCGACCTCTCCGGCGAGGCGGGCATGACCGTCTCCGCCAAGAACAACCGGGGCCAGCCCATGCTCTTCCAGTACGAGCAGTATTTTGACGCCGAGGACGGCAGCGACCTGGTGCTGACCATGGACATCAACGTCCAGATCGCGCTGGAAAAGGGCATGGAGTCCATGCTCAGCAAATTCGACGCCGCCAAGGGCGGCACGGGCATTGTCATGGACGTGAATTCCGGGGCTGTCCTGGGCATGGCGTCCTATCCCAACTACGACTCCAACCAGTCCGGCGTCCTCTACGACGAGAAGCTGAAAAGCAAGCTGGAAGCGCAGCTGGCGGAGCTGGAGGAAAAGCGGGAGAGCTACGAGAGCGAGGAGAAATACGAGGAGGCCGTCAGCAAAGCCAAGACCGACACCCTCCAGAGCCAGTGGCGGAACAAGTGCATCGACTCCACCTACGAGCCCGGCTCCACCTTCAAGCCCATCACCCTGGCGGCGGCGCTGGAGGAGGGCGTTATCAACATGAACTCCACCTATGACTGCTCCGGTTCCCTGATGGTCAAGGGCTGGGATAAGCCCTTTAACTGCTCTCGCACCAGCGGCCACGGGCATCAGGTTCTGAAAGAGGCAGTGGGAAACTCCTGCAACCCGGCTTTCATCAAGATCGGGCAGGCCCTGGGCACCAGCAAATTCTATGAATACCTCAAGTCCTTTGGGCTGATGGAAAAGACCAATGTGGACATGATCGGCGAGGTTCAGGGCATTTTCGCGGAGGAGAAGAACTTCAACTCCAACCTGGTCTCCCTGGCCTCCTACTCCTTCGGCCAGACCTTCAACGTCACCCCTCTGGAGCTGATCCGGGCCCAGGCGGCCTGCGTCAACGGCGGCTACCTCTACGAGCCCTATATGGTGGAGCAGGTGCTGGACGGGGAGGGGAACATCCTCCGCCAGCACGAGACCAAGTGCATCCGCCAGGTCGTCAGCGAGGAGACCTCCGCCAAGGTCCGGGAGTGCCTGGAATACGTGGTGGCGGAGGGCACCGGGCGGAACGGCCAGGTGACGGGCTACCGCGTGGGCGGCAAAACCGGCACCGCCGACAAAACCGGCACCCGCACCGCCAGCAATCCCAAGGGCGACATCGTGGTGTCCTTCATGTGCTTCGCCCCGGCGGACGACCCGCAGGTAATTATGCTCATTACCATGGACACCCCCAGCCGTACAACGGGGACCTTCCCCTCCGGAGGCAACATGGTGGCTCCCACGGCCAGCCAGATCATGAGCGAGATCCTCCCCGTCCTTGGCGTGGAGCCGGACTACACCGCCGACCAGCTGGCGGGGGCCGACGCCGCCGTGCCCAACGTGGTGGGCCAGGATCTGGAGACCGCCAGAAGCAGGCTGGAAAACGCGGGCTTCACCTTCCGCACCGTGGGCAACGGCACGGAGGTCACCGCCCAGACCCCCGAGGGCGGCGCGATCGTGCCCAACAACGCCTCCATCGTCCTGTACCTGGGAGAGGAGAAGAACGACGAGAGCCGGGCGGTGCCCAATGTCCTGGGTATGACCGCCGCCGAGGCCAATCAGGCGCTGACCAACGCGGGGTTCATCATGCGGGTGACGGGCGCCACCAGTACGGAGTCCGGCAACGTCAAGGCGATTTCTCAGGACCGGGGGGAGGGGACCGAGCTGCCCCCCGGCACGGTAGTCACCGTCCGCTTCGGCGACAGCTCCGTGCGGGACTGAGAGCAGGTTTTGCCAGGTTTTTGGCAGAATACGCCGTATACAATGCGTTTTATTTGAGTTATAATCATCCAGAACGTATTTGACTGGATGGAGGTTTTACAAGTATGAAGCTCAAGGAATTGCTGGCGGGGTTGGAGTTCCTCTCCGCCAACGCGGATTTGGAAACGGAAATTGCCCAGGTCTGTTATGACTCCCGGCAGGTAAAGCCCGGGGACCTCTTCGTGGCCCTCAGCGGCTACACGGCGGACGGTCACAAGTTCATTCCCCAGGCCATGGCCTCCGGCGCGGCGGCGGTGCTCTGCCAGGTCCCGCCGGAGGGGGAGGGGATTCCCTATGTTCAAGTGGCGGATTCCCGCCGGGCACTGGCGGCGGCGGGAGCCAATTTCTTCGGCCATCCGGCCCGGGACATGACCATGGTGGGGATCACCGGCACCAACGGGAAGACCACCTCCACCTACCTCCTCAAGGCCATCCTGGAGGCCCGGGGGGAGACGGTGGGCCTGATCGGCACGAATCAGAATATGATTGGGCAGGAGGCCCTGCCCACGGAGCGGACCACCCCGGAGTCCTTTGAGCTCCAGAAGCTCTTCGCCCGGATGCGGGAAGCGGGCTGCACGTATGTGGTGATGGAGGTTTCCTCCCACGCCCTGTTTCTGGACCGGGTTTATGGGGTCCCTTACAAGGTGGGGGTCTTCACAAACCTGACCCAGGACCACCTGGATTTCCACAAGACCATGGAGGACTACTGCGACGCCAAGGCCATCCTGTTCCGAAACTGTGAGACCGGCGTGGTGAACGCCGCGGACCCCTGGACCCCGCGGCTTTTGCAAGAAGCAAGCTGTAAAGTGTTCACCTTTTCCGGTTCCGGCGAAGCGGACCTCCGGGCGGAGGACGCCGTCCTGGCGGCGGACCACGCGGCCTTCACCGCCGTTTACGGCGGGAAACGGGTTCCCGTCCGGGTGAACATCCCCGGGCGCTTCATGATCGACAACGCCCTGGATGTGCTGGGGGCGGCCCTGGCCCTGGGGATCCCCCTGGAGGAGAGCGCCGCCGTCCTGGCCCGGGTGCCCCACGTGAAGGGCCGGGTGGAGGTGGTGCCCACGCCGGGGAAGGACTATACCGTCCTCATTGACTACGCCCACAGCCCCGACAGCCTGGTGAACGTCCTGGACACCGTCAAGGGCTTCGCCAAGGGCCGGACCGTGGCCCTCTTCGGCTGCGGCGGGGACCGGGATAAGGCCAAGCGGCCCCAAATGGGCCGGGCCGCCGCGGACCTTGCGGACTTTGCCGTCGTCACCACCGACAACCCCAGGACAGAGCGACCGGCGGATATCATCGCCGGCATCCTGCCGGGGCTGGAGGGGACCGGGACCCCTTATCAGGTTATTGAGGACCGGGTGGAGGCCATCCATTGGGCACTGGACCACGCCCGTGCGGGGGACGTCATCGTCCTCTGCGGCAAGGGCCACGAGACCTACCAGGAGGTAGGCCATGAGAAACGCCACATGGACGAACGGGAGATCGTGGCGGATTATTTAAGGAACCACTGATGAAATCCCCGCACACAGCTTCACGCCATAAATTCCCGCTGGACTGCGTTAGAAAATCTTGAAATCCGTCAGGATTCCTGCGATTTTCTTCCTTGTCAGCAGAAATTTCTGGCGCAAATCTGCACACGTTGATTTAATCAGTGCTTCCTTAAGGAACCACTGAATAAATCCCCGCGCACATCTTCACGCCATAAATTTCCCCTGGACTTCGTCGGAAAACCTTGAAATGCGTCAGGATTCCTGCGGTTTTCTTCCTTGCCGGCGGAAATTTCTGAACCGAATCTGCACTCGTTGATTTCATCAGTGCTTCCTTGAATAAGTGAAAAAACCGCCCGGCGGACGGGCGGGGGAGAGGGAAAACGTATGATCGTTACACTGCTGCTGGCCTGTGGGATCAGCTTTCTGCTGACCCTGGTGCTTGGAAAATTCGTCATTGCGGAGCTGCGGAAGCTGAAGGCGGGACAGGAGATCCGGAAGGAGGGACCCGCCTGGCACGCCGGGAAGGCGGGCACGCCCACCATGGGCGGCGTCATGTTTATCACCGGCTCCGGCGTGGTGGCCTTTGTCATGGGCTGGGAGGCTATGCAGGGGGGAGAGTTCGCCCACCTCTACGTGTACTTCTTCGCTCTGATTTTCGGCCTGATCGGCGTGGTGGACGATTACCGCAAGATTCGTCAGCATCAGAACGAGGGCCTGACGGCCAAGCAGAAGTTTATTCTCCAGCTGGCCGCCGCCGTGATGTTCCTCAGCCTGATGCGGTATGAGGGACTGCTGACCAACGCGCTGTATATCCCCTTCGCCAACATCACGGTGGAGATCAACTGGATTGTCTACCTGATTTTCGCCGCCTTTGTCATCGTGGGCTGCGTCAACGCGGTCAACATCACGGACGGCATCGACGGCCAGTCCTCCAGCGTTACCTTTGTGGTGATGGTCTTCTTCACCGCCGCCGCGGCCAAGTGGGGGCTCATGCCCCTGGCGCTGTTTCCCGCCGCCCTGGCGGGCGGGCTGGCGGCCTTCTTCTGCTACAACCACCACCCCGCCAAGGTCTTCATGGGGGACACCGGCAGCCTCTTCATGGGCGGCGCGGTAGCGGCCCTGGCCTTCGCCATGGATATGCCCCTGATTTTAATTCTCGTGGGCGTCATCTATATTTTGGAGACCCTGTCCGACATCATCCAGGTGGCTTACTTCAAGGCCACCCACGGCAAGCGTTTCTTCAAAATGGCCCCCCTGCACCATCACCTGGAGCTCTCCGGGTGGAGCGAGGCGAAGCTGGTGACGGTGTTCTCCGGCGTGACGATCCTGTTCTGCGTTCTGGCCTGGCTTGGCATCCAGGGACGGTACTGAGACTGAAATTTTGGAAATGAAGGAGGGAGCATATGGCGGCACGCGGCAGTTCAGCGGCCCGGCGGGAGCCCCAGCGGCGTCCGGAGCCTCAGCGGAGGCCCGCCCAGCAGCGGCGCAGGCCCGTTCAGAGCCAGCAGCGCCGCCCGGCGCAGCCCCGGCAGAGCGTGGTGATTCCCTTCCCCGTGCCGGAGCGCCAGCCGGTGAAGCGCCCCCGCCGCCGTCCCCTGAGCCGGGAGGAGGCCCTGCGCCGCCAGGAGCTCCGGCTCCGCCAGCAGGCGCTGGAGGAGGAGGGGAAGGAGCTGGCCAGAGGGCCCATCGACCTGCCCTTCTGCCTCCTGGTGCTGCTGCTGATGGCCATCGGCCTGGTGATGCTGCTGTCCGCCAGCTTCCCCTCCGCCTATTACAACACGAAAAACAACGACCCCACCTACTGGTTTGTCCGCCAGGGCGTCTTCGCTGTCATGGGAATCGCCGGTATGCTGTTCATCGGCAAGATCAACTACCGGCGGTTCCGGGGCGTCGCGAAATCCCTGCTGTACCTGTCGATTTTCCTCCTCGTTTTCGTGGCGATTCCCGGCAATCCCTTCGCCGTCACCGTAAAGGGCGCGACCCGCTGGATCGGCGTGGGCGAGCTGTTCAACTTCCAGCCCTCGGAGATCGCCAAAATGGCCGTCGTCGTCTACTTCTCCGACAGTATCTCGAAGAAAAAGGACCTTATGCGCTCCTTCCGGTACGGCATCCTGCCCTACGCGGCCCTTCTGGTGGTCACGGCGGGCCTGGTGGCCATCGAGCCCCACCTCTCCGGCGCCATTCTGATTCTGGGCGTGGGGGCGGCGCTGATGCTGGTGGGCGGCATCAACTGGGCCTGGGTCTTCGGCGCCCTGGGGGCGGCGGCGGGAATGCTGTATTTTGCCCTGTTCGTGGTGGGCTACAACACTTCCCGCATCCAGTTCTGGCTGAACCCCTGGGCGGATATGAAGGACAAAGGCTATCAGCTCTCCCAGAGCCTCATTACCATCGGCTCCGGCGGCCTCCTGGGCGTGGGCCTGGGGAAGAGCCGCCAGAAGTTCCTGTTCCTCCCGGAGGAGCACAACGATTTCATCTTCGCCATCATCTGTGAGGAGCTGGGCCTCATCGGGGCCAGCGTCATCATGATCCTCTTTGCGGCGCTGATTCTCCGGGGCTACTGGATCGCCCTCCACGCCCGGGACCGCTTCGGGAGCCTCCTGGTCATCGGCGTCACCACGCTGATCGCCATGCAGACCTTCCTGAACATCGGCGTGGTGACGGGCCTGCTGCCCACCACCGGCATCTCCCTGCCCTTCTTCAGCTATGGGGGCACGGCCCTTTCCATCCAATTGGCGGAAATGGGCGTCGTGCTGTCGGTGTCGCGGCAGATGAAACCAACCAAGGCCGGATAGAATTAAGGAAGCACTGATTTAGAGCCTATCCCAAAATAAGGGATAAAGTGGTATAATAGAGCAGGGGCGAGAA
>CAJTVF010000065.1 GCA_910579435.1 uncultured Oscillibacter sp.
AGACCTCCTGGGGGGTGCCGATCTGCTGGATGAAGCCGTCCTTCATGATGACGATCCGGTCGCCCAGGGTCATGGCCTCCGTTTGGTCGTGGGTGACATAGATAAAGGTCGTATTGATTTTCTGGCGCAGCTTGATGATCTCGGCGCGCATCTGGTTGCGGAGCTTGGCGTCCAGGTTGGAAAGGGGCTCGTCCATGAGGAGCACCTTGGGCTCCCGGACGATGGCCCGGCCAATGGCCACCCGCTGGCGCTGGCCGCCGGAGAGGGCCTTGGGCTTGCGGTCCAGGTACTGGGTGATGTCCAGGGTCTCCGCCGCCTCCTTGACCCGGCGGTCAATTTCCGCCTTGTCCGTCTTCCGCAGCTTCAGGGGAAAAGCCATGTTCTCGTAAACCGTCATATGGGGATAGAGGGCATAGCTCTGGAACACCATGGCGATGTCCCGGTTTTTCGGCTCCACGTCGTTCATCAGCTTCCCGTCGATGTACAGCTCGCCGCCGGAGATCTCCTCCAGGCCGGCAACCATCCGCAGCGTGGTGGACTTGCCGCAGCCGGAGGGGCCGACAAGGACGATGAACTCCTTGTCCTTGATATCCAGATTGAACTCCTGGACGGCAATGACGCCCTCGGCGGTTACCTGGAGGTTGACTTTCTTCTCGGGGTCCCCGGCCTTCTTCTTGCCTTTTTTCTGTCCGCCGCTGTGGGGATAGATTTTGGTGATGCCCTTCAGATTCAAACTTGCCATAACTCTCGGCCCTGGCGAAGGGGCCTCCGCCGCCTTCGCCTCGCCCCGGTCAGGGGGCTTTACGACAGGTCTCCACACTGCCGCACCGCAGGCCGACGCGGTCTTCCTCCTTTTTTAGGTGCCGGCCGCCGTGGAAGTGGAGCGGCAGACCGGCCCATGGTTTTGATTCACGCGCCCTGACGGGCAATGGAAGCATGACACTTACTGAAATGGGTTCTCCGTGGGATAGGGCAGGCCCTTGGGCTGATTGTAGGCGATGTCCTGAATCCCCAGGAACTTGAACACCTCGAACAGCGCCTTGCCGTAGTGGCCGAAGGCCACGGCCCCGTGGTGGGGATAGCGCTTCTGGATGAGCACATGGCGGTAAAACCGGCCCATCTCGGGAATGGCGAAGACGCCGATTCCGCCAAAGCTGCCCGTGGCCACCGGAAGCACCTCGCCCTGGGCGATGTAGGACCGGAGCACGCCGTCGCTGTCGCACTGGAGGCGGTAGAAGGTGATGTCGCTGGCGGCGATATCGCCCTCCAGGGTGCCCCGGGTGAAATCAGGCTCACCGCCGTTCTCCAGCAGACGGTTCTGAATGAGCTGGTATTTGACCGCCCGGTCCGCGCAGAGCTTGCAGGCGGGGGTGTTGCCGCAGTGGAAGCCCATGAAGGTGTCCGTGAGGGTGTAATCGAACTTGCCCTTGATCTGCTCCTCCCAAAGCCGGGCGGGGACGGAGTTGTTGATATCCAGCAGGGTCACGGTATCGCCGGAGACGCACATGCCGATGTATTCAGACAGCGCGCCGTAGATGTCCACCTCGCAGGAAACCGGGATGCCCCGGCTCACCAGGCGGGAGTTCACGTAGCAGGGCTCAAAGCCGAACTGGCTGGGGAAGGCGGGCCAGCATTTGTCCGCGAAGGCCACGTACTTCCGGGCCCCCTTGTGCTTCTCCGCCCAGTCCAGCAGCGTCAGCTCGAACTGGGCCATCCGCTCGCCCAGGTCGGGATAGTAGCGGCCCTCGCCCATCTCGGCGGCCATCTCGGCGCAGACCGCCGGGATGCGGGGGTCCCCGGCGTGTTCCCGATAGCTCACCAGCAGGTCCAGCTCGGAGTTCTCCTCCACCTCCACGCCCAGCTCATAGAGGCCCTTGATGGGGGCATTGCAGGCGAAGAAGTCCTGGGGCCGGGGACCGAAGGTGATGATTTTCAGGTTCTTCACGCCGATGACGGCCCGGGCGATGGGGACAAATTCGGCAATCATACCGGCGATGTCCTGGGCGGTGCCCACGGGGTACTCGGGGATGTAGCCCTTGAGATGCCGCATGCCCAGGTTGTAGGAGCAGTTCAGCATGCCGCAGTAGGCGTCGCCCCGGCCGTTGATGAGGTCCCCGTCTCCCTCGGCGGCGGCCACGTACATGCAGGGGCCGTCGAAGTTTTTGGCGATCAGGGTCTCCGGCGTCTCGGGGCCGAAATTGCCCAGGAACACCACCAGGGCGTTGCAGCCCTGGGCGGTCACGTCCTCCACGGCTTTCAGCATTCCCAGTTCGTTCTCCACGGTGACGGGACACTCGTACAGCTCACCGGAATAGGCGGCCTTGACGGCGGCCCGGCGCTCCTCGCTCAGGGCGACGGGGAAGCAGTCCCGGGAGACGGCGATGACGCCCAGCTTCACCTGGGGGATATTGGTCAGTTGCATAGGGTCTTCCTCCTTGTCAAAGATCGTTTTGGATATCAATGTTCTCGCCAATCAGGCCCACCCAGGCCCCCTGCCCCGCCTCGCCGGAGTCCGGGTGCGCCAGCAGCCACTTGTTTTTCGCCCACAGCCGGTCGTCCTCCATATTCAGCGGCGTGACGGCGGGTTTTTCCTGGTTGGTGCCCCTGGGCAGCGCCACCGCCACCCGGAAGCCCTTCGCCCTGTCCACATGACAGGGTGCGTAATGCAGGGTGGTGGCGTAGACCTCCACCACCGCCCCGGCGGGGACCCGGAAGGCCCGGACATGGGCAGTATCCAGGCGGTCGTCCACAATCTCCTCCTGCTTCGCCAGAAGGAGGATAAAGTCGGACGCGCCAATATTGACCTCGCTGTCCCGGTGGTACTCCAGGCAGTTGAGCCTGGTGTTCCGCCCCCAGCACATGCCGATCTGCACCGGCATACCGCCGTAGGCGTGGTCCTGGAACCACCGGAAGATACCGCAGCCCTCCAGGGCGGCGATGGACGGCTCATAGGCCGTGCCCTCCTCCGGCAGGGGAATGGCCTCCATGGCCCGGAGCAGCTCCGCCGTGTCATAGCCGGTGAGCACCTGGCCGTAGGCCCGGAAGGAAGGCTCGTAAACAGATTCGATTTTCATGGGAGTTCCTCCTTTAAAGAAGCTGGGGGAACAGCGCCTTGCAGGCGGGGTAGATCTTCTGGAACCGCCGGTAGCGCTCCTCATAGCGGGCGGTCAGCTCCGCCTCCGGCTCCACGGTGCCGGCCACGCACACCAGGGCGTCCGCCGCCGCCTGGACGGAGGGGAAGCGCCCCGCCGCCACCATGGCCAGCATGGCCCCGCCGTAGCCGGGCCCCTGCTCGGTAGCCGGGATATCCAGGGGAATGCCCAGGACATTAGCCATGATGGTCCGCCAGAGGCCGGACTTGCTGCCCCCGCCGCAGAGCATGGAGCGCGGAATAGCGACGCCCAGGCTTTTCGCCACCTCAAAGCTGTCCCGGATGGCGAAGGCCACGCCTTCCAGCACCGCCTGGAGCAGGTCCGCGCGGGTGGTGTCCATGGTCATGCCCATAAAGCAGCCCCGGGCACCGGTGTCGTTGATGGGGCTCCGCTCCCCCATGAGATAGGGGAGGAAAAACACGCGGTTCCGCCCCAGCTTTTCGGGAGTGATCGCCTCCTGTTCCCCGGCGTAATCCTGGGTTTTCAGGATATCCTCCATCCACCACTTGTTGCAGCTGGCGGCGGAGAGCATGCAGCCCATGAGATGGTATCCCCCGTCGGCGTGGGCGAAGGAGTGCAGCGCGTTGTGGGGGTCCACGCCGAAGGTTTTGCTGGAGATGAAGATGGTCCCGGAGGTGCCCAGGCTGATGTTGCAGCCCCCGTCCCCCACGGTACCCGTGCCCACGGCGGCGGCGGCGTTGTCCCCCGCCCCGGCGCAGACCACCGCCGTTTCCGCCAGGCCCAGGGCCCTCGCAATGTCCGGCTTGAGGGCGCCCACGGCCTCATAGCTCTCAAAAACCTTCGCCATCTGGGACTCCCGCAGGCCGCACAGCTCCAGCATCTCCGGGCTCCAGCGCTTGTGCTCCACGTCGAAGAGAAGCATCCCCGAGGCGTCGGAGACATCGGTGCAGTGAACTCCGGTGAGGCAGTAGTTGATGTAGTCCTTGGGCAGCATCACCTTGTCGATTCTGGCGAACAGCTCCGGCTCGTTCTTCCGCATCCAGAGGAGCTTAGGGGCCGTGAAGCCCGCGAAGGCGATGTTGGCGGTATACCGGCTGATTTTTTCCCGGCCCACGATCTTGTTGAGGTAGTCCACCTCCTGAGCGGTGCGGCCGTCGTTCCAGAGAATGGCGGGGCGGAGGACCCGGTCCTCCCCGTCCAGGGCCACCAGCCCGTGCATCTGCCCGCCGCAGCCGATGGCCGCAATCCGGGTCTTATCGCAGTCCGCCGTCAACTCCCGGATGCCAGTCACCACCGCTTCCAGCCAGTCCGCCGGGTTCTGCTCGGACCAGCCAGGCTTGGGAAAAGACAGCGGGTATTCCCGGGAGACGATGTTTTGGATTTGTCCCTCCTCGTCCATCAGCAGCAGCTTCACGGCGGAGGTGCCCAGGTCGATTCCAATATACAGCATGTCGTTTCTCCTTATGTCCGGCGGATAGAAGTGCTGACTGCGGTCTTTCCCGTCAGCCGGGCGGTGCGGGCGTCCGGCTGCCCCAGGCCCGCGTACAGGGTCCAGGCCCCGCTGCCGGGAATCCGCTCTCCGGCGGCGTTGACCACGGTGAAGGCCGAGGGCTCTATGGGAATGTCCACTGTCCTCGTCTCCCCCGCCCCCAGCTCGATCCGCCGGAAGCCGCAGAGGATGGGATTGGGCGGCGCGTCGGGGGACGCCTCGTCCTTCAAATAGAGCTGCACCACCTCCTGGGCGGCCCGCCCGCCCCGGTTCTCCACTGTGACCCGGGCGGAGCCCTCCCCGGCGGTGACGGCGGTGACCGCCGCGTCGCCGTAGGTCAGGCCATAGCCGAAGGGATACAGGGGCTCGCCCCGGTAGTAGCGGTAGGTCCGGTTGGTCATGGCGTAGTCGGTAAAGGCGGGCAGCTCCTCCAGGGCCCCGTCCCGGTAGAAGGTCACGGGCAGCTTGCCGGAGGGAGACGCTTTGCCGAAAATCAGGTCCGCAATGGCCCGGCCTCCCCCGGCGCCGGGATACCAGCCCAGGAGAATGGCGTCCGCTTGGGTCTCGGCCTCGCTGAGGTCGATGGCGCTTCCCGCCAAAAGGACCACCAGCGTGGGCTTCCCCGCCGCCAGCACGTGTCGCAGCAGCATCCGCTGGGGCGAGGGCAGGAGAAGATCCTCCTTGTCACCGGAACCGGCGGCGTTGCCCTCGTCGGGCTGTTCGCCCTCCAGAGTCTCGTCCAGGCCTAGGACCAGGACCACCACGTCGCTGTGCTTCACCACCGCCATGGCCTCCGTCATGCGGTCGCTGGCCTGGGCCAGGGGCTCCACCCGGTCCCGCCAGAGGTGGCAGCCTTCTGCGTACAGCACCCGGCCATGGCCCTCCATGGCGTCCTGGATACCCTCCAAGACGGTGACATAGCGGGAGGCGGTGCCGTGGTAGTTCCCCACCAGAGCCGCCCGGCTGTTGGCGTTGGGGCCGATGACCCCGACGGTGCCCACCGTCTCCGGGTTCAGGGGCAAAAGCCCGTTGTTTTTCAGCAGCACGCAGGACTCCAGGGCAGCCTTGTGGGCCAGGGCCAAATGCTCCGGGCACTCCACCGCCTCATAGGGGATGGAGTCGTACTCGCTGCCCTCCCCCAGGACGCCCAGGAGATACCGGGTGGTAAAGAGCCGCTCGGCGGCAATTGTAATATCCTCCTCGGAGATCAGCCCCTCCCGCAGGGCCAGGAGCAAACAGCGGTAGCAGTCGCCGCAGTTCAGGTCACAGCCGTTTTTCAGCGCCAGGGCCACAGACTGGGCGGTGTTCTCCGTGACCATGTGCCCGGTGTGGAAATCCCGGATGGCCCAGCAGTCGGAGACCACATGGCCCTGGAAGCCCCAGCGGCCCCGGAGGATGTCTTTCAGCAGCGTCTCGCTGCCGCAGCAGGGCTCGCCGTTGGTGCGGTTGTAGGCCCCCATGACGGCCTCCACCCCGGCGTCCTTGACGCAGGCCTCGAAGGCGGGGAGGTAGGTCTCCTCCATGTCCTTGGGGGAGGCCACGGCGTTGAACTTGTGCCGCAGGCTCTCCGGCCCGCTGTGGACGGCGAAATGCTTGGCGCAGGCGGCGGCTTTCATGGTTTCGCCGCTGCCCTGGAGACCCCGGACGTAGGCTTTGCCCAGTTGGGCGGTGAGGAAGGGGTCCTCGCCGTAAGTCTCGTGCCCCCGGCCCCAGCGGGGGTCCCGGAAAATGTTGACGTTGGGGGACCAGAAGGTCAGCCCCTTGTAGATGTCCCGGTCGTCCTGGGCGGAGAGGGCGTTGTACTTGGCCCGGCCCTCGGTGGCGGCCACGTCCCCCAGCTTTTCCAGCAGCTCCTCGTCGAACATGGCTGCCAGGCCGATGGCCTGGGGGAAGCTGGTGGCGGTGCCCGCCCGGGCCACACCGTGAAGAGCCTCGTTCCACCAGTTGTAGGCGGGGACCCCCAGATGGGGAATCGGCGGCGCGCTATAGCTCAGCTGGCCGGCCTTTTCCTCCAGGCTCATCTGCGCCACCAGAGCCCTGGCCCGCCGCCGCGCGGTTTCTCGATCCATAAGCAATTCTCCTTTGGGTTCAGTTTGGTTCTCCGTCCTCCGCCGGGAGCACCCGGCGGAAGATTCTCCACAGCACCCGGGAGGCCAGCCACGCCGGGCCGGAGGCCCCCACGATGAAATACACAAAGCCCAGCATCCGCAAGACCACCGGGGGCAGAAGCAGCGGGACGGCGACGGGCAAAAGGGCGATCAGCCACAGCAGCAGCGTCCGCCCCGGGGAGCAGAAAGCCAGGGCAAAGGCGTTCTTCACCTGCCCTTTCCAGGTGTTCTGGAACCTGGCCTGAAGGGGGAACACATAGCACAGCAGGGTCAGGGCAATCACCGCCACGATGGTGGCGACGGTCAGGAACAGGACCCGGAGGCCCCCCTCCTGCCGGAGGGCAAAAAAGGCGTCCCCCGCCGCCACAGCCCCCAGGGCCAGCACCAGCAAGCCCAGGGCCGCACCCCGCTTGAAGTTGGCCCGGAAGGCGTCCAGGAAGCCCCGCAGGGTGCGGACCTCCTCCCCCCGGGCCAGCTTCAAGGTGACATAGTACAGCGCGCACAGGGCGGGCCCGGCGGTAACCACCGGCAGGGCGCAGAGGACGCAGAGCCAGTTGAGGACGATCAGGTCCCCCAGGGTGCGGAGGGCCTGGCCCAGGGAGGCCCGGAGGGGGCTCCCCTCCTCCGGCCCGGCCTTACGCGTGTCCGCCATAGGCTCAGCCCTTCACGCCGCCCAGGGCCACGCCGGCGATGATGTACTTGGACAGGGCGAAGTACACGATGAACAGGGGCAGGATCGTCAGGGTCAGGCCCAAATAGATCGCGCCGTGCTCCGTCTTATAAATATCGCCCCGAAGGAGGCCCACCATGATCGGCATGGTGTATTTACTGTTGTCCGTCAGCAGGATGGTGGGCAGGAAGAGGCTGTTCCAGCTGGAGACGAAGCAGAAGATGGCCTGGGTGGCCATGGCCGGCTTCATGATGGGCAGCGCGATGCGGTTGAAGGTGTTGAATTCCCCGGAGCCGTCGATCCGGGCCGAGTCCAGCAGCTCCAGAGGCAAAGAGGACAGCATGAACTGCCGCATGAAGAACACCGTGGCCGGAGCGGCAATGGAGGGGAGGATCAGCGCCAGGAAGTTGTTGGTCATGTGGATCTGGTACATGAACTGGTAGAAGCCGATGCTGGTGACCTGGGCGGGGATCATCATCACGCACATGATGACGGTGAAAAAGGTCTTGCGCCCCTTCCACTGGTAGGCTACCAGGGCATAGGCGGTGAGGGCGGAGAAATACACCGTGCAGGCCGTGGAGCCCACGGAAATAATCATGGAGTTTATGAAGCCCCGGATGGGATTGAAGGTCTTGCCCAGCAGCACGCTCAGGTTGCTCATCAGGTAGGTGGAGGGCACCAGGGAAATGGCGTGCTGCTGAATCTCATAGGTGCTGCGGGTGGAGTTGATCAGCATGATGATAAAGGGCATCAGGCTGAGGATGGTCAGCAGGACGCACACGGTATAGGCCACGATCTTGAAGGCCCTTCCGTTGGAGTGCTTCGCGTGTTTCATATCCGGTTACCTCCCCTCGTCCTTGTCCCGCATCAGCAGGAAAATCACGCCGGAAAACACCGCGATGATGAGGAACATAATCATGCTGGCCGCGGCGGCCCGGTTGTAGAGATAGCTCCCGCTGAACGCCTGGTTGTAAATAAACACGCTGGTGGTCAGGGTCGCGTTGTCCGGCCCGCCCAGCAGGAACAGCTTGGGAATGTCGTACATGTTCAGTCCGCCGATCATGCTGGTGATCAGGGTGTAAAGCAGGATGGTTTTCAGGTTGGGAATGGTGATCTGGAAGAACAGCTGCACGTCGTTGGCCCCGTCAATCTCCGCCGCCTCGTAAATCTCGGGGCTGATGCCCAGGACGCCGGAGATCAGGATAATCATGGTGTAGCCATACCACATCCAGAACTGGATGAAGGCCACGATGAGCTGGGCCGCCGTCGCATTGATGGAGAAGTTGAAGGGCGTGCTCAGTACTCCCGTGGTCACAAGAAGATCGTTTACCGGACCGGTGGGATAGCCGAAGAGGGCGTTGAACAAAATGGCCACGGAGGCCGCCGTGATGATGTTGGGCATATAGAAAACGACCTTGAAGAAGCCCTGTCCGGCCAGCTTGTGGCGGTGGCTGGTGAACCAGGCCGTCAGCAGCAGGGCCAAGGTAATCTGGGGGATAAAGTTCATAATCCAGAGCTTCACGGTGTTGCCCAGGGACTTAATAAAAGAGGGGTTCTGAAGGACGCTGACAAAGTTCTTGAACGGCTCGTCCGTCAGGAAGTGCCAGGTCGTGTTTCCCAGGCCCTTGCAGTCCGTGAAGCCCAGGAGGGCGGTGTAAATGGTGGGATACAGGGAGAAGACGCAGAAGGCCACGATGAAGGGCAGGCTGAACAAATAGCCGTACCTCGCGTAGCTGAAGCCTTTTCGCTGCTTCATGAAATCTCAGCTCCTTGAAATCAGATTGGCCGGGCATGGCCGGAGAGGAAGAACGGAGCGAAAGGGGCCCGTTCCGGGCCCCTTTCGCCTGGAAGCAGTCTCTCATCATCTCGGAGCCCGCCCCGAGATGGTCTGGGCCACTGGCCCAGAAATCGGCTCAGCCCAGATCCACCGTCACGTCCAGGTTGTCGGCCACGTCCTGCTTGAAGTCCTTGATGGCCTGATCCCGGGTCTTGGTGCCGGAGGTATACTGCCGGACCTGATCCCGCCACTTGGTGTTGATGGTTTCATCGTACTGGGTCAGGCATTTTCCGTTGGCGTACTGGTTGGCGGGGACAAAGGCGTCGAACATGTTCTGTCCGCCCAGGAAGTCCAGGGAGCCGTCGCTCATTTCCATGACCGTGCCGGAGGCCACGCAGTCCTTGGTGCCGCCCTCGCCGTTCAGCGTTCCGTTGGCCCACATGTACTGGAGGCCGGTCTCGGAGCAGTCCAGGGTGATCCAGCGGATGATCTCGCCCACGGCCTCTTTGTTGGCGGAGCTGTTGCTGGCCATCAGCCAGGTGCCGCCCCAGAAGAAGCCCACGGGAGGCGCGCAGACCGCCCAGTCGCCGTAGGTTCCCTCGCCCACGGCGGAGCCGCCGCAGTTGGGGGCGATGGTGTAGTTGATGAGCCAGGCGGGGCCGAAGAAGCCGAAGATGCCCTTGTCCCCTTCGCCCTTCATGTCGGCGAACCAGGCGTCCTGCCAGTCCTGGGTATCATTGTGGTAGTTGTTGTCCTTGAGCTCCTTGGACAGGTCCAGGAATTCCTCCCGCTTGGGGTCGATGTTCAGCTTGCCGTCCACGATCCAGCCCTGCTGGGAGCTGTTTTCCACGGCGTGCCACAGGTCGCCGTCGCCGGAGATGATGCCGTAGCCCTTGCCCTTGAGGGTTTCGGCGGCCTCGTAGAACTTCTCCCAGCCGTTGCTCCCCGCGCCGATGGCCGCCCCGATGGCGTCGGGGTCGTCGGTGCCGAAGACCTCCTTGGCAATGGAGCGGCGGTAGATGAACGCGCCGCCGGTGGCCTGATAGCCCAGGCCCACCACCTTGCCGTCGTCGGGCCGGGTGCCGATGTCCACGGAGTACTGGGCGATGTCGGCGGCCTGGATATCCCCGGCCACGTCAATGCCCAGGTCCTCATAGGGGGCGGCATAGTGGGCGGCGTCGCCCTGGGTGTACTTCATGACGAACGCGGCCTCGGCGCAGTACATATCCGGGGCGTCGGAGCCGCCGCCGGCCAGGGCCTGGTCCAGGGCGGGCTGGTAGGCGCCGTCGGTGGTGGCGATGACGGTGGTCTTGACCTCATACTTTTCGGCAAAGTCCGGACGGCTGGCCAGGAACTTGTCGACCATCTTGGGCACCTCGTCGGTGAAAGCCCAGAGATTCAGCACGGTCTTGCCGCTGGCGGAGCTCCCGCCGGAGCCGCCGTCACCAGAGCCGGAACCGGAGCCGCCGCCGCAGGCGGCCAGGGAGAGCAGCATCACGGCTGCCAGAAGGAGCGCAGAGACTTTCTTTTTCATGTACCTTTTCCTCCAATCAAAAATTTTGGTATGTTAGGCGATTAAATTTACTAACTTAGGTTAAAAAATTTACCGCCCGACCTTGCTCCTAGTGTAATAGACGCTCAGAAAAATGTCAACAGAAACCATAGCAATCCGCCAAATTTTGTACAGAACGCCCTGGAGATGACTGTTATTTTGTAGGAGATGATAGTTTTTCCTAGCTCCGCCACTGGAGGGCTCTTTGGTTTGGCAATAATATAACCTATCTAACCCCGTGTTGAAATTGAAATTAGGCTGTGTTATAATCAAACCAAGTCAACAAGGAGGGGCAACTATGGAGAAGGCGGCTGCCCAGAGAACGAAGGAGCGCGGAGGCGAACCTGTCCCCGCGCTGCCCTCGAATTTAAAGATACAAAACCGGAAAATGGTGCTCTCCTGCTTCCGGGACAACCGGCCCCACTCGGTGGCGGACGTGGTGGCCCGCACTGGCATCAGCAAACTGACGGTGATGAAGGCCATCCAGTTTTTTTGCGGAAAGGGGATTCTGGCCAGCTCCGGCAAAGGGGATTCCACGGAGCTGGGGGGGAAGAAGCCGGAGTACTTCCGCTTTTCCTGCGGGAAGTACCTGCTGACTATCCGCATGTGGCCGGAGGACCTGGGCCTGACGCTGTTCGACATGCGCATGAACAAGGTAGACAGCTCCCATCTGGCCTGGATCATCCCGGACGCGCCCGAGGAGGCGTTCCGCATCATCGAGAACAGCGCCTTGGCGCTGCTGGCCCGGGCCGGGGTCGACCGGGAGGAGCTGTATGGCGTCAGCCTGTCCTCCTCCGGCATCGTGGACTATGACCATCTGACGCTGAAATACAGCGTCCACACGCCCAACTGGGGGGCGAACGTTCCAATTGGCGACTATCTCCGGGGCATCTTCGGTCCCGGCCCGGCGCTCTCCGAGGAGAACGCCGGAAAATCCATCAGCCGGGCCATACTCAACGAGCAGGAGGACCCAAACCGGTCCATTCTGGTTCTGTTCACCTCCTGGGGACTCTCCGGGGCGCTGATTCAGGACGGGCGCATTCTGAACGGGCGGAACTCCCTGGTGGGCGAGATCGGCCATATGATCCTGGACCAGAACGACCCGGAGCTTTGCAGCTGCGGCAGCCGGGGCTGCGCAGAACGGCTGGTGTCCGTTGCCCGGGTGCGGAAGATGATCGCCGGGGACCCTCCGCCGGAGGGCTCTCCCCTGTCCCGCCTTCCGGCGGAGGCGGTGGAGCTGCGGCACCTCTTCGCCTCCTCCCGGCAGGAGGATGCCTACGCCCGGAAATACGTGGCCTATATGGCGGATCGGTTCGCCGCCCTTTTGCGGAATGTGTCGCTGGTGTTCAGCCCGGAGAAGGTAGTCTTCGTGGGGGACTACGCCGTGGCGGACGAGTATTTTGACCAGCGGATACGCCAGCAACTCTCCTCCTTCCGCTACTTGTCCCTGAGCCAGCCCATGGAGATCGCCTACGACACCCGGTCCCTGACAGAGCTGGACGCCCTGGGCGGTGCGGTGGCGCTGATCGACCACTATCTCTCCCGGCCGGAGCTGTATGAGGAAACACTCTGACAGCAAAATCCGGCCATGGTCTTTTCTTTGTTTATGGCACGGCAAATTTTGAGCGGCATCACCCATGCTTTTCCGCAGTGGACTATCTAAAAGATAGCTGAGATTTTTATGTCCATGCCTGTGGTGCGGTGAAGCTTCCAGATCTGCGACCCATAGCGTGACCCAAAACAAGAAATCGCTCTATGGAATCAGTGCGAGGGGTGGTTCGAAGGGCTGTCAATATTCTGAGCAAACAGCATCAAATGGGGCCTAAAGCACTTGCCGTAAACCCTCAGACAAGCTACGGACCAGAAGGCCGGGGGTTCGAATCCCTCAGGGCGTACCATGATAAGTTGACAGATTACACCAGGGGAGTAGTCTGTCAACTTTTATATATAATCACATAAAACCTTTGTGCCGCAGTAATTTCACTGCGGTATTCTTATTTGTAGAAGGAGAATTATAATGAACGTGATACAAAAAAGTGAAGCAATCAAGAACGGTCTCCGGAAAGGCTTTCAGGACGGCAGTTCCAAAATGGCAAAGCGCAAATGCTACGGATACACGATCAATTCTGATGGAGAGCTGGAAATAAATCCGGACGAAGCCACGGTGGTGAACTGGATATTTGAACGGTATCTTGCTGGTGACAGCCTTGGGAAAATT
>CAJTVF010000066.1 GCA_910579435.1 uncultured Oscillibacter sp.
TAGCCCCGGGCCTCGAAGGTGGCCCGGAGGCCGCCGGAGGGGAAGGAGGAGGCGTCCGGCTCGCCCCGGACCAGTTCCTTGCCGGAAAATTCCATCATGATCCGCCCGCCGCCGGTGGGGCTGATGAAGCTGTCGTGCTTCTCGGCGGTGACGCCGGTCATGGGCTGGAACCAGTGGGTGAAGTGAGTGGCGCCCCGCTCCACGGCCCACTGCTTCATGGCCTCGGCGATTTCATTGGCGGTGGAGATATCCAGGGCCGTGCCCTCGGTGACGCATTTTTTCCACGCGCCGTAGGACGCGGGGGAGAGGCGGTCCTTCATGGTCTCCTCGTTGAAGACCCGGCTTCCGAAAAGCTCGGGGAGATGCAAGGTGGTACTCATACTCGTTTCCTCCTCAATTTCATGCCTGCCGAAAGCGTTCGGCAGGCTGGACGTTTTTCAACTCGTTGAAAAACGTTTGATTGAAAGGAAAGACACCCTTACTGGGTTTCTTTCCAACTATCTTCCTTCCCGATATCGGGAAGTGTACCGCTTCATGATGCCTTTATGTTAAATCGTAACATAAAACGATGCAAACACAATTGGTAATACTTCTAAACTTCCGGCCCGGAAGAGGGCCGTTCATTGTCCGCTGGCGCCGTAGTTGCTCAGGGCCCGGGCGGAGGGATCGTCCACGTCGCAGCCCTCCCAGGACTTGTTGGGCATCCAGAAATCCCGAATCATGGCCGCCTGGCCCGGGTAGTGCTTCTCGAAGATCTCCCGGTACAGCAGGCTCTCCTTGGTGAAGGGCGGGCAGTGGTAATCGTACCTGTGCCGCAGGGTCTCGAACTCCGTGTCTGTGTACGTCTCCTGGGCGTAAGCCTTTAAATCGTCCACCATGGAGTGGCCCACGGCGTCGGAGAAGGCGGCCTTCTGCCGCCAGAGGATGCCCTCGGGCAGGAGATGGTCATTCTCAAAGGCATGGCGGAGCAGGTACTTTCCCATGCCGTAGGTGTTTTGCTTCAGCCGGGGGTCCAGGGCCATGACGTACCGCACGAAATCCAGGTCGCCGAAGGGGACCCGGGCCTCCAGGGAGTTGACGGAGATGCAGCGGTCCGCCCGGAGCACGTCGTACATGTACAGCTCGTCGACCCGCTTCTTGGCCTCCTTCTGGAACTCCTCGCCGCTGGGAGCGAAGTCGGTGTACTTATAGCCGAAGAGCTCGTCGGAAATCTCCCCGGTCAGCAGCACCCGGACGTCCGTCCGCTCATGGATGGCCTTGCAGCAGAGGTACATTCCCATGCTGGCCCGGATGGTGGTGATATCCCAGGTGCCAAGCAGGGCGATGAGGCCGTCCAGGGACTGGAGGACCTCCTCCCGGGTCATAAAGATCTCGGTGTGGTCCGCCCCGATGTAGTCCGCCGCCTCCCGGGCGTATTTCAGGTCGATGGCGTCTGTGTCCATGCCGATGGCAAAGGTGCGGATCTTCTTCCCCAGCACGATGGAGCTGATGGCGCAGACCAGGCTGGAGTCCAGCCCGCCGGAGAGAAGGAAGCCCAAGGGCGCGTCCGCGTCCAGCCGCTTGTCGACCCCGGCGATGAGCTTGTCGCGGATGTGCTTGCAGGCGGTCTCCAGGTCGTCCTGGCAGCAGCCGTCCACGGTGGTGAGGTCGGCGTAGCGGACGAACTGCCCTCCGGCGTAGTAGTGCCCCGGCGGGAAGGGGCGGATTTCCCTGCACAGCCCCACCAGGTTCTTGGCCTCGCTGGCGAAGACGATGCCGCCGGAGCGGTCGTACCCGTAGAACAGGGGCCGGATGCCGATGGGGTCCCGGGCGGCGATAAGGGAATCCGTCTTTCCGTCGTAGAGGACCAGGGCGAACTCCGCGTCCAGCCGGGCGAACATCTCCAGGCCGTACTCCCGGTAGAGGGGAAGGAGAATCTCACAGTCGCTGCCGCTGCGGAAGGAATAGCCCTGTTCCTGAAGCTGCCGCTTCAGGGGCCGGAAGCCGTAGATTTCGCCGTTGCACACCAGATAGTCCTTCCCCAGCCGGAAGGGCTGCATTCCCTCCGGCGTCAGGCCCATGATGGCCAGGCGGTGGAAGCAGAGCCAGCCGGAGGGGGTCTCGGCCACGCGGGACATGTCGGGTCCCCGGGAGACCGTGCGGTCGAAGAAGGGCAGAAGCTCCTCCCTGGTCAGTTCCTTTTTCTCAAAACCCATGATGGAACACATAAAAAGCACCTCCGAAATATGTTTGCTTTCCCTGTCCGGGAAAAGAAAAACGCAGCTATCTCCTAAAACTTAGGACGAATAGCTGCTATCCGCGGTGCCACCTAATTTACCTCCCCGTTTGACCGGGGACGGTCACCTTCAAGGCTCTAACAAGCCTGTGTGAGGTAACGATCACAACTCGCCGCGCTTACTGCCGGGGAAGGGAGGCCCGGGTTCAGCTTGGGGCTACGGAGTGTTCTTCCCGGGGGTTCTTTGCGCGGGGTTTCCACTGTCCCCCGCTCACTGGGGCGGAACGCCCTCCGGTACTTTTCTCCATCAACGCCGTTTGCCTTATCGCTTTGTTGTGTTGAAGTTTACACCCGGGGCGGGGCCGCTGTCAATGGAGGAAGTTCCAAAATCTCAGGGGCCTGAGAGATAATATTTCTACACAGTCGTATGATGTCTTCTTTTGGCGCGCAAAACCGATGTCTCCAGGTCATGAAAAAGAAAAGCCGGGGTCGTCCGGAAGTGCCGGACCGGCCCCAGCCGGGGGTCAACCTGTGAGAAAGCGGATCAATAGTGCCGCACCACGGCAGCCACCTTTCCTAAAATTTTGGCGTAGGTGCCGTCGATGGGGGAGTAGCCGTCGTTCTCCGGCAGCAGCCAGACCTGGCCGCCTCGGAGGGAGAGGCGCTTTACCGTGGCTTCGTCCTCAATCATGGCCACCACGATCTCCCCGTGCCGGGCGGTGGGCTGGCTGTGGACTACCACCAGGTCCCCGGGCAGGATGCCGGCGTTCAGCATGGACTCGCCCCGGACCCGCAGGGCGAAGTACTCCCCCTCCCGGCCTCCGGCGTCGAAGGGGAGGTAGTCCTCAATGCACTCCTCCGCCAGGATGGGGCTTCCGGCGGCCACATTGCCCACAATGGGCACCCGGTCCCGGGGGGCGGGGGATTCGGTGAGGGCGATGGCCCGGCCCTTTCCGGCGCCCTTGGCGATGACCCCGGCCTCCTCCAGGTGCTTCAGGTGGAAATGGACGGTGGAGGGGGATTTCAGTCCCACTGCGTCACCGATTTCCCGGACGGAGGGCGGATAGCCCTGGGTCTGGATGCAGGAGACAATGTAGTCATAGACCTTCTGCTGCATATGGGTGAGCTTCGCCATAACAGGACCTCCTGAGCGCCGCCGGGACGCAGGTATTTTCCTCAGTATAGCACACTTGGGGGCAAAAAGCAAACATTTGTTTGAAATAAATTCAAAAAAGAAACCGCCTCCCAGGAATACCCGAGAGGCGGCCGTTTGCTTTGCTCAGCCGAGAATCAGCAGCACCAGGGTCAGGATCAGGAACAGGGCCCCGATCCACTTGGTGGCGCGGGCCAGCTTGGCGTCCATGGTCTTGGCCTTGTTCTTGGCCAGGAAGGAGTCGGCCACGCCGCCGATGGCGCCGGAGAGGCCGGCGCTCTTGCCGGACTGGAACAGCACGATCAGGATAATGCCCAGACCGCAAAGGAGCTGCAAAACAGTGATGGCGATTTTCAAGACGTTCTACCTCCAAATGAAATCACGCGAAGCGTGAATCGTATTTGACAGCTTCCTATCATACCACAACATTTCCCGGTTTTCAAGGGGTATTCGAGAAAATTCTCCGGGAATTCTCCGGAACTCATCCCTGCTTCTGCACCTCGGCCTTGACCTCCGCCAGGGTAAGGCCCTCGGCCTCCCAGTCCGCTGCCAGGACGGGGGACAGGGAGACGGAGATGTACAGGCTGTTTCCCGCCTCATAGGCCCCGGAGGTGACGCCTACCGCATGGCCGTAAATATTCAGCAGGGCGCCGCCGCTGCTGCCGTGGGAGATGTCGGCGGTGTTGACGACGCAGGGGGCGCTGAATTTGGAGACCATATGGTCCGTGGCACTGACGATTCCCTCGCTGATGGCGGGGGTGATGCCCAGGGGCACGCCCAGGGTGTAGATCCGGTCTCCCCGGCGGAGCTCCGGCTCCTCCGCAATCTCCAGGAAGGAGAAGAAGGGGACCTCCGTCTTGTCCGTGGAGGTTTTGGAGACCCGCAGCAGGGCCAGGTCCGTGTTGGGGTCGTAAAACAGCACCCGGTCCACCAGGAAGGTCTCGCCGGTGATGAGGGTGACCGTGGCCTGGACGGCGCCCTCAATGGTGTGGTAGTTGGTGACGGCCAGCCCGCCGGCAGAGACAAAGAAGCCGCTGCCGCCGTTGCTCCGGATGTTTTCCTTATAGGCGTTTTCCGTGTAGTACACATCCAGCTGGAAAGCGGCGGCCATGTGGCGGTCCGCCACCTGCCGGGCGGTAAGCTCCTCCGGGAAGAAGCTCCGGATCTGGGCCTGGGTGCAGCGGCCCTTTTCCACCAGGCTCTGGGCCAGGGTCCCGCCGTCTTTGGCGGGGAAAGCCAGGGCGTCCAGGGCCAGCTGGTACAGGTTCCCCAGGGTGAGGGTCTCGCCATAGTCCCGGGTGGTCAGGGCCGTCCGCCGGGCAAATTTGTCCGCGTTCTCGTCGGTGAAGCCCTCATACCCCAGCAGACGCAGCAGGGAGGCACAGAACTCGGCGGTGGGCAGAGGGTCCTCCTGCCCTCCGGTGACGGTGGTCCAGCCCTGGGCCGCAGCGTAGTCCTGCACGCCGGTGGGCAGGCCGGCTTTGCCCGCGCCGGAGAGGCGCACCAGCAGGTTCGTCCCCTGTATGCGGGCGGCGGGGCGGTCCAGGGCCTCTTCGGAAGGAACGGCGTCAATGAGGCCGAGGCCCGCCAGGGTCCCGGCGGCACGCCGGGATTCCCCCTCCAGGGCGGCGGCGGAGGGGACCGCGCCCAGAAGCAGCATCAAGGCACAGAGCAGGGGAAGGATTCGTTTTTTCATGGGATAAGCCTCCATCAAGAATATTTGTTCTATTGTAGCACGGTAAAACCGGCTTTGCAAGTGGGGAACGTGACCATCTGCCTACTAGACAGGCGGCGGATGGTCTGGTATAATCAAAGGGTAGACCTTTCCCCCTGAGCCGGGATCTTAATTATAATTGTAAAGGAGAACGCTGAAATGGAACTGAAGGAAATCCTTGGAAAGTGCGACCATACCCTGCTGGCCCAGGGAGCCACCTGGGAGGAGATCAAGGCCATCTGCGACGACGGGATGAAATACCAGTGCGCCAGCGTCTGCATCCCCGCCAGCTACGTGAAACAGGCGGCGGAGTATGTCCGGGGCAAGCTGGCCATCTGCACCGTCATCGGCTTCCCCAACGGCTACGACACCACCGCGGCCAAGTGCTTCATGGCGGCAGACGCGGTGGAAAACGGCGCGGAGGAAGTGGACATGGTCATCAACATCGGCTGGGTGAAGGACCGGAAGTGGGATGATCTGCTGGCGGAGATCAAGGCCATCAAGGACGCCTGCAGGGGGAAGCTCCTGAAGGTCATCATCGAGTGCTGCCTCCTCACCGATGAGGAAAAAGTGAAGATGTGCGAAATCGTCACCGCCTCCGGCGCGGACTATATCAAGACCTCCACCGGCTTCGGCGGCGGCGGAGCCACCCGGGAGGACGTGGCCCTCTTCGCCAAGCATGTGGGCCCGGACGTGAAAATCAAGGCCGCCGGCGGCATCGCCGACCTGAAGGACGCGGAGGACTTTATCAACCTGGGGGCTTCCCGCCTGGGCACCAGCCGCGTCGTCAAGGCCGTGAAGGCCCTGGAGGGCTGATATGGGCACGCCCCACAATGAGGCCGCCATGGGCGATTTCGCCCCGACGGTCCTCATGCCCGGCGACCCCCTCCGGGCGAAGTTCATCGCGGAGACCTTTTTTGAGCATCCCCGGCTGGTGAACAATGTCCGGGGCATCCAGGGCTGGACGGGGACCTACCGGGGCGTTCCCGTTTCCGCCATGGCCTCCGGCATGGGCATCCCCAGCATCGGCATCTATTCCCACGAGCTCTTCCACTTTTACGGCGTGGAGAACATCATCCGGGTGGGCACCACCGGGGCGCTGTCCGAGAAGCTGAAGCTCCGGGACCTGGTCCTCGCCCAGGGGGCCTGTACGGATTCCAACTTCGCCCATCACCTCGGCCTCCCGGGGGTCTTTGCCCCCATCGCGGATTTCCGCCTGTTGGAGACCGCCGTGGCGGCGGCCCGGGAGCGGGGGGTGGAGCCCCCGGTGGGGAACATCCTCAGCTCCGACGTGTTCTATTACAAGACGGGAAGCGGCCTGGAATGGGCCCCCATGGGGGTGCTGGCCATTGACATGGAGACGGCGGGCCTCTATATGAACGCCGCCGAGGCGGGAAGGCGGGCCCTGACCATCTGCACCGTCACGGACAACCTGGTCACCGGGGAAGCCCTGCCCCCGGCGGAGCGGCAGTCCTCTCTGACGGAGATGATGGAGATTGCCCTGGAAACCGCCGTCCGGATGGCAAAACGGTGAAATTAGAGGGAGAAAATCCCGCCTCTTTTGTGAAAAGCGATGGAGTTCTCCCGGAATTTTGACGAAAAGGAAAACATTTCAGAAATCCGGTTGAAATCTGAAAAAGGACTTGTTATAATGGGCTTGGCCCACAGAGGCCGACCTCTGTTTTTCAGAGGAACATATGGAAGGAAGGTTGATAGCAATGAAGAAGTTATTTGCGATCCTGCTGACTTTAGCGATGGTTCTGTCCCTGGCCGCCTGCGGAGGCAACGACTCCGGGAACTCCGGTGATTCCGGCGATTCCGGCGACAGCCAGCAGGAGCCCGCCGCCACTCCCGCCGACGACGGCGGAAGCGAGGGCGGAGCCGACATCCGGGTCGCCATGATCACGGACTACGGCGACATCACGGACCAGTCCTTTAACCAGACCACCTACGAGGCCAGCAAGGCCTGGTGCGAGGCCAACGGCGTGGAATTCACCTACTACAAGCCCGCCGGCGACTCCACCGCCGAGCGCGTGGCCATGGTGGAAAAGGCCGCTGACGAGGATTACAACGTCATCGTCATGCCCGGCTTCGCCTTTGGTGAGACCATCACCGAGGTAGCCGACGTCTATCCCGAGATCAGCTTCATCGCCCTGGACGTCAGCGAGGGCGACGTGGGCGGCACCGTTCCCAGCAATGTGTACTGCGCCGTCTATAAGGAAGAGCTCTGCGGCTACATGGCCGGCGTCGCCGCCGTGAAGCTGGGCTACACCCACCTGGGCTACCTGGGCGGCATGGCCGTTCCCGCCGTGCAGCGCTTCGGCTATGGCTTCATCCAGGGCGTGGACGCCGCCGCCGGTGAGCTGGGCGTGGACGCTACCATCGAGTATGTCTACGGCAACCAGTTCTTCGGAGATCCCGACATCACCGCTTACACGGACAACTGGTATCAGAACCTGGGCGTTCAGGCGGTCTTCGCCTGCGGCGGCGGCATCTGCACCTCCGCCGGTGAGGCGGCCGCCAAGGTTCCCGGCACCAAGGTCATCGGCGTGGACGTGGACCAGAGCTTCACCCTGGACGCCGCCTACGGCGAGGGCGTGACCCTGACCTCCGCCATGAAGGGCCTGGCCGCCACGGTCAACCACATGCTGGACGAAGTAGTTGCGGGCAACTTTGCCAACTACGGCGGCAAGGCCGAGGCCCTGGGCCTGGTCTCCGGCGACGATCCCAGCGCCAACTATGTCCTCCTGCCCATGGACACCACCCTGTGGGGCGACGGCTTCACCCAGGACGACTACAAGGCCCTGGTGAAGGATATGTTCGACGGCAAGATCACCGTGTCCGACGACATCTCCGCCATGCCCGCCGTCTCCAATATCACGGTCAACGACCTGGGCAACATCAAGTAAAAAGCCACTCAAGCAGAGTGAGGACGGGACTTTCCCGTCCTCACTTTTTTACTTTCCGGCGGCTTGAGGAGAAAAAGGTCGACTTTGTGAAAATTTTCAAAAAATGCTTTGAAATCTCCATCGGGATATGGTACAATGAACAAGAACCGTTTTCCCGCCAGCGGTTCCAGGAAACAGAGAAGGAGGTTGTGAAATTGGAACAGAGTTACGCCATTGAGATGCTGAATATTACCAAACGTTTTCCCGGCATCGTGGCAAACGACAATATCACCCTACAGCTGAAAAAAGGCGAGATCCACGCGCTGCTCGGCGAAAACGGCGCGGGGAAATCCACGCTGATGAGCGTGCTCTTCGGACTGTACCAGCCGGAGGAGGGCGTCATCAAAAAGGACGGCCAGGTGGTGTCCATCAAGGACCCCAACGACGCCAATGACCTGGGCATCGGCATGGTGCATCAGCATTTCAAGCTGGTGGAGTGCTTCACGGTGCTGGACAACATCATCATGGGCGTGGAGCCCTGCAAGCACGGCTTCCTCCAGAAGGCGGAGGCCCGGGAGAAGGTGCTGAGCCTCTCCGAGAAATACGGTCTCCATGTGGACCCCGACGCCCTGGTGGAGGATATCACCGTGGGCATGCAGCAGCGCACCGAGATTTTGAAGATGCTGTACCGGGAGAACGAGATCCTGATTTTCGACGAGCCCACCGCCGTGCTGACCCCCCAGGAGATCGACGAGCTGATGCAGATTATGAAAAACCTCTCCGCCGAGGGGAAGAGCATCCTCTTCATCTCCCACAAGCTCAATGAGATCATGTCCGTCGCCAACCGCTGCTCCGTGCTGCGCAAGGGCAAGTACATCGGAACCGTGGATATCGCCACAAGCTCCCAGGAGGAGCTGAGCCGGATGATGGTGGGCCGGGACGTGAACTTCGTGGTGGAAAAGGCCCCCGCCAAGCCCGGCGAGGTGGTGCTGGACGTGAAGGGCATGACCGTGGCCTCCAAGCGGCACAAGAACAACGCGGTCAAGGATGTGAGCTTCCAGGTCCGCCGGGGCGAGATCGTCTGCATCGCGGGCATCGACGGCAACGGCCAGACGGAGCTGGTGTATGGCATCTCCGGCCTGGAGCCTTTGAAGGAGGGCACGCTGATCCTGAACGGCCAGGATATCACCAAGGTCCCCATCCGCAAGCGGAACACCTCCGGCATGAGCCATATCCCCGAGGACCGGCACAAGCACGGCCTGGTGCTGGACTACTCCTTGGAGGACAACATGGTGCTCCAGCGGTATTTTGAGAGCCACTTTGTCACCCCTGTGGGCTTCCTGAAGCGGAAGGCTATCCGGGAATACGCCGTGGGCCTCATCGGCCAGTACGACGTCCGCTCCGGCCAGGGTCCCATTACAGCCGCCCGGAGCATGTCCGGCGGCAACCAGCAGAAGGCCATCATCGCCCGGGAGATTGACAAGAATCCGGAGCTGCTCATTGCCGTCCAGCCCACCCGGGGCCTGGACGTGGGCGCCATCGAGTACATACACAAGCAGATCGTGGCCCAGCGGGACGCCGGGAAGGGCGTGCTGCTGGTGAGCCTGGAGCTGGACGAGGTCATGAACGTCTCCGACCGCATTCTCGTCATGTACGAGGGGGAGATCGTGGGCGAGTTCAACCCCAAGGAAGTCACGGTGGAAGAGCTGGGCCTCTACATGGCCGGCGCGAAGAAGAAGGGGGCGTAAGGCATGAAAAAAGAAAAGACCTCCCTGCTGCGCAGCGGCGCGGTCCAGTCTCTCCTGGCGTCCCTGCTGTGTATTCTGCTGGGTCTGCTGGTGGGCTACATCGCCCTGCTTCTCATCAACCCCGCCGGAGCCAACGGGGCCATCGTGGCCATCGTGGAGAACTTTATGACCTACTCCAAGTCCACAGCCCAGCTCCGCTACTTCGGCAGCACCCTGGTGAAAACCGCGCCCCTGCTGATGTGCAGCCTCTCCGTGCTCTTCGCCTATAAGGTGGGCCTGTTCAACATCGGCGCGGCGGGCCAGTACGTCGTCGGCACTGGAGCGGCGCTGTACTGCGCCCTGGGGCTGAAGCTGCCCTGGTTCCTGTGCCTCATCGCCGCCATCCTGGCGGGGGCCGCCCTGGGGGCGGTTTCCGGCCTGCTGAAAGCCTACTGCAACGTCAACGAGGTTATCTCCTGCATCATGCTGAACTGGATCAGCCTCTACGCCGTGAACATGCTGCTGACCCTGGTGAAGGAGGAGACCAGCCCCTATACCTTTACCCTGGCCAGTACCAACGAGGGGGCCATTCTCCCCTCCCTGGGCCTGGGCGCCCTGTTCAGCAAGAACCAGTACGTGGGCTTGGCGATTCCTCTGGCGATTCTGACGGCGGTGCTGGTCTGGGTTTTGCTGGAGAAGACCAAGCTGGGCTATGAGCTGAAAGCCACCGGCTGTAACAAGTTCGCCGCCAAATACTGCGGCATGCGGGAGCGGAAGAACCTAATCCTCACCATGGCCATCGCCGGCGGCCTGGCCGGAATGGGCGCGGCCATGCTCTTCCTCACGGGCTTTGAGCAGTGGCAGTGCACCCAGTCCGCCGTCCCCGCCATGGGCTTCAACGGCATCGCCGCCGCCTTCCTGGGCGGGCTGAACCCCATCGGGGCCATCTTCTCCTCCTACTTCATCCAGCACATCACCAACGGAGGCGCGTATGTGGATAAAACCATGTACTCCTCCCAGATTTCCGACTTTATCTCCGCGCTGATCATCTACCTCTGCGGCTTTGTCCTCTTCTTCAAGACGGCGCTGAACGCCTGGCTGAACCGCCGGGATGAGAAGAAACAGGCGGCTGCCGGGAAAGGAGGCGACGGGAAATGATCTTACTTCTGCAATACACGCTGATTTTCGCGTCGGTGCTGCTGCTGGTGGCCCTGGGCGGCTGCTTCTCCGAGCACTCCGGCGTCATCAACATCGGCCTGGAGGGCATCATGGTCATGGGTGCCCTGGGCGGCGCGCTGATGATGAAGTTCCTGCCGGACAGCACGCCCGCCTTCGGCATGATTTTGCTGGTGGTGCTGGCCGCCATCGCCCTGGGCGTGATTTACTCCCTGCTGCTGGCGGTGGCCGCCATCAACTTCAAGGCGGACCAGACCCTGGTGGGCACCGCCATGAACCTGCTGGGCACTGCGGCGGCCACGGTCTTTGTCAAGGCCATGAACACCGCCGAAAGCGTGGACAACGTTTCCTCCACCATCCAGTACATCAATGCCAAGAAGGCGTTCCTGGTGAACCTTGGCGGCTTTGAGTTCAACTGGTTCATGCTGCTGGCGGCTCTGGCCCTGATTGGGTCCTATGTCTCCCTGTACAAGACCCGCTTCGGCCTCCGGCTCATGGCCTGCGGCGAGCATCCCCAGGCGGCGGACAGCGTGGGCATCAACGTCTATAAGATGCGCTACGCCGGCGTGCTGATTTCCGGTATGCTGGGCGGCCTGGGCGGCATTGTGTACATCACCGCCGGCGTCAGCGAATGGAAATTCGAGAACGGCGTGGCGGGCTTCGGCTTCCTGGCTCTGGCCGTTATGATTTTCGGCCAGTGGAAGCCCACCCGCATTGCCCTGGCGGCGCTGCTCTTCGGCTTCTTCCGGGCGCTGGGCAATGTGTACTCCGGCTTCGACTTCCTGAAGGCCCTGAACCTCCCGGCGGCCATGTACAACATGCTGCCGTACATCATCTCTTTGGTGGTGCTGGCCTTCACGTCCAAGAAGTCCCGGGCTCCCAAGGCGGAGGGCGTGCCCTACGACAAGGGACAGAGATAACTGCTGTTTGTAGTATACTGTCGAAAAAATACAGTACGTATCGAAAGCGGTCCCCCGCCATTGGCGGGGGACCGCCTATAAAAAATGGGGGGGGCACGGCAAGCCATGATGGCTGCCGTGCCCTTTTTTGCTGTATAACCTGCGATGATACTTTTGGGAAAGAGGAACGTGGGAGGGATAAACCGGAGGTTATGTTGCGGAAGCCAATTCTTTCTTTTTTGCGTTCAAGATTAGGCCTTGTTTGAAAATTGGCGGAATGCTGGATTGGAGCAGATTTTTTTGCCAGGCAAGGCGATTGGACGCAGGAATCCTGACGGATTTCAAGTCCAATCAACGCAGTCCTGGCGGAAAAAGATGCCCAAAGACGGCGCTTTGCCATTTTTCAAACAAGGCCTAGACGCAGCTCTTTTTTCCTGGGCTCCAGCTCCTCGCCGCTGATGTGCCGCAAGGCGCTGAGATACAGGCGAATGGCCTTTGTACTGTTAAGGAACCACTGATTAAATCCCCGCACACAGCTTCACGCCATAAATTCCCG
>CAJTVF010000067.1 GCA_910579435.1 uncultured Oscillibacter sp.
CGGAAATTTATGGCGTAAAGATGTGCGCGGGGATTAAATCAGTGCTTCCTTAAATGCGCCTTGAGATGCGTCTTGAGACACTCTGCGGCTTGACAGGAACGGAATTCTATATTATGATAAAAATCCAGCTTAAAACGGACTTTTCCCGGGCTTCCGCCCGGACACATAGGAGGCAGACAGCATATGAAAGAACGCAGCCGCAACGTCACCCAGGGCATCGAACGGGCCCCCAACCGGTCCCTCTTTTACGCCCTGGGCTACACCAAGGAGGAGCTGGAGCGCCCGCTGATCGGCGTCGTCTGCTCCTATAACGAGATTGTTCCCGGCCACATGAACCTGGACAAGATCGCCGAGGCCGTCAAGGCCGGCGTCCGGGCCGCCGGCGGCACGCCGGTGGAGTTCCCCGCCATCGCCGTGTGCGACGGCATCGCCATGGGCCACGTAGGCATGAAGTACTCCCTCATCACCCGGGACCTCATCGCCGACTCCACCGAGGCCATGGCCATCGCCCACCAGTTCGACGGGCTGGTCATGATTCCCAACTGCGACAAGAACGTCCCCGGCCTCCTCATGGCCGCCGCCCGGCTGAATATCCCCGCTGTTTTTGTCTCCGGCGGCCCCATGCTGGCGGGGCGGCTGAACGACGGGCGGCGGACCTGCCTCAGCCACATGTTCGAGGCCGTGGGCAGCTACTACGCCGGGAAGCTGGACCAGGAGGGCGTGGAGGACTATGAGAACAACGCCTGCCCCACCTGCGGCTCCTGCTCCGGCATGTACACCGCCAACTCCATGAACTGCCTCACCGAGGCCATCGGCATGGCCCTCCGGGGCAACGGCACCATCCCCGCCGTCTGGTCCGCCCGGCTGCGGCTGGCCAAGCACACCGGCATGAAAATCATGGAGCTGGTGGAGAAGAACATCCGCCCCCGGGACGTCATGACCGAGGCCGCCTTCCACAACGCCGAGACCGTGGACATGGCCCTGGGCTGTTCCACCAACACCATGCTCCACCTCCCCGCCATCGCCCACGAGTGCGGCATTGAGCTGGACCTGGACATGTCCAACGAGATTTCCTCCAGAACGCCCAATCTCTGCCACCTGGCCCCCGCCGGGGACACCTACATGGAGGACCTGGAGGGCGCGGGCGGCGTCTATGCCGTCATGAAGGAGCTTACGAAGCAGAACCTTCTGGATACCTCCCTGATTACCTGCACCGGAAAGACCATTGCCGAGAATCTGGAGGGCGTGGAGAACCGGAACCCCGAGCTGATCCGCCCCATCGAGAACCCCTACTCCCCCGACGGCGGCATCGCCGTGCTGAAGGGCAACCTGGCCCCGGAGGGCTGCGTGGTGAAGCGCTCCGCCGTGGCTCCCGAAATGATGGCCCACACCGGCCCCGCCCGGGTCTTCGACTGCGAGGAGGACGCCATCGCCGCCATTTACGCCGGGAAAATCCAGGCCGGGGACGTGGTGGTCATCCGCTACGAGGGCCCCAAGGGCGGTCCCGGCATGCGGGAGATGCTGAACCCCACCTCCGCCATCTGCGGCATGGGACTGGGCGAGAGCGTGGCCCTCATCACCGACGGCCGCTTCTCCGGCGCCACGCGAGGCGCTTCCATCGGCCACGTCTGCCCCGAGGCGGCTCAGGGCGGCCCCATCGCCTTTGTGGAGGACGGGGACACCATTGCCATCGACATTGCCAAGTGCTCCATCTCCCTAAAGGTGGACCCGAACACGCTGGAGGCCCGGAGGGCCAAGTGGGTCTGCCCGGAGCCCAAAATCAAAACCGGCTACGCCGCCCGCTACGCCAAGCTGGTGACCAGCGCCGCCCGGGGCGCGGTTTTGGAGTAATCCTTTCCCGCAGGGGAGGAAACCGGGGCTGGACGCCCCGCCCGCATAAGGAGGGACGGCATGGAACTGGAATTGGGCATTCTGGACTGGATACAGCTCCATCTCCGCTGCGGCTTTCTGGACTGGCTGATGCCCTTTGTCAGCGGCCTGAGCAACCACGGCGAGGTCTGGATTCTTTTGGCCGCCGTGTTGCTCCTCATCCGGCGGCAGCGGGCCCGCGGCCTCTCCGCCGCCTTTGCCCTGGCCCTGGACCTGATTACCTGCAATAAGATTTTAAAGCCCCTTATCGGCCGCATCCGGCCCTTCGCCTTCCGCCCGGACCTCTCCCTGCTGGTTCCTCCGCCGGGGGACGCCTCCTTTCCCTCCGGACATACGGCGGCGGCGTTTGCCGTGGTCTTTGCCCTGAAAGCCTCCGGGAGCCCCCTCTGGCGTCCGGCGCTGGCCCTGGCGGCGGCGACGGCCTTCTCCCGGCTATACCTCTACGTCCACTGGCCCACCGACGTTCTGGGCGGCGTCCTGCTGGGAGCCGCCGTGGGCTGGGCCGGGGCAAAGCTGGCGGAAGCCCTGTTGAAAAAAGACCGGAAACCCTGAAAAAGCCCCGGACCCAGCAGGGTCCGGGGCTTTCCTGACATCATTGGTAAAAAGTACCGTCAGCGCATCCGCTGGACTGCCGCCGCCCCGGGATCTTGCCGGACCGCCAGAGCGCGCGGGCGTCCTTTTCATTCCGCTTATCCTCCGGGTATACGGGGCCTCTAAGCGGCATAGCCGCCGAGAGTCCCCACAGCCCCTAAAAAACGGAACTTAGCAGCAGGGAGCAGGGTTGCAGCCGCAGTTGTTGTTGCATCCGCAGTTGCAGCCGCCGCAGTTGCAGCCTCCGCAGTTGCATCCGCCACAGTTGCAGCCGCAGTTGCAGCCGCAGCTGCTTCCGCCCCAGCTGTTGTTTCCGCAGCAGCACCAGACGATGATCAGCAGGATGATGATCCAGCAGCAGCTGCCGCCGCCAAAGCCATTATTGCACATGATGAAACCTCCTGAGAGATGTAGACCGAATCGGAGCGGTCTCAGTTCATCATATGCCCTCCGCCCGGGGTGGTGACTAAAAGACAGCCGCCTGCGGGCGTCTTTCCGCAGGCGGTGTCCTTAATCAGTGGTTCCTTAAAAACGCCAGTTCAGCACCGGCGGCGCGGCGTCCCGCTCAAACTGGGTAAAGACCCCTTTGTCCATCAGCTGCTGGGCCAAGGTCCGGCCCGTGCCGGCCACCGGGACCTCCAGCGCGTAGTACGAGATATACACCAGCTCCGCCCGGAGGAAGGGGTCCCGCTGGAGCATGGCCGCCTCCCCCTCCGTCAGAAGGCCCGCGCTCTGGGCCCGGTCCAGCGTATCGGACAGGTCCGTGTTGGCGGCGGAGCTGTAACCCAGGGCCCGGAGGATGAACTCCGTATACTGCCGGGCGTTCACCAGGCTGGAGGGGCGGAACTCCGTGGCACTGTAGCCGTTGGTATAGCCCTTTTCAAAGGCGTAGCCCACATACTTCGCGCCGTTGGTGCCGGGCTGAACATCGCGGAAGGGAGAGGTCCCGTTCCAGGCCAGGGCCTCGCTCTCCTCCCCCAGCACCCGGATAAACATAATCAGCGCTTGCAGCCGGGTGGGCGCCACTTCCAGGTCAAAGCCCTGGCCGTAGCCGGTAAAGCTGCCTTGGAAGAGGTGCATGGCTTTCAGCGCCTCCGCCATGGCGTTGTAGTCCGTGGAGATCGACTCGTGGAACGTACAGGCCCCCTGCCAGTCTACCACGGCGGTCTTGCTGGTGACGGTGAAATTCGCGGCGGTGTCCTCCGCCACCAGATACCGGTGCCGGACCGCCAGGCTTCCCCCACTGGGAAGCACCGTCCCATCCGTCACGTCCACCACCGCGCCGGAGGCGTAGCTCACCTGCACGCTCCCCGCCAGCAGCAGCACGCCGTCCCCGGTGACAGACTGCAAGATATCGTCCCGCTTCAAGCGGCTATCCGTCCAGGAGACCGCAGTCCCTATGGGCGCGGCGGTCCCGCCGCTATCCGCGAACGCGCCGCCGGCGTTTTCCAAGCGGGCATCTACGGCGGCATCGACCTTGCTGGCAAAAACGCCGTTGAGGTAAGATAGGGAGGCCAGCGGGTCCGCTGCGTCCCCGGCGGCGGCTGCCCAGACGGCGGCCGCCGCCAGCAGGCACAGCGGGAACAGGATGAGGATTTTTGTTCGCATGAGGGTCCCTTTCTCCGCTTCCGAAGTCAGCGGTTGGCGATGCGGTAGCTCAGAGTCAGCAGACTGTCGGCAAAGTGGATGTTCTCAATCTTCACATCGGGCCGGCTGCTGGTGATCTCCACGTTGGTGAAATTCCAGAAGCCCCGGACCCCCAGGGCAATGAGGCGGTCCGCCGTCTCCTGGGCGATGGACTGGGGAATCGTCAGCACCACCACATCCACGCTGTGGGAACGGATGAAGGCGTCCACCTCGTCCATGGAATAGATGGGCACGCCATTGACCCGGGTGCCGGTGACGGCGGGGGAGATATCAAACGCGGCATCCACGGTGAAGCCCGTCTGGGCAAAGGGGAAGTTTTGCAGCAGGGCGTGGCCCAGGTTGCCCACGCCGATCATGACCAGATGGTGGTCGTTGTCCACCCCCAAAATCCGGCCGATCTCCGTATGGAGCTCCTCCACGTTATAACCGTAGCCCTGCTGGCCGAATTCGCCGAAGCAGCTCAAGTCTTGGCGGATCTGGGAGGCGGTGATGTTCATCTCCTGGCCCAGGGAATGGGAGGAAATGCGCACTACGCCCTTGGCACAGAGCTCCGTCAGTTGCCGGTAGTAACGGGGCAGCCGCCGAATCACGGCGTCGGAGACATTTTCTTTCTTCAAAGCCCTCACTCCCAACCAAAATTTTATCACAACAGCTATAGTTTAGCTCAAAACCGATAACTTGTCAATTTTTTTAACAATCTTTTTTGTGAGAAATTCACCGAAGCCCATTTCAGTACTTGACAAAACCGCCTTCGGAGGCGTATGCTGTACAAAACACAAGAGCGCAAACCGACGACGCGGACAAGTAGACGGGGCCTTGGTTCTCAAAGAGAGCCGCCGGTGCTGGAAGGGCGGCAGAAGCAAGCCTGTCGAATGGACCGCCGAGGGCGGGCTGAACGGGGAACAGGTTCCCTCATTATGCTCCGACGGGCTTTTCCCCCGTTACCAAGGAAAGGCGCGTGTCGGCGCGCCGCCGAGCGGGCGGTTTGAAACCGCCAATTTGGGTGGCACCGCAGAAGTTTCAAGGCTTTTGTCCCAAAGATTCCTGTTTACAGGTCTTTTCTTGGGGCGGAGGTCTTTTTTTGACGCCCCTCCCCCGGAAACGGCCGGCGTTTGGAAAGGGGCGGACGGTATGGCTCATGATCTATGAAGGGAAACCCCATCGGTTTTTCTCCTCCGGCAATTGCACTTTCCCTCCATTTATGGTAAACTAATAAAATTGAGCAGGCCCCGGCGCTCCGGGGCCGGACAGCGAGGTATGTCATGGAAAACAAGAAAAAGCGGATCTTCAGCGGCATCCAGCCCAGCGGCGAGCTGACCCTGGGCTCTTATATGGGCGCCATCAAAAACTGGGTGGCCCTGCAGGAGGAGTACGACTGCGTATACTGCATCGTGGATATGCACGCCATCACCGTCCGGCAGGTCCCGGGGGACCTGCGCCGCAGGGCCCTGGAGCAGCTGGCCCAATACCTTGCCTGCGGATTGGACCCCCGGAAGAGCATCCTGTTCATCCAGAGCCACGTCCCCCAGCACGCGGAGCTCAGCTGGGTGCTGAGCTGCTATACCCAGTTCGGCGAGCTCAGCCGCATGACCCAGTTCAAGCAGAAGTCCCAGCAGCACGCCGACAACATCACCTCCGGCCTCTTCACCTACCCGGTGCTCATGGCGGCGGACATCCTGCTCTATCAGACGGACCTGGTGCCCGTGGGAGAGGACCAGCGCCAGCACGTGGAGCTGTGCCGGGACATCGCCCAGCGCTTCAACGGCGTTTACAGCGACACCTTCGTCCTGCCGGAGGCGTTTATCCAGCGGGTGGACCAGGGAGCCAGGGTCATGAGCCTGGGCAACCCCCTGAACAAAATGAGCAAATCCGACCCCGACGGCTGCGTGAACCTGATGGACCCGCCGGAGGTCATCCAGCGGAAGTTCAAGCGGGCCGTCACCGACAGCGAGACCTGCGTCCGCTATGACAAGGAAAACAAGCCCGGCGTCTCCAACCTGCTGACCATCTACTGCGCCGCCACCGGCAAGACCCTGGAGGAGGCGGAGGCCGCGTTCCAGGGCCAGGGCTACGGCGTGTTCAAGCCCGCCGTGGGAGACGCGGTCATCGAGCTGTTCCGCCCCATCCGGGAGAAGGCCCAGCGCCTGATGGCAGACAAGGCCTACCTAGAGGGCATCTACCGGGAGGGCGCGGAGCGGGCCTCCCACCTCGCCGGGCGCACCCTGGCCAAGGTTTACAAAAAAGTGGGCTTCCTGCCCCGATAAGGAGAACGCGACATGCTCTTAGATAACCGGCTGATCGGCTACGCGGCCCTCGCCCTGCTGGCGGCGCTGGTCATCAGCTTCCTCATGACCCCCGTGGTAAAGACCTTCGCCTTTAAGGTGGGGGCGGTGGACGTGCCCAAGGACGCCCGCCGGATGCACAAGGTGCCCATCCCCCGCCTGGGGGGCCTGGCCATCTTCATCGGCTTCATGGTCAGCGTCCTGATCCTGGGCAACGTCCGGGGAAACGGCCAGATGCAGAGCATCCTCCTGGGCTCCGTCATCATTGTGGTGCTGGGCGTGGTGGACGACATCATGGCCCTGCCCGCCATGCTGAAGTTCGTGGTCCAGATTGCCGCCGCCCTGATTCCCGCCCTGAACGGCGTGGTTATCCAGGCGTTTTCCAATCCCAACATCTTCTCCGACAGCCTCTACTGGGTGCTGGGCCCCCTCTCCGTGCCCTTCACGGTGCTGTGGATCGTAGCGATCACCAACGCCGTGAACCTCATCGACGGGTTGGACGGCCTGGCCAACGGCGTCTCCGCCATCTCGGCCACCACCATGCTGGTCATCGCATTGCTTGCCTCCGAGGCGGAGGTGGCCGTGGTCATGGCGGCGCTGGTGGGGGCCTGCATGGGCTTCATGCCCTATAACCTCAACCCCGCCAAGATGTTTATGGGGGACACCGGGGCCACCTTCCTGGGCTATATCCTGGCCACCATGTCTATCCAGGGGCTGTTCAAGTTCTACGCGGTGATTTCCTTCGCCGTGCCCTTCCTGATTCTGGGACTGCCCATCTTCGACACCACCTTCGCCTTTATCCGCCGCATCGCCCACGGGCAGAGCCCCATGCACGCCGACCGGGGGCATATCCACCACCGGCTCATCGACATGGGCCTGAACCAGAAGCAGGCCGTGGCGACGCTGTACGTCATCTCCGCCATGCTGGGCCTCTCCGCCGTGGTGCTGACTACCGGAGGGGAGCAGAAGGCCATGCTGTTCTTCCTGACCTTGTGCATCGCGGCGGCGGTAGCCGCCCGGGTGGTGTTCCCCAAGGAGATCCGGGAGGAGCTCCACGAGGAAATGGAAGAGCTGCGGGAGCTGGGCCACCATGGCGGGCACACCGAGAACAAGGACGCCCCCGGCCAGGGGGACAAGGAGGGCTGAATGAAACGCGTGCGGATTTTAAGCGTCTTCGGCACCCGGCCGGAGGCCATCAAAATGTGCCCCCTGGTGAAGGAGCTGGCCTCCCGGCCCGGGCTTGAGAGCCTCTGCTGCGTCACCGCCCAGCACCGGCAGATGCTGGACAGCGTGCTGGAGGTCTTCGGCGTCACGCCGGACCGGGACCTGGATATCATGACCCCCCGGCAGACCCTCTCCGGCATCACCAGCAAGTGCCTTTTAGGCATGGACGAGGCCGTCGGCCAGCTGAAGCCGGACATGATCCTGGTCCACGGGGATACCTCCACCACCTTCGCCGGGGCCCTCTCCGCCTACTATCATCAGGTGGCCGTGGGCCATGTGGAGGCGGGGCTGCGGACCTATGACAAATACGCCCCCTTTCCCGAGGAAATGAACCGGGTGCTTACCTCCTCCATCGCGGACCTGCACTTCTGCCCCACCGCCGGGAACCGGGAGAACCTCCTCCGGGAGGGCCGGGACCCCGAGGGCATCTTCATCACGGGAAACACCGTCATCGACGCGCTGAAAACCACTGTGCGGAAGGGCTACCGCTTCGCTACCGACGAGCTGAACCGCCTGCCCTACGGGGAGAAGAAGGTGCTTCTGGTCACCTGCCACCGGCGGGAGAATTACGGCGAGCCTATGAAGAACATTTGTCTGGCCCTCCGTCAGATCGCCGAGGAGAACCGGGACGTGGAGCTGGTTTATCCTGTCCACCTCAGCCCGGTGGTCCGGGAGGCGGTGGACCGGTACCTCCGGGGCGCACCCCGGGTCCACCTCATTGACCCCCTCCCCGCCGACGAAATGCACAACCTGATGGACCGCTGCTATCTGGTGCTGACGGACTCCGGGGGCCTCCAGGAGGAGGCCCCCGCCCTGGGCAAGCCTGTGCTGGTCCTCCGCCGGGAGACGGAGCGGCCCGAGGCCGTGGCCGCCGGGACGGTGAAGCTGGCCGGGGTGGTGCAGGACGACATCGTCACCATGGCCACCCGGCTGATTCAGAACAGGCGGGCCTATGACGAAATGGCCCGCGCCGTGAATCCCTACGGCGACGGGAACGCCTGCCGCCGCATTGCCGACGCCATCGAGTGGCGCTTCGGCCTCCGGGAAGAGCGGCCCGCCGGATACGGGGCGTAAGGGGCCATGGATAAGCGGAAGCTGAATGGAATCACCTGGGCGGTGCTGGCTGCGGCCATTATCCTGGTGGCGCTGATGCTGGGGAGCAGCCTGAACCGCACCGCCCACATTACCCTCCCCTCCTCCGATCCCCCCAAGGACCCCGCCGCCGGAGACAGCGGCGCTGGCGCCGCGCTGACGGTGGTGGAGATTACGCCGGAGACGGTCCAGGCAGCGATATCCAGCCTGTCCCGGCCGGAGAGCTACGGGCGGAGCATGACCGTCGAATACCTCTGGGACGGCGGCAGCGGGACGCACGAGCTTTACACCATCGTCCGGGGGCCCTGGACCCGGGTGGACCGGGGACTGCCGGACGGAAACACCCGCATCAGCCTCACCAACGGAGAAGAAACCTATATCTGGTTCGGCTACGGCCAGGACGCGGAGGTCACGGCCCTGCCGGCGGGAGCATTTTCCGCCGACGTAGAGCAGTCCATTCCCACCTATGAGGACATCCTGGACCTGCCGGCAGAGGACATCCTCCTGGCGGACTACCGGCCCCTGGAGGCGCTGACCTGCATCTACGTGGAGACGGCGGCGGACGAGGCGGGTTACTCCACACGGTACTGGGTCAGCGTGGAGAACGGGCTGCTGGTCCAGGCGGAGCGGCTGCTGGGGGAGACCGCGGTCTACCGGATGACTTCCCTCTATGTGGACCAGACGGAATACGACGCCTCCCGGTTCACCCTGCCCGACGGCACGGTGCTGCTGGAGGAGGACGGGGCGGAACCGATGGAGCCCATGAATTGAGACGCGAAAAAGGACGGGGATCCCCGTCCTTTTTTCGCCTACAGAATCAGCAGCAGCCCCAGGGCCACCAGCAGCTCCTCATCCGCGTTCTCCCGGAAGAGGAAGAATAGCAGCCCCAGCAGCAGCAGATCCCCGGTGTCCACATGGTCCAGATGGAGCTGGTCCAGGAAATGCTGGAGGAATCCGGTGAGGCCGTCCGCGGGCCGTCCGCCATGGGGCGGGCGGCCTCCCGGCCCGTTTGGGGGCGGGCCTCCGGGCGGAGGCCCCCCGGGCGGGGAGCCCCCCGGCGGGGGGCCGTGGGGAGGGCGCCCGGCCCCCCCGCCGTTTGGCGGCGGCCCTCCGGGCGGCGCTCCTCTGGGGGGCGGTCCCCCGGGAGGCGGACCTCCGGGGGGAGCCCCTCCGGGCGGCGGTCCTCCGGGAGGCGGTCCCCCAGGAGGCGGGCCCTCGGGGCGGGAGCCGCCGGAGGGCGGGCCGCTGGGTGGACGCCCCCCGGCGGAAGAACCGCCGGAAGGCGGAGGGCCTTCCTCCGGAATGCGGGTGTAAGAGCCGTTGTCATTGCGGATATAGCGGTTATACATGCCTCAGCCCTCCCATCCCGAGAGGAATTTCTTCCCCAGGTGGAACAGCCGCGCCAGCTGGAGGGCCCGCTCCACCTTCTCCTGCCGGTCGCTTCGCAGATAGGGCCGCAGGGCGTAAAGCAGGTTCCGGGCGTTGGAGTCCCGCTGGCCTCCCAGCTCCTGGATCAGGGGCAGCAGACGGGACAGCAGCCCCGGGTCCAGCCCGCCGCCTCCCAGCAGGGAGGACAGCAGGTCGCCTCCTCCGGAAGGCGGCGTCTGCTGGGGCGGCGGAGGCCCCCAGGCGGGGGCTTGCTGCGGATCCGGCTGGCCCGGGGGCGGCGGGGCGGCGGACTGCCCGTCTCCGCCCAGGGACTGGGCCAGCTGCATGATCTGGCTCATGGCGTCCGGGTTGGACAGTATGCTGTTCAGCTTCTCGTCAAATTCCGCCATACGGGCCAACCCTCCTTGCCGCTCGGTTTACTTCTGAACGGCCTTATTGATCCGTTCCACCAGTTCCGCCCCTTCGGGGCTCTGCATAATCTGGCTCACCATCCGGGTCATGGCCCCGGCGTCGCCCTTGGCGGCGGACTGGACCGCCTTGCGCAGGCTGGCGCCGCCGTCGTCCTGGGTCAGCATCCGCATCAGCGTCTGGCCGTCCTGGGACTGCATCAGCGATTTCAGCATCGCCGGGTTCTTGCGGAGCTGTTCGGCCATCTGGGCCGATTTCTCATCCATATCGCTTCCTCCTTTGCGGTCTTCAAGGCAGTATATGAGGCGGGAGGCAAAAAAGTGCCTGTGCTTTCCGCACAGGCACTTTTCGTTTCTATTTCGCGGCCTTCGCCGCGTCGCAGTCCTTCGCCAGGGGGCAGCCCTCGCACTTGGGGCTCCGGGCGGTGCAGGTATCCCGGCCGAAGAGGACCATCCGGTGGCAGAAGTTGTTGGATTCCTTGGGGGGCAGGGCCTCCCGCAGCTGCTTTTCCACCTGGAGAGGGTCCTTGGACCCGTCGGTAATCCCCAGGCGGCCCGTGATGCGGATGCAGTGGGTATCGCAGACATAGGCGGGCTGGCCGTAGATATCCCCCAGAATCAAGTTGGCGGTTTTCCGGCCCACGCCGGGGAGGCTGGTCAGCTCCTCCATGGTGCCGGGGACCTTTCCGCCGAAGTCCGCCAGCAGCCGCTGGGCGCAGAGGACCAGATCCTTGGCCTTGCCGTTGTAAAAGCCGCAGGAGTGTATGTACTCCCCCACCTCCCTGGGGTCCGCCTCCGCGAAGCTCTCCAGGGTGGGAAAGCGGGCGTAGAGGGCGGGGGTCACCTGGTTCACCCGCGCGTCGGTGCATTGGGCGGAGAGCCGCACGGCGAAGAGGAGCTCGTAGTCCTTCTCATACCGCAGGGAACAAAGCCCATCGGGATAGATGCCCTTCAGGGTCTCGATGATGCGCTTCACGGCGGCTTTGGATTTCATGGCGTTCCCTCCCGCATAATTCACAAGGTTATTTTTAAGGAAGCACTGATTAAATCAACGTGTGCAGATTTGCGCCAGAAATTTC
>CAJTVF010000068.1 GCA_910579435.1 uncultured Oscillibacter sp.
GCGACCTGTTCAAGGTCACCCCGCTGCTGACCGAGGCCATCCGGGCCGCCAAGGCTGCGAAATAATTTCCGAACCAAGCAAAAAGACCGAAGGGCTTGCGCCCTTCGGTCTTTTTATCTTCAAAGCGTTTGGCCCTTTTACCTTTCGCGCTGATGGAGCCGGACATTGGTATGGTGAACAAAGTTGAAAACGTGCAATTTGCTCGTTTTCAACCATCGGGCCAATGGCCCGATGGCGTGTGAAACACTCTTTGTTTTCTATGAAGTCCAAGCCGCGGCCGCAAATGCGGCCATTTGCGGTGATTTTTCGCCGCAGAGTTGAAAAGAATCTGTTGATTCTTTTCAACTTGTTTGACTAGGCCGTGTTCACATAAGAGCATCCACACAACAAGAGCAAAATAGACAAAAGTCAAAAAGATGACGTCAAGTTTGTCTTAGCGGGTAAAAATACGACGAAAACGCTTGATGCGGCGAAAAAGTCTCTCAGCCTGATTACGCTGTTTGTACAATTCCTTATCGTAATCCCAAGGGTCTTTACGATTGCTTTTTGGCGGAATAACAGGCATATAGCCAAGCCATCAAGGGCCTGATAGCCCGGCGAAGTTCCGGGGAGGCCGAGGAATTGGAGCGCCAGCGGGAAGCAGAGCGGCGGGAGGAGGGGGACCGTGGATATCAGCGGTCTTTCTTGAAGCGGGAGAGGAGCCATTGAATGGACCGGATAGAGAAATGTAACAAGAGCGCAAATCCCCAAAGAGCGATTAAAAATGTCGTATCGAAAGAACAGCCAATTTGTTCACTTAGGCGATTCAGGCAATTATACAATTCCAAAGAAAGGTACCTCCCCCATGAACAGTATTTATTCCGATATATGGCTTGTAGTAAAATGATTTTTTTTCAGATTTCTTTATAACAATAATCACCATGCCCCTTGGTATATTCAGACATGATGCAATATAAAACTTGCCCAACACTCCTCAAGGGGGCGCCGCCTTGACAAAGGCGGCGCTCCTTTGCTATACTATACCGATCAAAAACCGTCATTCCTCTGGTGGAGGCCCTGTTCATGAACGAGGAAAACCGCTCCCCCTTCAAGCGCCTGCGGCGGATCGCCGCAGCCACGGCCGCCCTGCTGGCGGCGCTGTATCTGCTGTTCGCCTTCTCCGGCATCCCCTTCATCGTCAAGTGGCGGACGCTGTACATTGAGACCGCCATGGGCACCATGACCCACCAGTGGCTGGCCACGGCATTCCTGCCGGGCTTTGTGATCCAGGAGGCCATGGGGGACGTGGAGACCCGGTTCCAGGACAATCTCATCGAGGCCAGCGACATCGCCCAGGCGGCGGAGGTCTCCCCTTCCCCTGCGGAGCCCGCCCAGACCCCGGAGGAGCGGGCCGTCGCGGAGTTCACCACCCTGTTTCCGGAGGTGGACCTGGACACCCTGCCCGCCTCCGTCACCTGGGAGGACCTGCCCCTCCTGCAAACAGACCTCCTGGAGGGGGTCCGCACCACCGCCGGAGACAAGGTGTGGGCCATCGACGTGCCCAACAAAATCCTTATCTGCACCGTCTCCGGCGAGGGCTATCAGGGCAAGCTGGCCATCGCCAAGGACAGCTCCCAGGTCATCCTGGCTAAAAACACCCTCTCCGGCCGGGGCCAGACGGTGACGGAGCTTTGCCAGGCCTACGGCGCGGTGCTGGGAATCAACGCCAGCGGCTTCTACGACCCGGAGGGCAAGGGCCGGGGCAATGTGCCCATGGGTTTCGTCCTCTCCGGCGGGGAGTACTCCGGCCAGGCCCTCAAGGGCCGCTACCAGACCGCCGGGTTCGACTATGAGGACAACTTCCGGGCGGGCCGGGGGCTGGACCTGGAGGAGCTCCGGGACGCCGTGCAGTTTTACCCCATCATCGTGCTGAACGGGGAGAAAAACATCGACGGCTCCTTCGGCATGGGCATCCAGCCCCGGACGGTCATCGGCCAGACGGCGGACAAGGCCACGCTGATGCTGGTCATCGACGGCCGCCGGGTGGGCCACAGCCTGGGAACCACCGTGTCGGAGTGCGCGGACATCCTCCTGCGCTATGGCTGCTGGACCGCCATGAACATGGACGGCGGCTCCAGCTCCTCCATGACCTACAACGGGCGGATCATCACCAAAACCAGCAGCTCCATGACCCAGGGCCGCTATCTGCCCGACGCCTGGGTGGTGAAGGGCATCCCCTTTATAAATGTTTTAAGCTGAGCCGGTAAGCCCGGAGGGCCTCTTCATCCGCGCCGGCAATGAGGCTCTCCAGATATCCCGCCAGCCGTTCCCGGTCCTCCGGCAGGTCTCCCCGGACGCGGACCAGGTTGGACGCGCCCTCCGTCTCGAAGCGGGTGGGGACGCTCATATGCTCCACCAGGGTTTTCAGCTCCCCCAGCTTTTCCAGCTCGCTCTCCTCCTTCCAGTTTCCCGCCTGTATTTCCCGGTACAGCTCCGAGCTTGGGAACACCGTCAGCATGGAGGACCCGATCCGCCTCGGGCGGGTCTGGTTGAAGATCTCCGCGCTCCGCAGGGCCCCCTCCGCCCCCCGGCCCGCGCCGGAGATCCCCGCCAGGTAGAAAAAGCTGTAGGAAATCCCCGCTTCGTCCAGCCGCGCCGCCTGTTCCACAATATCCCGGGCCTGGCAGCCCTTGTTCATGAAGGCCAGGGCCCGGTCGTCTCCGGTTTCCACGCCCACGGTCAGCCCGTCATAGCCCAGGGTCCGGAGGCGGCGCAGCTCTTCACCGCTCTTGAGCCCCACGTCCGTCACCCGGGCAAAGCAGCCGATGCTCTCCACTGTGGGAAGGTATCGCCGGACAAGCTCCGCGATCTCCTCCAGCCGCTTGGGCAGAAGGACGAACGGGTTTGCCCCCACCAGAAAGACCCGCCGGGGCCCCTGGGGCCTGGGAATGCCCTGGAGCCGGGCGGAGAGCATGGCCATGGGGTCCGTGCCCCAGAGCTGGGCCTCTCTCAGGTCCGCTTCGATCTCCTCCAGGGGCGACATGCGGAAGCGGAAGGGCAGGTCCTCATACAGCGTGCAGAACTTGCAGGCGTGGTGGGTACAGCCCGCCGTGGCCTGGAGCAGCAGCGACTCCGCCTCGTAGGGCGGCCGCCAGATGGTTCCATGAAAGTGCATGAACGCATCTCCTCTCAAATTGGATTCTGCCGCTATCCTACTCCGGCAAAACCGCCTCCGCAAGTACGCAATTTTTTTGGTGCCGGTATCTTTTTTTGTACCAAAGGAGGTCCCCATGGACGGAAACAAATTTCAGACGCCGGATATGATGGCCCGCTGCGTCCCCATGGCCAGCCTCCAGGCGGTGCTGGGTGGCAAGTGGAAAATCCTCATCCTCTGGTATGTGTCCTTCTACAAGGTCCAGCGCTTCGGCCAGCTCCTGCGCCGCCTGGACGGCATCACCCAGTCTTCCCTGACCAAGCAGCTCCGGGAGCTGGAGCGGGACGGGTTTTTGCACCGGGAGGTCTACGGGGAGGTGCCGCCCCGGGTGGAGTACTCCCTGACGGAGCTGGGAGAGAGCTTCCGGCCCATCCTGGAGCAGATGCTCCAATGGAGCGCGGAGCGGCTCTGCCCGCCGGGCTATGTTTCCCCTTACGGGGGTCCGGACCAGTGAAAAAACGCCCGCTGCCTTCCGACAGCGGGCGTTCTTCTTTTCAGAACACAGGGGTAACGGTTCGCGGTCAGCCAAGCTCAGCCGATGCCGCCCAGTATGGCGCCGGCCACCAGGGCAATGAAGCACATGACGATAAACAGATAGCCCAGATACTCAAACCATTTGCCGACAGGCTTCTTGGCGCCGTGGTTGACCTCTTCCAGGGCCTCCTTGCGGGGCAGAACGAAGAAGAACATAATGGCGGCGAGACCAGCTCCCAAGGGGCAGATGTAGATGGAAACCACGTCCATCCACTGGGAGGTCCAGGGCTGAATCAGCAGGGCCACAATCACGCCAACGATGCCGATGATCCCCACGGCGGGAAGCCGCTTCAGCTTGAACTGCTCCTGCATAGTGGCCACGGGGGCCTCGTACAGGTTGATGATGGAGCTGATGCCCGCGAAGAGGACGGCCACATAGAAGATGATGCCGATGATCCGTCCGCCAGGCATGCCGTTGAGGATGTTGACCAGATAGACGAACATCAGGCCGGGGCCGGGGGTCACGTCGCTCATGGCAAAGCCGGACGCACCGATGGCGGGGATGATGACGAAAGCGGCCAGCAGGGCGGCCAGGGTATCAAACAAAGCCACACGCCGGGCGGAGGAGGGGATGTCCTCGTCCTTGGGCAGGTAGGAACCATAGATAACGGAGCCGTTGCCCGCCACGGACAGAGAGAAGAACGCCTGGCCGAAGGCGTAAATCCACACCTGGGGGCTCACCAGACCCGCGGGGTCCAGGGTGAACAGGAACTTGTAGCCCTCGGAAGCGCCGGGCTGGAAGCCGATATAGACGGCCAGAATGACGAACAGGCCGAACAGCACGGGCATCATGATTTTGTTGGCTTTTTCAATGCCGTTGGCCACGCCCAAGGCCATAATAATCATCGCTACCACCAGGCCGATGATCAGCCACATGCTGTTGCCCACACCGAAGATTCCCCCCTGGAGCATCATGCTGACGGCCTCGCCCAGAGTCGCGGCCTCGGGAGCCGCGCCGCCAAAGGTACCGCCGATGGCGCCCATGTCTTGACCCAAGGCGTACAGGCCGCCAGTGAGGGACATGAAGGTGTACTTGAAAATCCAGCTCATGACCACGGTGTAGCCAATGGCCAGCATCATGGAGCCGAGGATGGGAATCAGGCCGATGGCTTCGCCCAACTTCCGGTTGCCGTTTCTGGCCTCGGTAGCGTGGCCGAACGCGCCGATGGGGCCCGCCTGGGCCCGGCGGCCCAGGGCGAACTCCTCCATAACGCCGGAGTTGCCCACCAGAAGAACGATGATGAAATAGGGAATCAGGAAGGTCAGGCCGCCCCACTTGGCAACCATGATGGGGAAGCGCCAGATGTTGCCCATGCCGACGGCGGAGCCGATGCAGGCCAGGATAAAGCCCCACTGGCTCTTAAACCCGTCGCGGGTTTGCAAGGTCTCGTTGCTCATGTAACAATTTCCTCCTCTTTCTCGATATACACACAACCGCCGGCTGAAAAGCGAGAAAAAGAGGGCTGTCCGCCGGGTCCACGTCATTTGACTTTGGAACAGGGCGGACGCCCTCTCTAAGCTGTACACTCAACCTGCGGTACAGTGGCACTTACTTTTCAGGGGGGGGGGGACTTATTTCTCCTCGTTGGCGTAGGGCTCGAGGAAGGCGTGGAAGTGGCGCATGGGCAGGTTGTGACCCCAGACGATGCGCATGTTGGGGATGCTCTCCCGGTCCTCATACAGGGCCTTGACGGCGGCGATGACATAGTCCAGGTGCTCCTGGGTCAGCCGGTCGCGGTCAATGGCGAACCGCACCACGTTGGCCAGCTCCGCCTGCTGCTCGGGGGTCTTCAGGTCGTACTCCATGGAGTAGTCGCCCAGCTCGGACACGCGGATGCCGTACCGGCGGATGAGCTCCAGGGAGAAGCCCTCTCCGGCGAAGGTGTCGTGGCCCCGCTTGCCGTCGAAGAACTCGTCCATGTTGATATACACGGCATGGCCGCCGGCGGGCAGGACCACACCCTTGACCCCGGCCTTGTAGAAGCCCTGGGCCAGGTACTCGCACTGCTTCACGCGGCCGTCCATGTAGCGGAAGTCGCAGCTCTCATAGAGGCCGCAGGCCAGCGCCATGATGTCCCGGCCGCTCATGCCGCCGTAGGAGTCGTTGCCATAGCAGGAGATCTGCTTCACCTTCAGCAGCACGCCCACGTCGGTCTTGACGGAGCCGTCCTCGTTGAAGTCGGAGAACTTCTGCCAGAACAGCCCACGGTCCCGGAAGGCCAGCATGCCGCCCATATTGGCGTGGCCGTCCTTCTTGGCGGACATGGAGAAGCCGTCGCAGTAGGAGAACATTTCCGTGGCGATCTCGGCGATGGATTTATCCTCATAGCCGGGCTCGTTCATCTTGATGAAGTAGCAGTTCTCCGCCCAGCGGGCCACGTCGAAGATCAGGGGGATGTCATACTTGTGAGCCACCCGGTTGATCTCCTTGATATTCGCCATGGAGACGGGCTGGCCGCAGATGGGGTTATTGGTGATGCAGGTGAAAATCAGAGGCACGTTCTCGGGGCCGACGCCCTGGATCAGCTGCTCCAGCTTGTCGATGTCCATGTTGCCCTTGAACGGGTTCTTCTCATAGCTTCCGCCCTCGGGAATCTGATACAGCAGCTCCTTGTGATAGAGGTTGCGGGGGATGGAGCCCATCTGCTTGATGTTGCCCTCGGTGGTGTCGAAGTGGCCGTTGGAGGGGATGGTGAAGACCTTGCCGGGATGGCGCTGGGCCAGGATCTTCTTCACGATCTCCATCAGCACGGACTCGGCGGCCCGGCCCTGCTGGATGATAAAGCTGTTGGGACGCTCCATCTGCGCGGCGCCGCCGTTGAAGAGGCCGCCCTCGTACTCGCACAGGTACAGCTCATCCATCATCTTCTCCACGTCCCGGCAGTCAGTGCGCACCAGGTCGATGGACTTCTTCCAGTTCTTCTCCCCGCCCCGCTCGAAAATGTCGCGGAAGGTATCCAGCAGGACATAGTAGCCGGTGTTGCGGCCATAGGCCTCGTCGCCCAGGAAGAGGGTGGCCCACTGCTGGTTGGTCATGGCGGTGGTGCCGGAGTCGGACAGCATGTCCACCGTCAGCATCCCGGAGGGGAAGGCGAACTCGTTGTAGTGGGTGGCCTTCAGGGCACGCTCGCGCTGCTCGACGGTGACGGTGGGCAGGTCGCGGACCGCGAAGGTGAAGTGATGGGGAGCGGGAACGTCCAGGGGATAATTCGTCATGTTCTTGTCCATTTTGATCTACCTCCATAAAGTGTGGCTTTCGCCAGATGTTCAGGAGGTACCCCGGTCGTCGCCAGTCCGGCTTTCCCATGGCCGGACCGGGCGCCTAGCGGACAGTACCTGGTGTAAGGAACGGGAATCTGCGAACGCTCCTGGGAAGGGAGCATGGCGCGCGGACACCGCGAAAAAACGGCGTTCATTTCTTGGCGTGAGATAATTTTATCAGCATTTCTAAAAAATGTCAATGTCATTTGGTCGTTTTGTATGAATCACCATTTTCTCAGCCTGTTTTTTATAGAAAAGATAAATAACCCCTTAGAGGTCAACCTTTCTTACGGTGAGAAAAAAATTCTTTGACAGAAAAATATTTTAGTAATATAATACTAAAATGAGGAAGAATGTAGAGGACCCGCCCCCCCCCAGGGGACGGAAAGGAGGCTCCTATGCCGGATACCACCAACGCCCTGCTGCGCCAGTATGTGAAGCTGACGGAATTCCTGGGCGCCGCCCTGGGCCCGGACTACGAAGTGGCCCTTCACGACCTGACAGACAAAAACCGCTCCATCATCGCCATTGCCAACGGCTATATCAGCGGGCGGGAAATCGGCGCGCCGCTGACCAACATGGCCCTGAGCGTATTGAAGGACGAGAGCTATGAGTGGCAGGACTACCGCCTGCACTACTCCGGCGTCTCCGCCGCCGGGAACGTCCTGCGCTCCAGCACCATGTTCATCAAGGAGGACGGGAAGCTCATTGGGATGCTCTGCATCAATTTTGACGACAGCCGCTTTCAGTCCTTTGCCCGCCAGGTGCTGACGCTGTGCCACCCAAACCAATTTTTCCAGGCACTGACCCAGCCGCCGGAGGAGGACCACGAGAACTTCTCCCGGCCGGAGACCTTCCGCAACTCCACCGAGGCCGTGGCCCAGGATGCCATCGCCCACGAGCTGGAGCGCCTGGGGGTCCCGGCGGAGCGCCTGACCTCCGAGGAACGGCTTCAGATCATCGCCGCCCTGGAGGAGAGCGGCATTTTCCTCCTCAAGGGAGCCGTGAAGGACGTGGCCGCAGGCTTGGGCTGCTCCCAAGCCAGCGTCTACCGCTACCTTTCTCATGTCAAGAAATGATGGCGGGAGCATGCTTCGGAATACGCCCCGCTGGCCGGGCAAATCTCTCAGAGCCCACCGAAAACCGCAAACGCAGCGGCCCCATGGACCCGGCGGAAAGCCGGTCCATGGGGCCGCTGTTTTGCTGATGTTATCCGGCCTTACCGGTCCTCCCGGAAGTAGGCCAGCCCCAAGCTGGCGGGGGGCTGCTTCTCCTTATTGTTGCGCATGCTGGAGACAATCAGCACAATCACCGTCACCACATAGGGCAGGATCTTATAAAGCTGGGTGGGGACAAAGGGCAGCACCAGCCGCAGATACAGGATCATCAGCGCGCCGAAGAGCACCGAGCCCCAGATGGCGGCCAGGGGGCGCCACATGCAGAAGATGACCAGGGCCACCGCCAGCCAGCCTACGCCGCTGAGGCCCTCGTGGTTCCAAACGCACCCGGCGATGGTCATGATATACACCATGCCGCCCACGGCGGAGACGCCGCCGCCGATGATGGTAGCCAGGTACTTGTACCGCTCCACGGCGATGCCCGCCGCGTCCGCCGTAGCCGGGGACTCTCCCACGGAGCGGAGGTACAGCCCCGCCCGGGTGCGGTTCAGGAAGAAGAACATTCCGGCCGCCAGAATGAGCCCCAGGTAGAAAAACACGCTGTTGCCGAAGAGCACGCCGCCCACCACGGGGATTTTCTGGAGAAAGCCCGGGAAGGGGGAGTTCTGGAAAAAGCCCTTCAAATGGTTGCCGATGGAGATATAGCCGTTCTCCCGGACCCGCATGTACTCGCCGATGAACTGGCCCACGCCGGTGCCGAAGATGGACAGGGCCAGGCCGGTGACGTTCTGATTGGCCCGGAGGGTGATAGTCAGGAAGCTGAAAATCAGGGAGGCCAGGGCCCCCGCCAGGAAAGCGCAGAGAATGCCGATGCCCACGGCCGCGAAGCCGCTGGCCCCGGCTCCCGCCGCCTTCTCATAGTAGAACACGCCCCCCAGGCCCAGGGCGCCGCCCATGAACATGATGCCCTCCACGCCCAGGTTCAGGCTGCCGGATTTCTCCGTCAGGATTTCGCCCAGGGTGCCGAAGAGCAGCGGCGTGCCGTAAGTGATGGCAGCGATGATGAGGGCCAGGAACAAGCTCAGAAAATTACTCATGCCGCGCCTCCTTCCTCCCCGCGCCGCGGAAAATCAGCTTGTAGTTGATGAAGAACTCACAGCCCAGCATACAGAACAGCAGGATGCCGGTGATGATGTCGGAGATGGAGGTGGGCACCGCCATGCGGGTCTGAAGGGTCTCGGCCCCCTTGCTCAGCACCGCCAGCAGGGCGGAGATGCCCACCATGGCGAAGGCGTTGAGCTGGCTGAGCCAGGCCACGGTGATGGAGGTGAAGCCCACGCCGCCGGCCACGCCGTCGTACAGGGTGTTGTTGGCCCCGGAGGCCACGATGAAGCCCACAATACCGCTGATGGCCCCGGAGAGGAACATGGTCCGCATCATCACCCGGCCCACGTTCATGCCCGCGTACCGGGCCGTGTTGATGCTGTCGCCAATGACGGCGATTTCATATCCGTGTTTCGTGTGGTTCATGTAGACGTGCATGAAAACCACCAGAACCAGCACGATGATCCAGCCGCAGTGGACCCCCAGCACCCGGGGAAGGCAGGCGGCCTCGTCAAACTGGGGTATGATCTGGGAGCCCTTCCGGCCCTCCCAGGGCCCGCCTTGGAGCCAGCGGACCACGCCGATGATGATATAGTTCATCATCAGGGTGAAGAGAGTCTCGTTGGTGTTCCACCTGGCCTTGAAAAAGGCGGGGATCAGGGCCCAGAGGCCCCCGGCCAGCGCGCCCGCCAGCCCCATCACCAGCAGCAGCACGGGGGAGGGCAGGCGGTTTGCCCAGAAGAGGGCGAAGTAGCTGGCGGCGATGGCTCCGGCGGTAATCTGGCCCTCCGCGCCGATGTTCCAGAAGCGCATCTTGAAGCAGGGGGCGATGGCCAGGGCGCAGCCAAGCAATGGGACGGCGATCTTCACCGTCTGGCGGATGGCGCTCTTTTTCCCCAGGGCGCCGGAGATCATGGTGCCGTAAGCGGTGACGGGATTGGCCCCCGCCAGGCCCATCACCAGGGCCCCCAGCAGCAGGGCGAAGAGGATGGACCCACACCGGATGCACCAGACCTTCCAGCCCTCCATGCCGTCCCGCTTGGCAAGGCGGATGAGGGGAATCTTCTTCTCGTGGCTCATGCCTCTGCCTCCTTTCCGCCCAGGCGGGTCATCAGCAGGCCGATCTGCTCCTTGGTGGCGGACCGGGCGTCCACCACGCCGCTGACCTGCCCGCCGCAGAGGACCAGAATCCGGTCGCACAGCTCCAGCAGCACGTCCAGGTCCTCGCCCACGTAGATGACGGCCACGCCCTTCATCTTCTGCTCCGTCAGCAGGTTATAGATGGTGTACGAGGTGTTGATGTCCAGGCCCCGGACCGCGTAGGCGGTCATGAGCACCGAGGGGGCGCTGGCGATTTCCCGGCCCACCAGCACCTTCTGTACGTTGCCGCCGGACATCCGGCGGACGGGGAAGTCCGTGCTGGGGGTGACCACCTCCAGCTCCTTCCACACCCGCAGGGCCAGCTCGTTGGGGTCCTTCCGGTTGAGGAAGACCCCCGGCCCCTTCTTCCAGGAGCGGAGCATCATATTCCCCGTCATGCCCATGGACCCGACGAGCCCCATGCCCAGCCGGTCCTCGGGGACGAAGGCCATGGCCACCCCGGCCTTGCGGATCTGCATGGGGGTTTTCCCCACCAAATTGGCGGGGGCCCGGCCGTCCGGGGTGTAGAGGACCTCCCCCTGGTTGACCAGGCAGAGGCCGGAAATGGCCTCCAGCAGCTCCTTCTGGCCGGACCCGGCGATGCCGGCCACGCCCAGAATCTCGCCGCCCATGGCGGTGAAGGACACGTTGTCCAGCTTCTTGACCCCCTCCCCGTCCAGGACGGTGAGGCCCTTGACCTCCAGGCGCTTCACCGGCCGTTCGTACCGGGGGCGGTCAATGTTCAGCGTTACGGCGTGGCCCACCATCATGTCCGTGAGGGCCTGGGGGCTCGTCTCGCTGGTTTTCACGGTTCCGATGTACTTTCCCTTGCGGAGGACGGACACCTTGTCGGAGAGGGCCATGACCTCGTGGAGCTTGTGGGTGATGATGACGATGGC
>CAJTVF010000069.1 GCA_910579435.1 uncultured Oscillibacter sp.
TGGCGCCCTCGGCGGCGGCGAAGGACTCGTGGCCCGCCAGGAAGGCGAAGCACTTCGTCTCGTCCCGCAGGAGCATGGCGCCAAGGTTCCCGTGGCCCAGGCCCACCTTGCGGTCGTCGGCCACGGAGCCGGGGATGCAGAAGGCCTGGAGGCCCTCGCCAATGGCCTCGGCCGCCTCGGCGGCGGTGGCCACGTTCTTCTTCAGCGCGATGGCCGCGCCCACGCAGTAGGCCCAGCAGGCGTTTTCAAAGCAGATGGGCTGGATGCCCTTGACAATCTCATAGGGGTCGAAGCCGGCGGCCTTGCAGATCTCCCGGCTCTCCTCCACAGACTGGATTCCGTACTGAGACAGGACGGAATTGATCTTGTCGATTCTTCTCTCGTAGCTTTCAAACAGAGCCATTTCTCAATTCCTCCTTTTCTTACTCGTGACGGGGGTCGATATACTTGGCGGCCCCGTCGAACTGGCCGTAGTGGCCCTTGGCGCCTTCCAGAGCCTGGTTGGCGTCGGTTCCCTTTTTGATGGCGTCCATCATTTTGCCAAGGTTCACGAATTCATAGCCGATGATCTCATCGTCCTTGTTCAGGGCGATGCGGGTGACGTAGCCCTCGGCCATTTCCAGATACCGGGGACCCTTGGCCTTGGTGCCGAACATGGTGCCCACCTGGGAGCGCAGGCCCTTGCCCAGGTCCTCCAGGGACGCGCCGACGGGGAGGCCGCCCTCGGAGAACGCGGTCTGGGTGCGGCCGTAGACAATCTGGAGGAACAGCTCCCGCATGGCGGTGTTGATGGCGTCGCACACCAGGTCGGTGTTCAGAGCCTCCAGCAGGGTCTTGCCGATGAGGATCTCAGAGGCCATGGCGGCAGAGTGGGTCATGCCGGAGCAGCCCAGGGTCTCCACCAGGGCTTCCTCAATGATGCCGTCCTTGACATTGAGGGTCAGCTTGCACGCGCCCTGCTGGGGAGCGCACCAGCCCACGCCGTGGGTGAGGCCGGAAATGTCCTTGATCTCCTTGGCCTGGACCCACTTGCCCTCCTCGGGGATGGGGGCGGGACCGTGGTACGCGCCCTTGGCGACGGGGCACATGTTCTGCACTTCGGTGGAATAGATCATAGTCGTCCAATCCTTTCCTTTTTGTATTGTTTCGGGGACCCGCCGGAGGGCGGGCCTCCCGGAGCTTCGCGCGGTTCATATTATATCGGTAAACGATTACCTTGTCAAGGTGGGAGATGGGCCCTTTCGCTCCAGGCAGCCATTATTATTAGGTTACGCAAGGCCGCACGGCCATGTGTGGCCTGATTTTTTTATCGTTTGGGGGTGAGGACGTGGCCGATTATGCTTTCAGGACCCTGGAGGACCGCCGGAAAATCGAAAAAACTGTGGGAGGACGGGCGGACGCCGAAAGAAATTTCCGAAACCGCGGGCGTGTCCGTTCATGTGGTCTACAAGGAACTGACCAGGGGCCAGGACGGGGCCCGCCTGCCGGATCGGCGTCTGCGGTACAGCGCGGATGTGGCCCAGCGCCGGGTGCAGGCGCCGCTGGAGCGGCGGGGCAAGCGGGCCGGACAGCCCACCGGCAGCAGCCAGACGGCGGAGGCCGCCGGCAGATAGGAGGACGCCATGGCAAAGCAAAAGGAAATCAAGTTCCGGGAGCGCGGCAACGTCCCGGAGGGGTTTCAGATTTTCCAGGCGCAGAGTTTGGCCTGCTGGGGGATCCCGCTGTCCTGCCTGGGCATGGTGGAGAGGACTGCGTTGATTTGACTTGAAATCCGTCAGGATTCCCGCGTCAAATCGCCTTGCCTGGCAATAAAATCTGCCCAAATCCGGCATTCCGCCAATTTTCAAACAAGGCCCAAACAAATCTGCGCCTGCAGATCCCTTTGTGAAACCGCTCCAAAACCCTGATTGACACCCTATAATTGTCCTTGACTTAGGGTACACTTTAAGGAAGCACTGATTTAATCCCCGCGCACATCTTTACGCCATAAATTTCCGCTGATCTGCGTCAGAAAATCTTGAAATCCGCCAGGATTCCTGCAATTTTCTTCCTTGCCAGCAAAAATTTCTGGCGCAAATCTGCACGCGTTGATTAAATCAGTGCTTCCTTAACCTGCACCGCCTGCGGGCTGGAGAAGAACGGGAAGGTGAACTGGGGTCAGCGGGGCCCGCTCTCCGGCCTGGTGGACGCCGCGGGCTTCACCACGGTCTACAGCCGCCGGATTCCTTTTCTTTTGAAAAAGAAGGAAGCAAACGAAAACCAGCGCGTTACCAAGTCCGGATCCAGACAAAGACAAAGCGCCGGCAGCGGAACAACTCCGCTGCCGGCGCTCTTTTTCCTGTCATCTGCACGTAAAGGCGTACCAGCCGCCGTCCTCCCGCCGTTCCAGGACCTCCAGCCCGCTGGCGGCCAGTGCGGCCTCCACCTCCGCCGTCCGGCCCTCGATGACGCCGGAGCAGAGGAAGGTCCCCCCGGGGTTCAGCAGGCCCCGGACCCGGGGAGCCAGGGCGATGATGACGTCCGCCACAATGTTGGCCAGGACGACGTCGTATCCCCCGCCGATTTTTGCCGCCACGGCCTCGTCCGTCAGCAGGTTTCCCACCAGAATGTCCAGCCGCTCCGGGCCGATGCCGTTCAGCCCGGCGTTCTCCCGGGCGGCGTCCCGGCACTTGTCGTCGATATCCACCGCCAGGGCGGACCCGGCCCCCAGCCGCAGGGCGGCCACGGACAAAATACCGCTGCCGCAGCCCAGGTCCAGCACCCGCTCCCCGCCCCGGACCAGACCCTCCAGGGCCGTCAGGCACAGGCGGGTGGTGGCGTGGGCCCCGGTGCCGAAGGTGAGCCCCGGGTCCAGGTAGAGGGGCGCCCGGTCTCCCGGGTCCGCCTCCTCCCACTGGGGGATCACCAGCAGACGCTCCCCGATCTCCATGGGCTTGTAGTACTGCTTCCAGTTGTTCTCCCAGTCAGCGTCCTCCACGTTCTCCAGGGTCATCAGCAGAGTCCCCAGGTCTTTTCGCTCCTTCTTCAGGCCCTCCAGGGCGATGCGGACCTCTCCCAGCTTGGAAAAGCCCGCCTCCTTGGCCTCCAGGTAGAAGGTAATCCGGGACCGGCCCGCCATATGGCGCTCCAGGTCCTCGTCCACGTAGTCCCAGTACGCGTGGTTGTTCTCCAGGAAGTCCTGGAACTCCTCCTCGTCCTCAATCATCACGCCGTCCACGTCCAGCCCGGACAGCAGGGCCTGGACCGTATCCAGCCCGGCGTGGTTTGTGTCGATGTGTACTTCCAGCCAGCGCATTTCAAAACCGCCTTTCCATCCGCCTCACCGGCTCCGGCCGACGAAAAACAGCGTCATGACCCCCGCCCCGGTATGGCTGCCGATGACGGGACCCACATAGTTGATATAGACCTCCTTCACGCCCAGGCGGCGGCGGACCTCCTTCGCCACGAATTCCGCCTCCTCCAGGCAGTCCCCGTGGCTGATGAACACCGGATAGTTCTCCGGGTCCACGGCGGTCTTCTCCATATGGTCCACCAGGGCCAGCAGGGAGGCCTTCCGCCCCCGGCACTTCTCCATGGGGATCAGCCGCCCCTGGCCGTCCACGTGGAGGACAGGCTTGACGGACAGCATGGTCCCGAACAGGGCCGCCGCCGCGCTGACCCGGCCGCCCCGCTTCAGGTGGTTCAGATCGTCCACGGTGAACCAGTGGCAGATGTTCGCCTTGGCCCCCTCGGCGTAGTCCCAGACCTCCTCCAGGGTCTTCCCCTTTTTCTTCTCCTGGGCGCAGAGCCAGACAAAGAGGCCCTGGCCCATGGAGGCGCAGAGGCTGTCCACCACCCGGACCGTCCGCTCCGGAAACGCCTCCTCCAGCTCCCTGGCGGCGATGACGGCGGACTGGTACGTGGTGGAGAGGGCGGAGGAGAAGCACAGGCACAAAATGTCCTTCCCTGCCTCCAGAATGGGCCGCATGGCGGCCTCGAATTCCCCCACGTTAACGGCGGAGGTGACGGGCATGGCCCCGCCCCGGACCCGGTCATAAAATTCCCGGAAGCCGATCTCGCTGCCGTCCAGCAGGTTTCGGTAGCTCGCTCCCTCCAGCTCCAGCCGCAGGGGCAGCACCTCCAGCTCCAGCTCCGCCGCCGTCTCTGCGGAGAGGTCGCAGCAGCTGTCGGTCATCAAGACGTATTCAGACACGTTCAGTCACGCTCCTTTTCTTTTTTACCCTTGGGCTCCGGCCCCTTCCGCTCCCGGAGGAGGGCCACGCAGCGGCTCCCCGCCACGCCGGCGGCGTAGCTCAGGAGGGAGAAGTGAATGGCGGCGTCCGCCAGGGCGGGGTCGTCCGGGTCGCCGTCCCCCGTCCGGGCGGCCAGCTCGTCGGCGGTGATGTTCAGGGCCTTGTCCAGGCTCTGGCGGAAGGCGGCGTAGCCGTCCCGCACCGGGCGGTCCTGGAGCTCCTCCCGGATCAGCAGGTCCATGTCCCGGGTGGACATGACCCGCTTCAGCACGCAGATGGCGGTGAAATAGGCCAGGTGCTCCCGGCCGTACTTCTTCCCCTCGGCCCGGGGGGCCAGTCCGCTTTTCGTGTAGTTGTTCACCATGGCGGCGGTGAGGCCGTCGTCCCCGTCAAAGTGGATGATCTGCCGGTCCATGTAGGAGAGGACCTGGTCCATGTACAGGGAGAAGTCCGGCAGTTGGTCCCAGTCCACGGGGCGGTGCTCCCGCAGGCGGGTTTGAAGGTCGGTCAGATCGTTCATGAGGCGTCCTTTCTTTCCTGTTTGCAGCGATTGCAAAATGGCCGCCCGGCGGGGCCGGGCGGCTCGGCAATAGTTATTGTAACACCACGACGCGGTTTTGTAAACCATATTTTGGAGGACTGAAAAACATATTTTTCATTTTCCCCGGTTTCTGCGGTTCCTGTCGAATTTTGGTATAATTTCCACGCTGCCCTCCTAGGCCTTGTTTGAAAATTGGCGGAATGCCCAACGGTGAGAGATTTTTTCGCCAATCAAGGCAAATTTTCGCGGGCGGGCTGACGCCCGGCAAGAAAATTTAACGCAGAGTGGCGAAAAAAGATCCGCCGTTTTGGGCGTTTTGCCATTTTTCAAACAAGGCCTATACTGGCAACAGAGAGGACGTGGATGGATTGGATATCCTCACCAGCTTTTTTGTGTCGGTCGCGGCAGGCATCCTCTTAGCGGCTTGTAATACAAGCCCGCTCCTACTTCCCCACGCAGAACCGGGAGAATATGCGCTCCACGATCTCCTCCTTGGCCGTCCGGCCCGTCAGCTCGCCCAGGGCGTCCAGGGCCTCCTCCGCGTCGGTGAGCACCGCGTCGGGGGTCAGTCCGCCCTCCAGGGCCGCCCGGCCCCGGCGAACGGCGTCCAGGGCCCGCCGGGCGGCGTCCTCCTGCCGCTGGTCCGTCAGGAGGCTTCCCGCCTCCCCGGGGTCCCCGGCGGGGAAGAGGGCCGCCACGGCCTTTTCCAGGTCCTTCATGCCCTCGCCGGTGACGGAGGAGAGGGACACGTAGGCGGCGGGGCCGTTCCAGGGCCTCTCGCCGCCCCAGGCGCCAATGGACCCAGCCGTTTTTCCGGACAGATCCCGCTTAGAGGCAATGAAGATCCAGGGCGTCTCCTGTCCGCCCACCGCGGCCAACAGCTGGCGGAAGTCCTCCCAATAAGCTCGGGGCCGGTTCTCCATGTCCACCTGGTCGTCAGACACCAGCAGAATCAGCTCCGCCTCCTCCATAGCCCTCCGGGACCGCTCCACGCCCAGGCGCTCCACTTCGTCTTCTGTCTCCCGGAGGCCCGCTGTGTCAATCAGCCGCAGCAGCACCCCGCCGCAGAGGACGGATTCCTCCACCGTGTCCCGGGTGGTCCCCGGCACGCCGGTGACAATCGCCCGGTCGTAGCCCGCCAAAGCGTTCAGCAGGGACGACTTCCCGGCGTTGGGCAGTCCCACGATGGCCGTCCGCACGCCCCGCTTGAGGACCTTCCCCCGCCGGCAGGCGCCAAGCAAAGCCGTCAGGGCCTCCTCCGCGCCCCGGAGGGCGGCGGCGATCTCCTCCGGCCCCGCGTCCCCGATGTCCTCGTCCGGGTAGTCCACCACGGCGTAAAACCGGCTGGCCACGTCCAGCAGGGCCTCCTGGATGGGCTCCAGGCGGCGGCGGAGGCCCCCGTCCAGCTGGGCGGCGGCGTTCCGGGCGGCGGCGGCGGTCTCCGCGTCAATGAGGTCGATGACGGCCTCCGCCTGGGTCAGGTCCAGCCGCCCGTTTAAAAAGGCCCGCTTCGTAAACTCCCCCGGCCCCGCCTGCCGCACGGGAGCCCCGCCGGCAGCCCCGGCGGCGAAGAGGGCCGCCAGCACCTCCCGGAGGACCACCGGGGACCCGTGGCAGTGGAATTCCGCCGAGTCCTCCCCGGTGTAGCTGCGGGGCCCGGGAAAGCGGACCGCCAGCCCCCGGTCCAGGACCCGGCCCTCCCGGTCCAGGATTTCTCCCAGGACCATCCTCCGGGCCTCCAGCTCCCCGAAGGGCCGGGAGGCCCGGAAAATCTGTCCGCACACCCGGAAGCAGTCCGGCCCGGAGACCCGGACCACGCCGATGGCGGAGGGGGCGTTTCCCCCGGCGGCGATGGCGGCAATGGTATCCATAGGCGCTCCTTTCAAAAAGCGGGGGCGGGCTGAGCGCCCGCCCCTGTCCGTTTAGATTCGCTGGCTGTAGCGGTAGAGGATCACCGCGAACTGGGCCCGGGTCAAGGTCCCGTTGGGATCCAGGCGGCTGTTGGCCGTGCCGCTCACGATGCCGTTGGCCACGGCCCAGGAGAATGCGTCCCGGGCCACGGCGGGCACGGTGCTGCTGTCCGTGTAGCCCGCCAGGCTGGTGCTGTTCCGGTTGGTGCTGCCCATCAGGTGGGCGCAGCGGTACAGGGCCGTTACCAGCTGGTGGCGGCTCACTGCGGCGGTGGGAGAGGACCCGTCAGCGAAGCTGTGCTCCACCGCCCAGCGCCGGGCCTCCGTCATGTTGGCGGGGTGGCTGCCGGTGAGCCGGGCCAGAACCATCCACATCTGCTGGTGGGTGATGTTCCCGTCGGGGTTGAAGCGCCCCGCCGTGCCGTTCATATAGCCCATCTGATTGGCCCAGTTGATCTCCCCCGCCGCCCAGTGGCCGATGGGGATATCCCGGAAGACCTGCTCCGACGCGCCGGCCTTTGGCACGCTCTGGGAGGGGTTCTGGGTGGGCATCACGTCCGTGGTCCGCCGGGGGTCGGTGCTGGAGCCCTCTCCGGGGGCGCTGGCCCAGTTGGAGCCGGACCAGGAGCTGCTGCTCTTCCGGGAGAAGGTCGCCCGGACCTCCACGTTGGCCGCGGGCATGGTGAAGCGGTACTGGCCGCTGCCCAGGGAGTCCGGATTCAAAACCTTGCCGTCGGCGCTGATGACCCGGAGCATATCCAGCTCATAGCCGGAGGCGGGCGAGATGGTGATGGTAACCCGGTCCCCGGACTGGGCGGTGGTCCGGTTTACGGAGGTGGTGCCGTTGCTGGCTTGAACGACGTCGACACGGTAGGCCGCGGGCTTCTCCGGCTCCGTGGGGGTATCGGGATCGTCAGGCTCGCCGGGGTCCTCGGGCTCGCCGGGGGTCCCCGTAGCGGGGATGACCTCCTCGTCCATGTGCGTGCAGCCCTCATTCATGCAAGGCCGCTGTTTCAGGCCGTCTTCCGTGGCGGTGGCCTCCTTGACGGTCACCCACTCGCTGCCCTTATAGTTATGAGCTCCCAAGCCCTCGATGGTAAGGGTCCGTCGTTCCGGCTCCACTCCGCAGTTCCGTGAGCAGGAGACCGTGCCGGTGACCTGCTTTTCCACGCAGGTCTCGTTGGGCGTCATATCCTGGCCCTCGTCCAGGACAAAACTGCCCCAGTCGTGGCCCAGGGGATTGGGCTCAACAGGCACGTTTGACTCTTTTAATTGGGGTGCGCCCTTCAGGGGGCAGTTCTCGTTCTCACAGACCCGGTAGGTGTTCTTCAAGCCTCCGTCCACACAGCTGGGCTGCCTGATGATCTCGTCCAGTTCAGGCTTGTCGGCCCACTTGTGCCCTGACGCAGGGGTGACCCGTTCTTCCCCCGTAACATGCGTGCTGCAGGTCTGGCACGTATAGTCCTTATAAACGGTTTTCCCATCCTCCGTGCAGGTGGCAGGCTTGGAGAAAGCAATCTCCGGTTTGGCCGGGAGCTTATGCTCGGGAGCGGCGTCAAGAATCTCCGCCTTGCCGTTCTTTGTTGCCTTACAGACTTTGCACGTGTAGGTTGGCACGACCTTGATGGAGACGCCCGACCCGCACACTGGGCGCTGAACGTCCTCCGGCACCTCCGGCTCTCCCCAATCGTGCTCCGGGGCTTCGCCGGACTCTTTTCCGCTGATGGCCCCGGCGGGGATATTGTCAGGCTTGTGGGCGCTGGAATCCCCCTTATGCGCCTCATACGCGGCTTCAGCCTTTTCCTTTGCAGACGCGCTCTTCGCCGCGCGGATGTCCTCCAGCAGTTTCAGGCACTCGGCGCATTCCTCATGCCCTGCTTTATTCGCGTCCGCAAGATGCGTCCGCAGATTTTCCCGCGCGGTCGAGACATTCGTGTTATTATTAACCGCGTTCTCCGCATCCGTCTTTTCCGTCTCCGCCGCGGTGCAAGCCTCCTCGGCTTCCGTCAGCGCCGCCTGGGCCTCCTCCTGCGCAATCTCGCTTTCGAGCACGGCCCGGTCAGCCGCTTGAGAGGCCCGCTTAGCTTCCTCCTCCTTGGCCTTGGCCGCGTCGAGGGCTTTCTGGGCCGCCTCTTTTTCCGCGTCTGTTACGGCGGCGTCCAGCGCCGCCTGAGCCTCCGCTGTCTTGCCCTGCGCCGCCGTATAGGCCTCTGCGGCCTCTGTCTTCGCCTTTTGAGCCGCGGTCAGGGCTTCGCCGGCGGCCGTCTTGGCGGCCTCCGCCCGCTCCTTGGCAGCTGCGGCGGCCTCCAGTTTGGCGGCCGCTTCCGCCAGCGCCTCCTGGGCTTCCTCCAATTCGGCGCCGGCCTCCTCCAGCTTCCAAATCAGCTCCTGACACTCCCGGCACACAGGGGTATAGCCGCAGACGGAGCATTTTTTCGTAACCATGCTCAGACCCTTTGTGCCGTCACAGCGTCCCGGGAAGAGGGATTCTTCTTCAACGCCGGCGTCCTCGTCATAATTATGGGCGATCAGCGGCAGCTCCATCGAGGAGAGCTCCGTCCCGCACACCGTGCAGTCAATCTTGTCCTTATAGCCGTGTTCCACGCAGGTGGATTCCTTGCTGGACGGCATGCCCTCCGTATGGGGCAGGATGGAGGTCGTGCGGCTTTCCTCGTATTTGCCATTTGGGTAGGTATCACAGGGCGTGGTCACCGTGGTGGTGGTCTGGTTTCCATCCGCGTCGGTGCCGGGAACCTCCTTTACCACAGGCGGGCAGGCAAAGGAAACCTGGACTATGCCGGCACTGGTGCAGGAGGCCCTGGTGGCCGCCTCTGTTTTAACGTCGGAGATCGTGTGGACAATTCGTTCGGTCTTCGTCTTTCCCAGCTCCGCTCTGATCGTGTTATACACTGTAGAATTTCCGGGGCAGTGGATCCTTCTCATGCCCGTGAGCGAATCGAACGCGCCGGTAAATCTTGTGGCCACATCAAGGAACGTGATTTCCTTTAAGTTGCTGCAGCCCGCAAAAGCGCCTGTGGAGATCTCATCCACAAATTTGGGAATCACGACGCTGGGCAGGCGGGAGCAGCCCATGAAAGCGTTTGCCCCGATACGCAAAGTATTGCTGGAAAGGGTCAGGTTTTCAAGCGCGGTACAGTTCTTAAAAGCACGCGCTCCGATCGTCGCGTTTCTCTCAACGTCGCCTTTCGCGTTGATGTAATCCTGGAACGTAACGGTGTTCAGGCTGTCACAGCCCATAAAAGCCTCTTCCCCAACGGTCTTTACCGTTCCGGGGATCGTTATTTTTGTCAGCTGCTTTTCCGGAGGAGGATCCGCAGGATCGACAACAAACGCCGAGGCCTCAATGGCCGTAACAGGTTTGTTCTTATAAAGGGATGGGATGACCACCTCTTCCTCTTTCCCGTCAAATCCTGTCACTGTCCACCCGGTTTCAGATTTGTTCAGCGTAAGTTCAAACCCATCTACCACAACGGGGGACGTCAAGTCCGCCGCCAGGGCGGTCCCGGTCAAAGCCAGCGCCGCCATCGCCGCCAGAAGCATTCTCCAAACCCAAAGTCTCATGTTCCGCTCCTCCCATCGCACTGCGCGCCCCGCGCACGAATCTCACGCACTTAGCATAGCACAAAATCTCCGCTCTTTCAATGGGTCCCCCAAAAAATTCCCTGGAAAAAACAGGACGGGCCTCCCGGTCCGTCCTGTCGGCATTCGCCTTTATTTGACCCGCTCGCCGGCGGCCTCCTTGGCCTTAATCTCCCGGACGGCGTCCTTGTGGCTCAGGTTCACCCGGCCCTTCTCATCGATGTCGGTCACCTTCACCCACATCATATCCCCAATCTTGCAGGCGTCCTCCACCTTCTCAATCCGGTGCTCCGCCAGCTTGGAGATGTGGACCAGCCCGTCCTTGCCGGGAGCCAGCTCCACAAACGCGCCGAAGGTCATGAGGCGCACCACCCGGCCGTAGTACAGCGCGCCGATCTCGGGCACAAACACGATGTCGTCGATGCACTTTTTCGCCGCGTCGCAGGAGGCCGCGTCCACGCCCGCAATGAAGATGGACCCGTCGTCGTTAATATCGATTTTCGCCCCGGTGTCCGCCACGATTTTCTGAATCACCTTGCCGCCGGAACCAATCACTTCCCGAATCCGGGAGGGGTCGATGTGCATGGTCAGCATCTTGGGGGCGTAACGGCTCACGTCCTTGCGGGGCTCGGAAATGGCGGGGAGCATGATCTGGTCCAGAATCTGGCAGCGCCCGTCGTAAGTGATCTCCAGGGCGTTTTGGATGATCTCCATGGTCAATCCGTCGTTTTTCAGGTCCATCTGAATGGCGGTGATGCCCTTTTTGGTGCCCGCCACCTTGAAGTCCATCTCGCCGTGGAAGTCCTCCACGCCCTGGATGTC
>CAJTVF010000070.1 GCA_910579435.1 uncultured Oscillibacter sp.
TCCTTTTGAAAGGAGGTGCCCCAGTTCGCAAACTGGGGCGGAGGATTGCATTTTGCGAAGCAAAATATACGAAGTATACGAGGTTTCCGCAAACTGTGTTTACTTCGTATGTTCGGCTTCGCCGAACGCAATCCTCAGTCAGCCTGCGGCTGACAGCTCCTTTCCAAAGGAGCCTTATCCCTGCGGGGGGACGGGAGAGCAGACAAGGAGAGGTAATATGAAACTCAACGAAATCCTGGGGACCGAGTTCCCCATTATCCAGGGCGGCATGGCCAACATCGCCACCGGCGAGTTCGCCGCCGCCTGCTCCAACGCCGGGGCCCTGGGCATGATCGCCACCGGCGGCTGGGACGCGGACCGGCTCCGGAAGGAGATCCGCCGGGCCCGGGAGCTGACGGAGGGGAAGCGGCCCTTCGGCGTGAACCTGATGCTGATGAGCCCCTATGCCGCCGACATCGCCCAGGTGATTCTGGACGAGGGCGTGCAGGTGGTCACCACCGGCGCGGGCAATCCGGGGCAGTACATTCCCGCCTGGAAGGAGGCGGGAATCAAGGTCATTCCCGTCGTCGCGGCGGCGGTGCTGGCCAAGCGGCTGAGCCGCTACGGCGTGGACGCCTTCGTGGCCGAGGGCATGGAGTCCGGGGGCCACGTGGGGGAGATGACCACCATGGCCCTGGTGCCCCAGGTCATCGACGCGGTGGACGTGCCCGTCATCGCCGCCGGGGGCATTGCCGACGGGCGGCAGATGGCGGCGGCCCTGGCCCTGGGGGCCAGCGGGGTGCAGGTGGGCACCTGCTTGCTCGCAAGCGAGGAGTGCCCCATTCACGAGAACTACAAGCAGGCCGTCTTGAAGGCCAAGGACAGCGACACCACCGTTACGGGCCGCTCCATCGGCGGGCCGGTGCGGGTGCTGAAGAACAAGATGGCCCGGGAGTACCTGGCCCTGGAGAAGCGGGGAGCCACCCTGGAGGAGCTGGAGACCGTCACCCTGGGGGGCCTCCGCCGGGCCGTGCTGGAGGGCGACGTGGAGCGCGGCAGCGTCATGATGGGCCAGGTGGCCGGCATGGTTCACGAGGTCCGGCCCCTGCGGCGGATTTTTGAGGAGCTGGTGAACGGCGGAAAGGCAGTCCTGGAGCAGGTGGACCGGGAATGGCGGTAAGCATCCGGGGGAAGACCCTGCCCCTTCCCATCGTGCAGGGCGGCATGGGCATTGGCGTGAGCCTGGAGAGGCTGGCGGGGGCCGTCGCCGCCAACGGCGGAATGGGGACCCTTTCCGCCGCCCTCTGCGGGTTTAAGGAGCCGGATTTCCGGGAGAACGCCCGGGAGGCCAACCTCCGGGCCCTGACCCGCCAGGTGGGAAGGGCAAAGGAGCTGGCGAAGGGCGCGGGCCTTGTGGCTGTGAACGTCATGGCAGCCGCCGCCCAGTACGCCGACAGCGTGCGAACCGCCCTGCGGGCGGGGGTGGACGCGGTGGTCTGCGGCGCGGGACTGCCCAAGGATCTGCCCGGCCTGGCGGCGGAGGTGGGAAACGAGGACGCGGCCCTGGCCCCGGTGGTCAGTGGGGGCCGGTCCGCCGCCTTGATCTGCAAGCTGTGGGACCGGCGCTATGGCCGGGTTCCGGATTTCGTGGTCCTGGAGGGCCCCCTGGCCGGGGGGCACCTGGGCTTTTCCCCCGAGGAGGCCCGGGAGGCCCAGGCGGGACGGCCCAGGCCCCTGTCCGCCCTGCTGGGAGAGGTGCTGGAAGCCCTGGCCCCCTTCCGGGAGAAGTACGGGCGGGATATTCCGGTCTTCGCCGCCGGGGGCTTGCGCAGCGGCGCGGAGCTGCGCCGCTGCATGGACCAGGGCGCGGCGGGAGGCCAGTTTGCTACCCGCTTCATCGCCACGGAGGAATGCGACGCCAGCCCCGCCTATAAGCGGGCCCTGCTGGACGCGAAGGCGGAAGATATCACCATTGTCCAAAGCCCTGTGGGCATGCCGGGCCGGGCTCTGCGGAGCCCGCTGATCCGGCGGGTGGAAGAGGGGACGCAGCCGAAAATTACCCGCTGTGACCGCTGTCTTGCCGCCTGCGACTGCAAGACCGCCCCCTACTGCATTTCCCAGGCGCTGATCGCCGCCGTAGAGGGGGATTGGGAAAACGGCCTCTTCTTCTGCGGAGCCAACGCCGGGGAGGTCAACCGCCTCTCCATGGTGAAGGAACAGATGGAGCAGATCATGAACGAATGGAGGGCCGCGCAATGAAGCTCGGTTTTTTATACGCCGGACAGGGCAGCCAGCACCCCGGCATGGGGGCGGACCTGTATGAGGCGTTCCCCGCCTTCCGGGAGGTCCTGGACGCCGCGCGGGCGGAAGTGGACTTTGACTTGAAGCGGACCTGCTTTGAGGACCCCGAGGGGGTCCTGAACCAAACCCGCTATACCCAGCCCTGCATGGTGGCCTTCGCCGCCGGGCTGACGGCGGTGCTGAGGGAACGGGGTATTGTCCCCGCGGCGGCGGCGGGCCTCTCCCTTGGGGAGTATTCCGCCTTGCACGCCGCCGGGGTGTTTGACGCGCGGACCGCCGTGCGGTTAGTGGCCTTCCGGGGGAAGGCCATGGAGGAAGCGGCCAAGGGCCATGACAGCGCCATGATGGCCGTCCTGGGCCTGGACCGGGAACCCCTCCAGGCCGCCTGTGAGGCGGCGGGGGACCTGGGGACCGTGGTCATCGCCAACTACAACTGCCCCGGGCAGCTGGTCCTCGGCGGCGACAGGGCGGCGGTAGAGAAGGCCGCGGCCCTGGCGAAGGAACGGGGCGCGAAGCGCTGCATGCCCCTGAAGGTCAGCGGCCCCTTTCACACGCCCCTGATGAAGCCCGCCGGGGAGGCGCTGGAGTGCTATTTCCGAAGCGTCCCCTTTGAAGCGCCGGGCATCCCCGTCCTGTTCAACTGCCTGGGCCGGGAGAAGGAACCGGGGGACGCCATCTCCGCCCTGCTGGTCCGGCAGGTCCAGAGCAGCGTCTATATGGAGGGCACCATCCGCCGCATGGCGGCGCTGAACCTGGACGCCCTGGTAGAGATCGGCCCGGGCAAGGCGCTCAGCGGCTTTGTGAAGAAAACGGTTCCCGGCTTCCCGGTTTACGCCGTGGAAACGGTGCAGGACGTGGAGGCCCTGGAACAGCTTGTAAAGGAGAACGGATGATGAAGTTCGAGGGAAAGACCGCGATTGTCACCGGCGGCAGCCGCGGGCTGGGCAGGGCCGTCTGCCTGGAGCTGGCGGCGGGCGGGGCCAACGTGGTCCTGTGCTATGCCGGAAACGAGGCGGCGGCCCAGGAGACCGTCCGGGCCGTGGAGACCCTGGGGGCCAAGGCTCTGGCGGTCCGCTGCGACGTGGCGGACGCCGCGCGGGTGGACGAACTGGTGAAGGCCGCCATGGAGGCGTTCAGAAGAATCGACATTCTGGTGAACAACGCCGGAATCACCCGGGACAATCTGCTCATGCGCATGAGCGAGGCGGACTTTGACGCGGTGATTGCCGCCAACCTGAAGGGGGCGTTTCTCTGCATGAAGGCCGTCTCCCGGCTGATGCTGAAGCAGCGGTACGGCCGCATTGTGAACCTGAGCAGCGTAGTGGGCCTCCGGGGCAACGCCGGGCAGGTGAACTACGCCGCCAGCAAGGCGGGAGTCATTGGCATGACGAAATCCCTTGCCAAGGAGCTGGCCTCCCGGGGCGTGACCGTCAACGCCGTGGCCCCGGGCTTCATCGAGACGGACATGACCGCGGCCCTGCCGGAAGCCGCCCGGACCGCCGCCCAGAACGGCATTCCCATGAACCGCCTGGGCGCGCCGGAGGACGTGGCAAAGGCCGTCGGGTTCCTGGCCAGCGACGACGCCGCCTATATCACCGGCCAGGTGCTGGCGGTGGATGGCGGCATGGCAATGTGATAGGAGGGTTTGACTATGGAACGACGGAGAGTCGTGATTACCGGCCTGGGGGCCGTCACGCCCCTGGGCCTCACCGCCGGGGAGAGCTGGCGGGCCGTCCGGGAGGGCGTGTGCGGCATCGGGCCCATCACCGCCTATGATCCCGCCGGGATGAAGGTCCAGCTGGCCGCCGAGGTGAAGGGCTTCGACCCCGAGGCTCTCTTCGGCAAGCCGGAGGCCAAGCGCATGGGCCGCTTTACCCAGTTTGCCCTGGCCGCCGCCCGGGAGGCCCTGGCGGACAGCGGCTTCCAGATCGAGCAGGCCGACCCCAAACGCTGCGGCGTCATCGTCTCCAGCGGCATCGGCGGCATCGGCATCACGGAGGAGGAGCACGACCGGGGGCTGGCCCGGGGCTGGGACCGGGTATCCCCCTTCTTCATCCCCACGGGCATCTGCAACATGGCCGCCGGTCGGGTGGCGATTGACGCGGGCTTCCGGGGGATGTGCTCCTGCCCCGTCACCGCCTGCGCCGGGGGAACCAACGCCGTGGGCGACGCCTTCCGCTATATCCGGGACGGCTACGCCGAAGTTATGCTCTGCGGCGGCGCGGAGGCGGCCCTGACGCCTCTGGCGGTGGGGGGCTTCACCTCTATGAAGGCCCTGTCCCAGTCAACGGACCCCAGCCGGGCTTCCATCCCCTTTGACGCGGAGAGAAGCGGTTTCGTCATGGGGGAGGGGGCGGGCGTCCTCCTGCTGGAGGAGCTGGACCACGCCCTGGCCCGGGGAGCGCGGATTTACGCGGAGCTCGCCGGCTACGGTGCCACCTGCGACGCCTATCACATGACGGCCCCCCGGCCCGACGGCAGCGGCGGCGCGGACGCCATGGCCCAGGCCCTGGCCGACGGCGGCGTACAGCCGGAGGAGGTGGACTATATCAACGCCCACGGGACCTCCACCCACCTGAACGACGCCGGGGAGACCGCGGCGATCAAGACGGTGTTCGGGGACCACGCCTATCAGCTGGCTGTCAGCTCCACCAAGTCCATGACCGGACACATGCTGGGGGCGGCGGGGGCCGTGGAGGCCATGTTCACCGCCCTGGCCCTGCGGGACGGCTATCTTCCCGCCACCATCCACTACCAGACCCCGGACCCGGAGTGCGATTTGGATATCGTGCCGAACCAGGGCCGGGAGGCGGACATCCGCTGCGCCCTGTCCAACTCCCTGGGCTTCGGCGGGCACAACGGCTGTCTGCTGTTTAAGAAGTGGGAGGCGTAAGCATGGGCATGCAGTATGATTCCAACCAGATTGCCGAAATCCTGCCCCACCGCTACCCCTTCGCCCTGGTGGACAAGATTGTGGACGGGGAGCCGGGCCAGTGGGCCAGGGGTGTGAAGTGCGTCACCGTCAACGAGCCCTTTTTTCAGGGCCACTTTCCCCAAAAACACGTGATGCCCGGCGTGCTCCTCATCGAGGCTCTGGCCCAGGTGGGGGGCGTGGCGGTGCTGGCCCTGCCGGAAAACCGGGGAAAGCTGGCCTTCCTGGGCCGGGTGAAGGACGCCCGGTTCAAGCGCCAGGTGGTCCCCGGAGATGTGGTGGAGCTGGAGTGCCGCCTGACTCGTCAGAAGGGGCCCATCGGCGTGGGGGAGTGTACCGCCAAGGTGGACGGCGGGATTGCCGTGACGGCGGAGCTGACCTTTGCCATTGGGTGACCGGACGGCCATTGCATTTTGCCGTCATATTGGGTATAATGAAGAAAAAAGGACCGCCCCGGGAGGAGGAAGGGCCATGCTGGAGCAGGCGTTCAACAGCGTGTACTCAAAATTCAAGCTGCACTTTTATCAGGAGATCTTCCGGCGCTTCCAGGACCGGGAGGCCAGCCTGACCACGGTAGAGACGTTCTGCATGGAGTCCATCCAGGCCCTGGGAAGCCCCACGGTCAACGAGTTTGCCGGGTTCATGCGCATCTCCCCGCCCAACGCGGCCTATAAGGTGAACAGCCTGGTGAAAAAGGGCTATGTCCGCAAGGTCCAGTCCGCCAGCGACCGCCGGGAGTACCACCTGGAGGCCACCCAGAAATACATTGACTATTACAATATCTCCCGGAGCTATATTGAAACGGTGATGGACCGGGTAGCCGCCCGCTTCACCCCGGAGGAATGCGGGAAGCTGGAGGAAATGCTCCGGATCGTGGACCGGGAGCTGATGCCGGAGGTGGGCCCCCTGCCGGAGCGGGGGGAAGAGGCGTAAAAAACAGGAGGCAGGTCGAAGACCTGCCTCCTGTCTGGAAAAGAGGAGCTTACTTGCGGTTTTCCTTCTGGTTCTGGCGCTGCTCCTTCTGGTTGTTCTGCTGATTCTGCTCACGTTCGTTCTGATTGTTCCGGTTCTCCATTGAGAACACCTCCTTTCGGCCCCGGAGGGTATCTCCAAACCGTCCGGCCGCTCCGGCGTCCCGCCGGCTTGAAGACACCCTCCAGTGAGTTCAGAGGTTATTCTTGCCGCCGGATTTGAAAATTATTCAAGAAAATAGAAAAATCTTTGTTGACAAACGGGCCGGAGGCTGATATACTGATTTGGCAAAACAAAGAAGGCTGACTGCATCCGCCTCACCTCCAGCGCACCTGCGAAGAGGTCAAGAACGATTTTCCCGAGCTGCCGTTCCCGGCGGTTCGTTGTCGCGCGGATGCCTTGCGGTGTCCGCGTTTTGTGATTTTTAGGATGGAGGTGCTTTGACCATTAGTAAGCAAGTGCATGAACTGAATGAGAATATCGGCGACAAGGAGATCCGGCTGATTGGCGCCGCGGGTGAGCAGCTTGGCATTATGGCGCCCGCACAGGCCCTGCGCATCGCCGAGGAGCAGAATCTGGACTTGGTCAAGATCTCGCCCCAGGCCAAACCCCCGGTCTGCAAGCTGATGAACTATGGGAAGTTCCGGTTTGAGCAGAGCAAGCGGGAAAAAGAGGCCCGGAAGAACCAGCATGTGGTGGAGATCAAGGAGATTCGGATGTCTCCGGGCATCGACATCGGGGACTTTAACACGAAGCTCCGGAATGCCCAGAAGTTCATCACCGAAGGCAATCGGGTCAAGGTCTCTGTTCGTTTCCGCGGCCGCGAGATGGCGCACACCGACATTGGGCGGGACCTGCTGACCCGCTTTGCGGAGCAATGCGCCGATATTGCCAATCTGGACCGGCCCGCCAAGCTGGAGGGACGGATGATGTCCATTTTCCTCTCCCCCAAGGCGGGCAAGTAAAGACCAATTATTAAGTTCAAAAACACGGAAGGAGTCAATCACTATGCCGAAGCTGAAAACCCACAGCGGCGCCAAGAAGCGGTTTAATCTCACCAAGACCGGCAAGGTCAAGCGCGCCAAAGCCTTTAAAAGCCACATCCTGACCAAGAAGGACACCAAGCGGACCCGCCGCCTCCGCAGCGGCGGCTATGCCGACGCCACCAACGTGGACGCCATCCGCAAGATGATCCCCTACAAGTAAGAAAAGGAGGCTTTTGAACTATGGCTAGAGTCAAGGGCGCGATGATGACGCGCAAGAGAAGAAATAAGATCATGAAGCTGGCGAAGGGCTACTGGGGCTCCAAGTCCAAGCACTTCCGCGTGGCCAACCAGGCCGTGATGAAGTCCCTGAGCTACGCCTACACCGGCCGCAAGCTGAAGAAGCGGGACTTCCGCTCCCTGTGGATCACCCGCATCTCCGCCGCCTGCAAGATGAACGGGATGAACTATTCCACCTTCATGCACGGCCTGAAGACCGCCGGCGTGGAGATCAACCGGAAGATGCTGGCTGAGCTGGCTGTCAGCGACGCCGCCGCCTTCACCCAGCTCACCGAGATTGCCAAGAAGGCGTAATTGGTTTTTGAAACGATAAAAAGGACTTCGGATGGGATTCCGAAGTCCTTTTTTGCGTCCTGGTTACGGTTTCGGGCGGCAGAAGTAGGGGCCGCAATGTGCCTCGTGGGTGTGGACGTAGGTCCAGGTGAAGTCCTTGTCTACCAAATAGACGTCGCGAAGCCCGTCGAAGAAATCCCCGGCCAGGGGCAACTCTACCGGCCTGACATAGGGCAGGTCGTTCCACTTGCCCTCGTAAAAGAGATAGACTTTCCCAGCGGGCAGGGCCGCCAGAGCGTCCCGGGCGGCGTTCCCCTCTAAGGAGGGAACCAGCTCCCAAGAGAAAATGTGCCAAAGGCAGTTTCCCTCCGCCAGCACGTGCTTTCCCAGGTCCGCTTCAGATACGCTTCCGGCGAAGGCGTCCAGCCACTGGTTTTTCACGGCCCGGAAGGTGGCGGGGAAGGGCTCCTCCCAGGGGACCATGGTGCCCACACAGCGGTTGATGGGCTGGCCCAGACCAAAGAACTTGGCCTCGTAGTCCGTCATGACCCCTACTGGGCCATTCTCGTGGAGGTTCCGGGTGACTTCCGACAGGTCAAAGCCAAACTGGGGCAGCTCCTCCACGGAGAACTCGAACAGGGGCTGGTTGTCCGTTTTGAAGTGGATCTGCCCGCCCATCTTCAAAACCTGCCGGTAGAGCTTCAAAAAGTTCCCGTGGGTCAGCCTTCGCTTGGCGTGGCGCCCGCTGGGCCAGGGGTCGCAGAAGTTGATATAGATGCGGTCCACCTCGCCGGGGGCGAAGAAATAGGGGAGCTGGTCCGCGTTGGCGCTGATGAACCAGACGTTGCCGAGCCCCGCGCCCACGCAGCGCTCCATGGCCACGACCATAGCGTCGGGCACCATCTCCACCGCCAGGAACAGCACATCCGGGTCGGCGGCGGCGGTCCCGGCGGTAAAGCGGCCCTTGCCGCAGCCCAGCTCCAGATGGACCTCCCGGGCCTGGGGCATCAGTTCCCGCCAGCGGCCGGGACGGTCGTAGGGGTCCGGAATGAGCCGATCCGCGCAGCGCTCCATCCGGGGGATCAGGTTTTTCTTTTTCCGCATTCGCATAGGCGGCGTCCTCCTGGGTTGAAATCAAAGGGGGAGGCGTTTTCCTTAAGAACCCGTATTCATAACCAGGGATGCCGGGTGGACGAGGATTTTTCCCGGCAGACAAGGAGATTTTCCGCAGCCATACTGACGTATGGCAAGGGAAATCGACGCAGTATGGCGGGAAAAAGACCGGCCAGACGGCGTTCAAGGGTTGTGAATACAGGTTCTAAATGGCGCCCTCCGCTCTCAAGATGTGCCTTACTTTGTCTTCGTCTTTGCAATAATAATGCGCGGATTTGACAATCAGGGTCAGCCGGCCATGCCGCATGCCGGCCTTTTCAGAAACGGTTTGCAGGATCGTATAGAGCATCACGAGATTTACGTACGCCTTGCATCCAAAATCCAATGCGCGGCAGTATACTGTCAGATTCAGCGCTCCGGCTTCTTCCTGAAAATCCAGCAGACTGACGCAGGGTATATAACCTTCGTCAGTCAAAGGCTCGAGTGTGGTAACAGCCGCAGATCTTGTGTGCGGGTTTTCTCTGAGGCGGTCGATCACCCATTGTATCTGGTCCTTTTGCCCCATGTAGGAACATAATCGGGAGGCATAGGGTGTTTCATTATGAAGCTCTTTGACATGTTCCTGAACCGTGAAGTTTCGCACCATCCAGCCATATTCCGCTTGAACCTTATGCCGCTCTATGATTGCGTCCGGGAGATTCGCGTTTAGGACCGTGAATGTCAGTCCGAAGATCTCCTTTGCGTCAGCGTGTTCACCTGCGTTATCCGTATATTCTGTAGTTGGTCCTTCTTTATAAATTGTCCGCAAGACCGCGCCCCAGGCTTAGCCAAGGCTCGAAAAGAAACCAATGTTGTTCATAGATATGCCTCCTCATCCCCACTCGTTGCGGCCAGAAGTATTCTAAACAGATTTGCTTATGGGATTTAGCTCAGGATATCGGCATTATTTTCATTATTCAGATTGTAGAGACAATCTGATTTTTTGCTGCCATGGTGCTGCCAGTAAATTGAGGATGATTTACACCTTACAAACCGATTATATCATACAATGGATTCTTCGTCAAAGCATTTTAATTACTGCTCATCACCATTCGCAGGATATACTCGGTGTTGGTTGCCATTTCGTCCATGCCCTCACTTCCTTTCGTAAGGGGCTGGCCGCCCCTGCCTTACAATGATGGTATAACATCATGGACACGATAAAGCGATAGGCAGACTAAACAAACATCATGGACATGATAAAGAATTTAGTGTAAAATGTATGGCATGGAGGTGAACGGCATGGAAGAAAAAAAGATTGATTATAGAAACCGCTGGCAAAAGGAAAACCAGGAGCGGGTCATTGTTATGGTGGGAAAAGGGCAAAAAGAGAAAATAAAAAGCAGGGCAAGGGAAACCGGGGCGGGGAGCCTGAACGCCTATATAATCGGGCTGATCGAGGCGGACATGGGCAAACTATCCGAGGAGTAACGGAAAAGGGCCGGGACGCTTTAGGCCCTCCTCCGCAAACCGAAACGCAAAATTTTTTGTTGCTGAATATTTCAACGGGCCGGAAATCGGAACCGTGGTAATATTCACAAAATGGTTGATTATCTCAAAAAAGCCTTGATTTACGGGCATACAAGCAGGATTTCAAGCTGAATTTACTACCAATTTACTACTTTTGAGGGAAAGAGCCTTGATATGCCGCCCGGAACCCTGCAAGCCCAGCCACCAGCACACAGCATTGAGAAAGAATAAATGAAAACTGAATACGACGCAGACGCGGCGTTTCTCTATCCCTATACGGGAGAACAGGAACGCCGCTTTTTTATTGATTTTATAGACGAAAATCGTCTTATAACTTCTTACAAGCCTTTATAGAAAACGGCAAAAACCATTGATTTTTCAAGGTTCTTGCCGTTTCTGCTTATATCACGCCGTATCTCTTTACAAGCCCACTTTTGGAGCAAAGGCGGCAAAATAGCGTCAAAAATTTAGACGCATGAACAGGACAAAGGCTTGAAACCGTCCACCGCAGCCGGGGCAAAGCGCGTGTTGAGCGTGGAGGGTTTTATACCTAACCCCGGCAAAATGGCGTTCTATCGCGTAACAAATCCACA
>CAJTVF010000071.1 GCA_910579435.1 uncultured Oscillibacter sp.
CCAACTACATCCGCCGGGACCGCATCGCCAGGGACATGCAGTGGAAGGCCCCCACGGAGTACGGGGACCTGGATATCACCATCAACCTCTCCAAGCCGGAGAAGGACCCCAAGGCCATCGCCGCCGCCCGGGACCTTCCCGCCTCCGATTATCCCCGCTGCCAGCTCTGCGCGGAGAACGAGGGCTATGCCGGACGGGTGAACCACCCCGCCCGGCAGAACCACCGGGTGGTGCCCATCACCATCAACGGCTCCCCCTGGTTCTTGCAGTACTCCCCCTACGTCTATTATAATGAACACTGCATCTGCTTCAACCGGGAGCACACCCCCATGAAGATCGACCGGGCCTGCTTCGGAAAGCTCCTGGATTTCGTGCGGCAGTTCCCCCACTACTTTGTGGGCTCCAACGCGGACCTGCCCATCGTGGGCGGCTCCATCCTGGCCCACGACCACTTCCAGGGCGGGCGCTATACCTTCGCCATGGAAAAGGCCCCCGTGGAGACCCCCTTCACCTTCCCCGGTTTCGAGGACGTAGAGGCGGGCGTCGTGAAGTGGCCCATGTCCGTCATTCGGATTGCCTCAGAAAATCCGGAGAGGCTTATTGAGCTGGCGGACAAAATTCTCGGCAAGTGGCGGACCTATACGGACGAGGCGGCGGTCATCCTCGCCGAAACGGACGGCGTGCCCCACAACACCATCACCCCCATTGCCCGGAGGCGGGGGGAGAAGTACGAGCTGGACCTGGTGCTGCGAAACAACCTGACCACGGAGCAGTACCCCCTGGGCCTCTACCACCCCCACGATGAACTGCACCACATTAAAAAGGAAAACATCGGCCTCATAGAGGTCATGGGCCTGGCGGTGCTCCCCGCCCGGCTGAAGGAAGAGCTGGCGGCGGTGGCGGACTGCCTCGCAAACCGCCGGGACCTCCGGACGGACGAAAAAACCGCCAAGCACGCCGATTGGGCTGAAGCCTTTGCCCCCAACTATAACATCACCCCAGAGAACGCCCTGGAAATCGTCCAGAAGGAGACCGGCCTGGTCTTCGCCCAGGTCCTGGAGCACGCCGGAGTTTATAAACGGACGGCGGAGGGCCGGGAGGCGTTCCTCCGGTTCCTGCGCACGGTCTGACCTCCCATCCGTCACCTATCAAAAGCCCCGCCGGTAGAACCGGCGGGGCTCTGCGCTTTATGAGGATGGCGTCTGCCGCCCGGCTTCCTTCGCGGACCAGGCGTTGTGGTCCGTGTGGAGCAGGTGGTGGGACCGCTCGCCCAGAGGCCTCTTCAGGTAGGTCCGGTACAGCGCCTGCACGTCCGGGTTTTCGTGGGAGAACCGGAGCTCAGAGCCCGCGTCCAGCTTCCACAGCTTGTCGCCCCGCGTGCCTGCGTACTCCTGCCCGCCGTGGATGGGCTGGCCGCCGCCTCCCGCGCAGCCGCCGGGACAGGCCATGACCTCCACGAAATCGTACTCCACGCTTCCCTCGTCGATGGCCTCCATCAGCCGCCGGGTGTTGGCCAATCCGCTGACCACCGCCACCCGGACGTCCCCCGCTCCGGGGATGTTGAAGACCGCCTCCTTCCAGGGCTTCTCCCCCCGGACGGCCTTGAAGGCGTCGGCATCCGGGTTCTTTCCGGTGACCAGATAGCAGGCGCTCCGCAGAGCCGCGTCCATCACGCCGCCGGTGGCGCCGAAAATCACCGCCGCGCCGGTGCCGCTGCCCAGGGGGCTGTCAAACTCCGCCTCCTCCAGGTCCGTGGGAATGATGCAGTCGCTGCGGAACAGGCGCACCATCTCCCGGGTGGTCAGCACCACGTCCACGTCCGGGTCCCCACAGGCGTCCCGCATGGTGGGCAGCTCGCTCTCCGCCTTCTTGGCGGAGCAGGGCATAATGGACACCACGCAGATCTTCTTCGGGTCCAGGCCCATCTTTTCGGCAAAGTAGCTCTTCGCCACCGCGCCGAACATCTGCTGGGGGGATTTCGCCGTGGACAGGTGGTCCGTGTAGGCCGGGTACTGGGTCTTCAAAAACCGCACCCAGCCGGGACAGCAGGAGGTGAACATGGGCCAGCGGTACTTCCCCCGGTGGGTAAAGCGGTCCACGAACTCGCTGCCCTCCTCCATGATGGTCAGGTCCGCGGCAAAGTTGGTGTCAAACACATAGTCAAAGCCCAGGCTTTTCAGCGCCGCCACCATGCGGCCTGTGGTGGCCTGCTTGGCGGGGAGGCGGAAGACCTCCGCCCAGGCCACCCGCACCGCCGGGGCCACCTGGACGATGGTGGTGACGTCCGGGTCCGCCAGGGCCCGGAGGACCTTGGTGGTATCGTCCCGGACGGTCAGGGCCCCGGTGGGGCAGTGGGTGACGCACTGCCCGCAGAACACGCAGTCCGTGTTCTTCAAATAGCGGTTATAGCTCACGTCCACCGTGGTCCGGGAGCCCGTCCCGGCCACGTCCCAGATGTTCATGTCCTGGATTTTGTCGCAGACCTGGACGCAGCGCATGCACTTGATGCACTTGCTGGCCTCCCGGACGATGGGGACGCTGAGGTCTACCTGGGCCCGCTCCGGCTGGACCGGATAGGGCTGGTAGTGGATGTTCAGGTCATGGGACAGCTTCTGGAGCTCACAGTAGCCGCTGCGGACGCAGACGGTGCAGTTGGAGTTGTGCTGGCTGAGAATCAGCCGGAGGTTCGTCTTCCGGGCGTCCCGGACCCGGGGGGAGTTGGTGTGGATGACCATGCCCTCCAGAATTTCCGTGTTGCACGCCGGGACCAGCCGCTCCGTGCCCTCCACCTCCACCATGCACATCCGGCAGGCGGCGATCTCGTTGATCTCCTTCAGATAGCACAGGTGGGGAATGGGGATGCCCGCCTTCTCGGCGGCGCTCAGGATAGTGGTCCCCTTGGGGGCGGTGAGCTCCCGCCCGTTGATTGTCACGTTTACCATTTCTCCACACGTCCTCCCTTGAAGATTCCATAGCCGAAGTGGTCGCACCGCAGGCACCGGGAGGACTCCTGCCCGGCCTCCTGGTCCGTCATGCCGCACTCGATGCACTGGAAGTCGCCCTTGCGCTCCCCGGCCTCCCGCTCCGTGGCGTTGACCCGGCCCCGGGGCCGCAGGTCCGCGCACTTGGGTGTGGGGACCTTGACCTCGGACTCAATCTCGTGGTTGAAGCCCAGGTACTCGTCGATGTTGGCGGCGGCGGCCTTTCCGGCGGCGATGGCCCGGATGACCGTGGCGGGGCCCGTCACGCAGTCGCCTCCGGCAAACACGCCCACCATATCCGGCAGCTGGGTGCTGGAATCCGCCAGCAGGGCCCCGCCCCGCTGGATCTTGATGCCCGTCTGCTCCAGGCCCCGGGTCTCGATGCCCTGGCCGATGGCGACGATGATGGTATTCGCCGGAATCCGCAGGGGCTCCACGCCGGCGGTATTGGGCCGGGGACGGCCCGCCTTGTCCATCTCCCCGATGATCTGGGGCTGGGTCCAGAGGGCGGCCACGTGGCCGTTCTCATCGGCCTCGATGCGCAGGGGCGCCTGGAGGGTCAGGACCTCCGCCCCCTCGGCGATGGCCCCTTCGACTTCCTCGGCCTGGGCGGTCATGTCCTCCTGACGGCGGCGGTACACGCAGGTCACCTTCTCCGCCCCCAGGCGGATGGCGGAGCGGGTCACGTCCATGGCAACATTGCCGCCGCCGATGACCGCCACATTCTGCCCCGTGAAGTCCGGCATCTCGTTGTCCCCAATGTGCCGCAGCAGCTCCACGGCGGAGACGACGCCCAGGCTGTCCTCCCCCTCGATGCCTGTTTTCTTGTCTGTGTGGGCGCCGATGGAGAGATAGAGGCAGTCGTACTGCTGTTTCAGCTCGTCGAAGGACACGTCGGTTCCCACGTTGACCCCGGTATGTACCTCGATGCCCAGGGACAGAATGGAGGCAATCTCCGCGTCCAGCTTCTCCCGGGGGAAGCGGTAGCTGGGGATGCCGTAGCGCATCATGCCTCCCAGGGCCCGCTGCTTTTCATAGACCGTGACCTTGTGGCCCATGAGGGCCAGGTAGTAGGCCGCCGAAAGTCCCCCGGGGCCGCCGCCCACGATGGCCACGGATTTGCCGGTGGCCTTGGCGGGCTTGGGCTGGGGCACGTCCCCGGCGCGGTCCACGGCGTAGCGCTTGAGGCCGCGGATATTCAGCGCGTCGTCCACCATGTTCCGGCGGCAGCGGGCCTCGCAGGGGTGCTCGCAGATATAGGCGCAGGCGGTGGGGAAGGGATTATCCTTACGGATGAGGCGCACCGCGTCGCCGCAGCGGCCCTCGCTGATGAGGGCGATATAGCCGGGAATGTCCACCCCGGCGGGGCACAGTGCCACGCAGGGCACGGGGTTTTTGAGGGACCCCAGGCAGCGGTGGTGGAGGATGTGCTCCTCATAGTCGTCCCGGAAGCCCCTGAGCCCCATGAGCACCAGATTGGCGGCGTCGGTGCCGATGGCGCAGTCCGCCGTATCCACAATGACCTGGGCGGTTTTCTCAATCCGGCGGAGGATGCTCAGGTCCGGTTCTCCGTCCAGCACCTCCCGAATCATATTGGAAAGCTGGGTCAGGCCGATGCGGCAGGGCACGCACTTGCCGCAGGTCTGGGCCCGGCAGAGGTCCAGGAAATTCAGGGCCATGTCCACCGGGCAGAGCCCCGGCGGGCTGGCCGCGATCCGCCGCTCCATGTTCCGGTAGAGCTGTTCCACCACCGCCTGGGCCTGGCCGGGGGTCTTCACTTCCAGTCTGCTCATGACTTCACTTCTCTCCTAAAAGTTTTTTTGGTTTCCTAAATAATATTATGGGCAGTAAAAATAGAAATGTCAACAAATGTTATTCTTTCGTCAATCTTTTTGTAGAAACCGCCAATTTCTATTTGTGAAAAGTTTCTCATAAATGAAAAATCGTCTTTTGCGGCAGATTTTCCAAGGGAAAACCTCGGTTTGGGCTTGCTTTGCGGGAAATCCTGGTTTATACTGTAGCCTGTTCGATTTGACGAAAAAATTCTGAGAGGAAGGAGCGCCGGTATGATCCGCCTCATTGCCAGCGACATCGACGGGACCCTGCTCCAGAACGGAGCCGCAGAGATTCCGCCGGAAATTTTTGACCACATCCGCCGCCTGGAGAAAAAGGGCGTCCTCTTCTGTCCCGCCAGCGGGCGGCAGTACACCAGCCTCCGGCGGCTCTTCGCCCCGGTGGCGGACCGGGTGCCCTTCCTCTGCGAAAACGGCGCGGTGGTCTACGGCCCCGGGAGCCCCGGCCCCATTCTCAGCAAGACCGTCATGGACCGCCGCCTCTCCGAGGAGCTCTGCGCCGACATCCTGGCCCTGCCCGGGGCGGAGGTCTTAATCTCCGGGGCCAACGTCAGCTACCTCTGCCCCAAGGCCCCGGACCTGGAGGCGCAGATTCAGTGGTTCCTGGGAAACCGCACCACCGTCCTCCCCGCCCCGGCGGACGTGCCGGAGGATATCATCAAGGTCTCCGCCTACTGCCCCAAGGGCATCGAAGCCGCCAAGGCCGCCCTGTTCCCCAAGTGGGAACGGCATTTCCGCTGCGCCGTGGCCGGGGCGGTCTGGCTGGACTTCACCCTGGCGGATAAGGGCCTGGGGGTGCGGCGGCTCTGCGAGGCCCTGGGCCTCGGCCTGGAGGAGGTCATGGCCTTCGGGGACAACTACAACGACGTCCCCATGCTGGAGCGGGTGGGCCGTCCCTATTTAATGGAGAACGCCGCGCCGGAGCTCCGGGCCCGCTTCTCCACCCGCTGCCGGACCGTCGCGGAGATTCTGGAGACCCTTTGACCCCAGGGCGTTCCCCCAAAATTTTGAACGGTTCCTTAATTTTTGTCATATTTGTTACTTTTTTGCCCTGCCCGCCTTTACAAGGCGGGCAAAATTCTTTATAATAGATGTCTGCCAAATCCGCCCGGGCGGGCGGCTCATCATCACAGGAAGAGACGGCCCCGCCGTCTTTGGAGGTTTTATGAAACAGCTCATCAAGCGCCTGACGGCCCTGCTGCTGCCGGCCGTGCTGTGCGTGACGGCGCTGTCCGGCTGCGCCAAGGACGGCGAGGGCATGGCCCTGGCCGTCTGCGTGGGGGCCGCCCCGGAGTCCCTGGACCCCATCTACGCCGAGGACGCCCGGAGCCAGACCGTTCTGGCCCATCTCTATGAAAACCTGATGCGGGTGACGGTGGACAGCGCCGGGAAAACCAGCGTCCTCCCCGGCATGGCCAAGAGCGTGGACCAGGAAGAGGAGACCAAGGACGGCGCCATCACCGTTACCTACACCTTCCGCCTCCGCAGCGCCCGCTGGTCCGACGGCCAGCCCGTTACCGCCGGGGACTTTGTCTACGCCTGGCAGCGGCTGGCGAACCCCGCCACCGGCTCCCGGTACGCGGACCTCCTCTCCGTGGTCAAGGGCTATCAGGAGGCCCGGGCCGCCCAGGACATGAGTCTGCTCCAGGTGACGGCGAAGAACGACAGCACCCTGGTGGTGGTGCTGAACGGGCGCTACGACTGGTTTTTAAAGGAGGTCTGCACTTCCCCCGCCGCCATGCCCCTGCGGCAGGACGTGGTACAAAAGCTGAAGGCCGCCTCCGGCGGCAAGTCCTGGTGGGCGGGAGATCCCACCCAGCTGGTGACCAACGGCCCCTACACTCTAACCGCCCAGGAGGAGGGCCGCCTCCTCCGGCTGGAGGCCAACCAGCGGTACTACGCCGCCCAGCCCGGCCCCCAGAGCATCGACTTCCACTTCGCCGGCTCGGCGGAGGAAGCTTGGTCCCTCTATGAGAGCAAGGCCGTGGATGCCGTGTGGCCCCTGCCGGACCAGCGCCTGACCGAGCTGGCGGCGGACCCGGAGTGGACCCCCCTGCCGGAGCTGGCCACCTATGCCGCCCTGTTCAACTGCGCGTCCGAGCCCTTCAGCGACCCCGCTCTCCGGGAGGCCATGAGCCTGGCCATCGACCGCAATGCCCTGGCTCAGGCGGCGGGGGCCGCGGCCCTGCCGGCGGAGGGCGTCGTCCCCCCCGGCGTGCCGGAGAACGAGGAGGGGGATTTCCGCACCCTCAGCGCCGCCCTGCTGGACAACGACCCCGGCGGTTACGAGGAGCGCTGCCAGCAGGCCCGGGCCCTGCTGCAGGAGGCCGGCTACAACAGCGGCGCGGACCTGGGCGAGCTGGAATTCCTGTACCTAAAGGACGACGTGCACGACGCCGTGGCCCAGCTCCTCTGCCAGCAGTGGCAGGAGGTCCTGGGAGTCCAGGCCACGCCCAAGGGCCTGACGGAGCGAGGGCTGATGTCCGCCCTGCGGGCCGGGGAGTACGACCTGGCGGGCCGGACCCTCACCACCTCCGCCAACGACGCGGAGTGCTTCCTGATGTCCTGGACCAGCGAGAGCCGGGAAAACCTGGTCCGCTATGAGAGCAGCGCCTATGACACGCTGATGAAGATTGTGGCCGGAGCCGCCGACGGCACCGCCCGGATGGGCTGCCTCCACGACGCCGAGGCCCTGCTGCTGATGAACCACGCTATGGCTCCGCTCTACACCAAGGGCACCGACTGGGAGCTGCGGGAGACTCTTACCGGAGCGTTCCGGGACCCGAGAGGCTGGTTCAGCTTTGCGGGCGTGGTAGCCCGGACTGCCTGAGCATATGCAAAACGCCCCGCCGGACGGCCAATGTCATTAAATTAAGGATTTCTCACGCTCAAAAAAGCGCCCACCACCTTTTGCATTTTCAAAAGGTGGTGGGCGCTTTTTCATGGCCCTTATGTTGTTAAAACGTCGGAAGTTACTCGGATTTATTTCCCCATAGCCCGGTGCAGGAAGGTGACAATCTGCCCACGGGTACAAGTAGCGGCGGGAGAGAAGTTATCGCCGCCTGTTCCGCTGGTGATTTTGTTTTCTACCGCCCACGCCACAGCTTGCGCATAGTCCGCGCTGGCTGGAACATCGGCAAAATCAGCCTTACCAGCGGGCGTGGGGCTTCCAGCCGCTTTCCACATATATTCCATCGTCATGGCGCGGGTGCAGTCTGTATTTGCTCCAAAGGTTGAGCCGGACACCAAACCCTTTTCAGCGGCCCACAGAGCCGCCTTATAGAAATAATCGGTGGTCTTAATGTCGGTGAAGGAATTCGTTGCGGTCGGATCCGGTGAGCCGTTAGCGCGCCACAAGAAAGTCAAGATCTGCGCTTTGCTGCAAGTTGCGTCGGGGGAAAACGTGGCCTTGCTGGTTCCGCTGGTGATGTTCTTTTCCACCGCCCACAGAACCGCGTCCGCAAAGTAGTCAGTTTCTTTCACATCGGAGAAGCCGCCAACAGTAGGGGCAACTGGAACGGGCGGTTTTCCATTGGCGGGGAGCTTTGGGGGATCAACTAAGAGAGACCACGGAAACACAACGTATCGATCGGTTCTTTTTTGATTGAGCACATCCATCCACGTCTTTTTTTCGCTGCCGACTATCTGTATTAGCTCATCCCAGTAAAGCAAGGGGCTGGTAAAGTTACCCCAGCCTTCAAGAGTGGCATATATATCGTCGGGGGCCGCTTCGTGGGATGTTATTGCGAAGGCAGCTGTATGGCCACATGAAAAGGCAGTAACATTATCCAGTATTTTGACAGGCTCATTAAGTGGGGTATACTCCTTCCAAAATACCTTGCTGGAGCCAAGCAATCCATTTTGATTGCCTCCGGACATCCAGAGTGAGCCGTCCCTCTTAATAATCGCCAGGGTTTCAATCCCACGGGAAACAAGGCTGTTTGATGTGCTGTTTACAAAGGCTACATCCTCCGCAACTATTTCTACCGGCATTGGCGAAGTAGGGCGAATCGGCTCCGGTAATATCCAATTCCCGTTTTCATCAACCGAATGGGGATCAACCTTTGTCATCCCGGCGTTTATCGGCCAAGTAATCAGTGTTCCGTCTGTTTTCAAAATATAGGGGTTTCCTTTTAGATAGGCACTGTTTGTGTCACGAAAATAGACAGAATCTACATGATCCATTATTTTATAGGGAACGGTTTGATAGGACTCCCCAGGGGTATTGCCCTCATATAAGCCGAGGTTGAAAGCATTGTCGCTTGCGTCTCCCCACATCCACAATTCTCCATTGGTTTTAACTGCCGCGGTACGGTTACCGCAACAGCTGACAGAAGCCACATCATCCATCACCTTTACCGGCGTTTTCTGTTCTGTTCTATATTCTCCATTTCCAATCTGTCCACTAAAATTGTTTCCCCACATCCAAAGAGAACCATCCGTTTTGATGGCGCCTGTGTGTCCTGTCCCGCAGCTGACAGCGGCTACATCATCCATAATTTTTACCGGAGTGGGCTGAACGGTGCACTCAGTTCCATAGGGGCTGAGATATGTAATACTCTTTCCTCCGTTTCCCAGTTGGCTCTGGTCGTTCATTCCCCACATCCATAGACTCCCATCCGTCTTAATTGCGGCGGCATAAGGGGACCAGCTGGCGCTGAGTGAAACAGAGCGCACATTCTCCATAATTTTCAAAGGCTTCTTTTGATAGAAGGTATCTTCCGTGTCCTCATAATCCGACGTTTTGCCAACGCCCATCATACCATACTGCGTCCGCCCCCATATCCAAAGGTTGTCGTGGCGATCAATGTAAGCTACCGTCTCCGCTCCCGCTGATAGCACAACAGGCTTTCCGACTGTGCCAGGCTCATTGAAAGCCGAAGCAGGAATGCACGACGCGGAGAGCAATAACAACGCCAAGATACGAGCTACTACTTTCTTCTTCATACATGTTTCCCTCTCTACTGTTATTTTTCCAACAAAGCCCCGAAGGGCGGGCGGGGGATTTGCCCCCGCCCGGGGCTTTCGTTGGAAACATAAAAAGCGGTGTTGAGCGTATAACTCAACACCGCCTGACTGAACTTCAATCAAAGCGAAACACCAAACCCATTTCCTGTTGCAAATTGGGCGATATGACAGTATAATGGGAGATACGGTGTAGTCTTGGATAGACTATGGTGTTGAGTGGTATGGACACTCTTCATCGGAGCATAGCGGGCTGCAACCCGCTATGCTCTGCCGCTATTTATGTCTCCACGCCTATTTTAACCTATCGCGGAAGAAATTGCAAGGGCGTTTTCGGAAAAGTCTGCAAAAACAGACTTTTCCGCTTTTTTATCGACATTCCCCGGACTTGTTGATTTTTCGGTGGTGTTTTTGGATTCTTGCGGTTTTTGAAAATAACCGCTGATTTTTATATCATAAACAAGACATGTTGAAATTTGGATTTTTCCTTAACTTAACGGCTGATTTTGGGGCAATTTCCTTCAAAAAATCAGGGTGTGCAAAAACTGATTTTGTGGCATTTCTGGGGCAAGTTGTATTTTTAGGGCAAGCGTGATTTATGCAGGAAAAGAAGCACTCCAGCCGTTTTCTGCTACATTTCCGGGACATGTTGAGATTTTCAAAAGAGCGGTAATCTTAAACACAGATTTTCTGCCGTTAAATTATCACGGCGCATTTTTTTGAAAAACCGGCCCTTTTGTGGCCGATTTCGGGCTTTTTCAAAAATAAACAGAGGTGGGGGGCGGTGGAATCAACCCCCGCCCCCCGTTTTTTAGGCCGCAATGCGGTATGTGAACCAGCCGAAGCCCTTCGCGCGAAGGTTTCGCCCGTCCTGCCGCCCCGGCCGGATTGGAACGGTGTGGCGGCTGATTTTCTGCATGACTTCTTTCCCGGTCATGTTTGGATTGTTGAGAAAT
>CAJTVF010000072.1 GCA_910579435.1 uncultured Oscillibacter sp.
CAGAAATTTCTGGCGCAAATCTGCACACGTTGATTTAATCAGTGCTTCCTTAACTCTGGGCTGTGCAAGACGCCGGAAAGATTGACGCTTACCAATTGGCGGTCAGCACGCCGCTGAGGTCCAGGGGCTTTCCGTCGGACCAGAGGCGCTCCAGGTCGTAGAACTCCCGGGCCTCCTGGGAGAACACGTGGACCGCCAGGCAGCCGTAGTCCAGCAGCACCCAAGTGCCGTCCCGGTGCCCCTCCCGGTGGAGGGGGGCCTCTCCGGCCTGCTCCTTCAGGGCCTTTTCCACTGCGTCGCACAGGGCGTTGATCTGGGTGTTGGACCCGCCGGTGGCGATGACGAAATAGTCCGCCAGGGTGGTCAGGTCCGTGATCTCGAGGGCGCTGATCTCCTTGCCCTTTTTCTCGTCCAGGGCCCGGGCGGCGATGATGGCCAGCTCTTTCGGTGTCATAGACATTCCTCTCTTTCCAAAAAATATGTGATGGCCGTTTCCCCGTTTAAGCGGCGGGGTCCGGCCCGATGAGGGCAAAGCCGGGGTCCGCCGGAAGCTGGGGATCCGTGGGGACCTCCGGCGCGGGGGCGGGCTCCGCGGGGGCCGGAGGCGCCTCCGGGTTGGAGGCGCCCGGCGTCTCCGGGGAGGAGGGCGCCGTTGTGCCGCCGTCCGCCGGGGTGGAGGGCGTTGAAGGATTGGGGGAGGTGGGGTCCGTGGTTCCGTTCCCGCCGCCGTTCCCGCCGGTCCCCGTTGACGTGTCCGGCGGCCCGACTACCAGCGGCTCTCCGGTTTCGGGGTCTGCGGGGATGGGCTCTCCGGTCTCCGGGTCCAGGGGCAGGCCCGTCTCCGGGTCGATGGGGTTGCCGTTTTCGTCCACGGTGGGCTCCTCTTCCTCCGGCTTATCGCTGGGGGGCGGCAGGGCCGCCGGCTTATCCTCCACATAGCCCGTAGAGGAGCTGATGGAGCCGTCGGCGTTGACGGACATGACGTCCAGGTCCGCCAGGGTGAAGGTCTCCACAAAGGGGCTGAGCTCGTTGTTCACCAGCTCCAGCAGCTTTCTGGCGTTGGGAACCACGTAGCTCTGCATTTTGTCCCGGCCGTTCGTCAGCTTGTCGATGGACCGGCTGTAGACGTATTTGCTGGTGTTGGGCATGGTGACGAAGTTCACGTCCTCCATTTTCAGGCCCCCAAGCACCGCCGACTGGGCGAACCAGAGGATGTTCTGAAAGCTCAGGTCCGTCTCCACGTTTTTGTTGAACGCCTCAATGAGAGGCCCGGCCTTCGTCATGTTTTTAGGCTGCAAGACCTGCTCCACCATGGCCTTCAGAAAGGCCTGCTGGGTCTTGATGCGGCCCAGGTCTCCCTCGGCGTAGCCGTGCTTCATGTTGTTGTCGTGGCGGTAGCGCAGGACCTGCATGGCATCGTCTCCGCTGAGAAGGCGGTAGCCCTTGGTTTGGTGGATGCTGAGGTCCTGATAGGGGTCCTCGTAGTTCATATCCAGGGGAACGTCAAAGTACACGCCGCCGATGGCGTCCACGATCTCGCCCACGGCGTCCCATTCCACCACCACCTGGAAGTCCGGCTCAAAGCCCACCAGCTGGGCGATCTCCTTATAGAGGTACTGGATGCCCTTTTCTCCCTGGCCATAGTGATTATAGACGGAGTTGATCCGCTTGATGTCCCAGGGGACGTTGACCATGGTGTCCCGGGGGATGGACATGACGGTGGCCTTTTGATTCGTCACATCGTAGCTGGCCAGCAGCATGGTGTCCGTGTTGCCGCCGCCGCCGGTGTCCCGGCCCAGGATCAGGACCGTCCAATAGTCCTTGCTCTTCCGTTCCCCGTCGCCGCCCCGGGGGCGGATACCGTCGCCGTAGTCGATGGGCTCCGGCTCGTCCGGCTGGCCGTCGCCGTCGGCGTCCATGGCGTTCTGGGGGTCGTTCCGTTTTGGCAGCTCCGGCCGGACGAAGAGGCTCCGAAGGGCCAGCGTCACCGCCAGCGCGACGGCAAGTACCGCCGCCACCACAATCAAAATGATCTGCTGACGGGTCAGCTTCCCCTTCCGGGGAGGCTTTGGTGTTTTATCGCCGCCCGCCAGACGCTTTCCAACATTGCTCATGGTTTTATCTCTGTCCTTTCAGCGCGTCCCTGGCTTCCAGGGTCTTGGGGTGGATGGGAGCGCCCCGCGCCTCCATCTCCTGAATGGTCATCTCCAGTCCCAGCAGCAGCCCGGCGTCCAGGTCCTCATAGCAGGCCTTCCGGAGCGCTTCCACGCCGGGAAAGCTCCTGGTGGGCTCGATGTAGTCGGCCAGGTAAATGACCTTTTCCAAAAGCGTCATATGGGCCCTGCCGGTGGTGTGCCAGCGGATGGCGTTGGTGATCTCCGCGTCGGTTCCAAACACCGTTTCCGCGATGCCCGCCCCGGTCTTGGCGTGGAGGAGCTTGAGCTCCTGCCGCTCCATGCCGTCCAGGGGGACCTGGAACCGCTCCGCCGCAGCCAGCTGTTCCGGAAGGCTCAGCTTTTTCGTGCAGTCGTGGAGCAGGGCGGCCCGCCGGGCCTTGTCCACGTCCGCGCCCCAGCGCTCCGCCAGGTGGATGGCCTCCTGCTCCGTGCCCAGCACATGGGGGATGCGCCGGTGGTCCAGGCAGCTCAGGGCCACGGGCCGAAGCCGCTCCAGGGGCAGGCGCTTCAGGTCCTCCGCCGTGCCGTACAGCTTCTTCCGGAGGATATAGCCGTACACCGCCGGGGCCAGCAGGGCGCCGCCCTCTCCCTTTGCCAGACGGTCCCGCAGCTCTGTGGAGCTGACGTCCACCACGCCGGGAATGCTGAGGGTGAAGAGCCGCGCCTGGGGGTAAATCCGGTAGAGGTAGTCCCGCTGGAGGTCGAACAGCTCCCCCGTGTCCGCCTCGGTGCGTCCAAAGGCGGCGATGCCCGCCAGGGAAAGAATGCGCTCCGGCTGGCGCCAGGACTGGAGGGTCAAAAACATATCCGCCCCCATCAGCAGCCACAGCTCGTCCTCCGGGTACTGTTCCTTCAAGCGGGCCAGGGTGTCGGCGGTGTAGCTGTTTCCCTCCCGCCGGATCTCCAGGTCCAAGACCTCGATCCGGTCTTTCAGGCCGGCCTGTTCCATGGCCAGGCGGGTCATTTCCAGCCGCTGCTCCGGAGTAGGACCGCCGGGGGGCAGAGTTTTATGAGGCGGGTGCCCCGTGGGGATTACCAGCAGTTTGTCCAGCTTCAATAGCCCGGATACCGCCCGGGCGGCGGTAATATGTCCCAGGTGCGGCGGGTTGAACGCGCCGCCATATACGCCGATCCTCAAAGTTGAAGCCTCCTTGCAGACAGGATCAAAGGTTCTTCTTTCGCTCCCGCACCAGCTGGATGCGCTTTTCCTTGGGCTTGGAATGGGTCTCCCGGTACAGGACGAACTTGGTCCCGATGACCTGGACCACCTCACTGCGGGTGGCCCTGGCCAGCTCCTCCGCCGCCGTCCGTGCGTCGTAATCCAGGTTGTTGTCCAGTACCTTGCCCTTGATGATCTCCCGGGCCTCCAGGGCGTCGTCGGCCTGCTTGATGAGGTTTTCCCCAATGCCGTCCTTGCCGACCTGCAGGATGGTATCAATGCCGTTTGCCAGGCCCCGCAGCTGGGCCCGCTGTTTACTTGTCAAGTCCATACGCTTTTCCGGCGCGTAAGCGCCGCCTTTCTTTTCGGTTCAGCCTCTCAGCCGTCGATGGTAAACACCAGGAACTCCTCCAGGTCTCCCTCAAACTCCACCTCGAAAATGTGGTCGTCCAGTGTCTGCTCCAGATAACGCAGCACACTTTGATCCAGGTCGATCTGGGGCTTTCCCAGGGCGTCGATGAGCTTGGAGGCCGTGAGGGGGCCGAAGTCCAGTCCGTCTGTCTCCATCTCCTCCAGAATGAATTCCGCCAAAGCGGTCAGCCGGTCCTTGTAGAGGTTCGCCAGTTTCCTTGCCTGTTCTTCCAGCTCCCCGGAGGGCTCCTCGCAGACAAACTCCATTCCGTTCAGCTCGGCCAGATGGGCGCCGTCTTCCTCACTGTATTTGAACATGGCTCACGCTTCCTTTCAGACGTTTACTTTTTGAGATAAGTTCCCAGCTTCTCCACAAAGGCCGCCAGGGCCTTTCCCCGGTGGGAGATGGCGCTTTTTTCCTCCGGGCTCAGCTGGCCGAAGGTCTTTCCCTTCTCCGGAATCAGGAACACCGGGTCATAGCCGAAGCCGCCCTCTCCCAGGGGGGCGAAGGCGATGGCCCCGTCGCAGCGGCCCTCCGCCGTCAGCGTGTCCCCGTCCGGGAACGCGCAGGCCACGGCGCAGGTGAAGTGAGCCGCCCGGGTGGTCTGTCCCCGGAGATTCCGGAGAAGCAGCAGGCGCCGCTTCCGGTCGTCCAGCTCCTCCCCGCCATAGCGGGCGGAATAGACCCCGGGGCCGCCGTTCAGCGCGTCCACGCAGAGGCCGGAGTCGTCGGCAATGGCGGGCAGTCCCGCCGCAGCGCAGATCGCCTTGGCTTTCAGCATGGCGTTTTCCGCAAAGGTGGTTCCGGTTTCCTCCACGTCCACCTCCACGCCCGCCTCGGCGGGGCTGACAACCTCCACGCCCAGGCCGGACAAAATCGCCTTCATCTCCGCCAGCTTTCCCGGGTTGTGGGTGGCCAGCACAAATTTCTCCGCCATCAGAATTTCCCTCCCAGCGCTTCTTTCTGGATTGAGAGCAGCTCCTTGCAGCCCTTGGCGCATAGGCGCACCAGCTCCTGCTGCTCCGCGGGGCTGAAGGCCCGGCCCTCGCCGGTGCCCTGAATTTCAATGAGCTCTCCCAGCTCGTTCATCACGCAGTTCAAATCCACCTGGGCCCGGCTGTCCTCGCTGTAGCGGAGGTCCAGCAGCGGGGCGTCCTCCACAATGCCGGCGGACACCCCGGTGACGCAATGCCGGATGGGGCTGGCGGCCAGGTCTCCGTCCTCCACCAGCTTCCGGCAGGCCAGGGCCAGGGCCACAAAGCCCCCGGTGACGGAGGCCGTCCGGGTCCCGCCGTCCCCCTGGAGCACGTCGCAGTCAATGGTGATGGTCCGCTCTCCCAGCCGCTTCATGTCCACGGCGGAGCGGAGGGACCGGCCCACCAGCCGCTGGATTTCGGCGCTCCGGGGGCTAAGCTTCAGCTTCGCCACATCCCGGCGGCTCCGCTCCCGGTTGGCCCGGGGAAGCATGGAGTACTCGGCGGTGATCCAGCCCTCCCCATAGGGGACGTGGGGCGGCGTCTTCTCCTCCACGCTGGCGCAGCACAGGACCATGGTATCCCCGCACTGAATCAGGCAGCTGCCCTCAGCGAATTTGACAAAATCCGTGGTAATCTTCACAGGCCGCAGCTCGTTGAACATCCGGCCGTCCTCTCTGGTCAAATCAATTCCTCCTCCAATCATATACCCCTCCAGGGGTCCAGGGGGCATGCCCCCTGGTTTCTCCGCGTAGGCGGAGAAATAAATTCAAATCATTTTCCTGACGACATGCGCGTCAGGAAAATACCCCGGCCCGTGCGCCTTGGGCGCACACGCCAGTGACGCCGCGTCACTGGTGGTGGGGTGGTTGGGAGGGGAGCCCGCTCCCCTCCCAGGTCAAATGACGGCCTCCGCATACTCCTCCGAATCAAAAGGCCGGAGGTCGTCAATGCCCTCGCCCACCCCCGCGAACTTCACGGGGACGTTCAGCTCCTTCGCGATTGCCACGGCGATGCCGCCCTTGGCGGTGCCGTCCAGCTTGGTCAGAATAATACCTGTCAGCCCCGCCGCCTCCTTGAAGGTCTTGGCCTGGACCAGGCCGTTCTGGCCCGTGGTGGCGTCCAGCACCAGCAGGGTCTCCCGGGCCGCGCCGGGGCACTCCCGGTCGATGATCTTGCTGAGCTTCGCCAGCTCCGCCATGAGGTTCTGCTTGTTGTGGAGCCGCCCCGCCGTGTCGCAGAGCACCACGTCCACGCCCCGGGCCTTGGCGGCCTGGAGGGCGTCGAAGAGCACCGCGCCGGGGTCCGCCCCCTCGTGCTGGCGAATCAAGTCCGCCTTGGCCCGCTGGGACCAGATTTCCAATTGGTCCGCCGCCGCCGCCCGGAAGGTGTCCGCCGCGCAGAGGAGGCATTTCTTCCCGCCGTAGCGCAGGAGGTTCGCCATCTTGCCGATGGAGGTGGTTTTGCCCACGCCGTTGACGCCGATGAAGAGGAAGACGCAGGGGGAGGTGGAGACGTTCACCTCCGTGGTGCCCACGTTCAGCGTGTCCACGATGATCTCCCGCAGGGCGGCGCGGACCTCCTCCTGGCTGGAGAGTTTTTCCTTCCGGACCTTCTCCCGGAGCTTTTCCACCGTCTCTACGGCGATCTCCATGCCGAAGTCGGAGAGGATCAGGGTCTCCTCCAGCTCCTCGAAGAAGGCTTCGTCTGCCTCGGTGTAGGTGGTGAACAGGTTGGTGGTGATTTTTTTCAGCTTGTCAAAGAAACCCATAGGTGCCTCCTGGTGGTGTTCAGCCATGAAGATGGCTGGTACTTTGCGCCCCCCCATTCTCTCTTTTTCTTCCAGAAGAAAAAGAGAGAATGCGCCGCGCCCGGTGGAAGAGAGAAAAAGAAGTATACGGGGATTTATGTTGGACGGAAGGCGCGCAAGCCGCGCCTTCTCATTTTCGACGATTTACCCTGCTCCAGCGAGCCAGCAGCACGCCGCTGACCAAGCAGATCAGACCCATTACAGGCAGCACCATGCTGTCCCGATACTGCTGCAATAGCAGAGGCGCCGCAATCAGCAAAAGGGCCGCAACAATTTCAACCGCTTTCATCCGCTTGTCCTCCTTACTGAATATCCAGCTCCTTTGCCATGTCGTTCAAATTGATGGTCAGGATTTTGCTTACGCCCTTCTCCTGCATGGTCACGCCGTACAGCACGTCGGCCTCCTCCATGGTGCCCCGGCGGTGGGTGATGACGATGAACTGGGTCTTTCCCGCCAGCTGGCGCATGTACCGGGCGTAGCGGGTGACGTTCACGTCGTCCAGCGCCGCCTCGATCTCGTCCATGACGCAGAAGGGAGTGGGGTGGACCTTTAAAATCGAGAAGTACAGGGCGATGGCCACGAAGGCCTTTTCTCCGCCGGAGAGAAGCGAAATGGTTTTCAGCGTCTTTCCCGGCGGCTGGGCCTTAATCTCAATGCCGCAGTTCAGGATGTCGGCCTCGTCCTCCAGCTCCAGCTGGGCCTGTCCGCCGCCGAACATCTCCAGGAACGTGGCCTGGAAGCTCTCGTTCAAAAGCTGGAACTGCTCGGCGAAAATCCGGGTCATCTCCCCGGTGATGCCGCCGATGATGGTCTCCAGCTCCCCCTTGGCCTTTTCCACGTCGTCCCGCTGGTCTGTCAAATAGGTATACCGGGTATTGACCCGCTCGTACTCCTCAATGGCGCCGATGTTCGGCGTGCCCAGGGCGGCAATGCCCTTTTTCAGCTCCCCGATCCGGCGGGTGGCCTTGGGGACGCTCTCCAGCTCGATGCGCTGCTGCTGGGCGTCGCTGTGGCTCAGCTCATAGTGTTCCCAGAGACGGTCGATGATCTGCTTTTCCTCCATGCCGGAGGTGGCCAGCTTCTGCTCCAGCCGGGAGGCGGAGCGCTCCAGGTTCAAAAGGTTCTCGTTCATCTCCTGGCTGGCCTTGTTCTGGGCGGTGCGCCGGGCCTCCAGGGCCATTTTCTCCTCGTTCAGGGCGCTCAGCCGCTCCTGGCAGCCGGTTCGCCGCTCGTTGAGGGCGCTCATGTCCTCCCGGCGGCGGGCGATTTCCGCCTGGGCCTTTCCAATGGCCTCCTGATAGCTCCCCAAGGTCTGCTCCTTCTGCATCCGGTCCCCGGTCAGCTCTGCCGCCAGGCGGCGCAGGTCGGCGGAGCGCTGAAGGGCGGCGTCCCGCTCGGCGGCGAGGGCGGCAAGCTCCTCCTTCTTCGCCGTGACCTCCTCCGTCAGGGCGCTGGACTGGGCCAGCAGCTCCGACTGATCCGAAAGGACTGCGGCGGCCTGTTCCCGGTACTGGGAGGCCAGGGCCTCCTGCTGGGCGATGGCCTGCTCCGCCGCATCCTTCCGCCGGCGGTTGTCCGCCAGATGACCGGTGAGGCTCTCCAGTTCTCCCGTCAGATTCTCCAAATTCTCGCCCAGGGATTTGAGCAGAATGTCAAAGTGGTTTTTGGCGCCCTCCAGCCGCAGAACCTCGTCCTCCGCCTGGCGGCGCTGGCCCTCGGCGGTCTCCAGGTCGTAACGGGCGGCGGAGAGGTCCCGCTGGACCAGCTCTTCCTCCCGCCTGGCGGCTTCCAATTGTTCCCGCATGGCTTCGGCCCGGCTATGGAGCTTCTCCAGCTCCGCCGCCCGGCTCAGCACGCCGGAGTTCCGGGACACGGAGCCGCCGGTCATGGAGCCCCCCCGGTTGATGACCTGGCCGTCCAGGGTGACGATGCGGAAGGCGTTGTGGTATTTCCGGGCCAGGGTAATGCCGCAGTCCAGGTCCTCCACGATGACCGTCCGGCCCAGGAGGTTCCGGAAGATGTTTTGGTATTGAGGGTCGAAGCTCACCAGCCGGGAGGCGACGCCCACGAAGCCGAACTCCTTTTCCACGCCGTTTGGCCGCAGCTCCTCCCCCCGGATGGCGGTGAGGGGCAGGAAGGTGGCCCGGCCTCCGTCCCGCTGCTTCAAAAAGCCGATGGCGGCCTTCGCGTCCTCCTCCCGGTCCACGACGATGTTCTGGAGCCCCGCCCCCAGGGCGATCTCAATGGCGACAGTGTACTGCTGCTGTGTTTTCATCAGCCCCGCCACGGGGCCGTGAACGCCCCGCAAATTGTTCTGGCACACCAGCTTCACGGCCTTGGAAAAGCCCTCGTAGTCCTTCTCCATCTCCGTCAAAAGCCGGATACGGTTCTCCAGGGCCCCGGTGTCCATGGTCAGCTTCATCCGCTTGTCCGAGGCGGCGGCGGCCTTTTTCTCCCGCTCCTCCATCCGCAGGCTGTGGCCCGCGATGATGTTGGCGGCGGCCTGGGCGTCGTCCCGGGCGTCCTCCAAGCGGCGGCGGTTGGCCTTGGCCTCCGTTCGGGCCTGTTCCAGCTGTTCCTCCGCGGAGGCCTTTTCCGCCTCCACGGCGCCGCGCCGTTCCTCCAGCTGCCCGTTCTCGGCGGCGATGGCGGCGGCTTCCGCCCTGGCGTCGGCGGCGGCGGCTACGGCCATGGCCTCCCGGCCCCGGAGGGCCTCCGCTTCGGACTGCTGCCCCCCCGCCTGGGCGGCGGCGGCCCGGGCCTTCTCCAGCAGGGCCTCCAGGCCCGCGTTCAGCTCTTCCAGGCGCTTGGAAAGGCCCCCGGCCCGTTCCTTCTCCTGGGCAGACTGGGCCGCCAGGCCCCCGGCCCGGCTGTCAGACTCCACCAGCTCCGTTTGGGCCCGGTCGATGTTCTCCTGGTTGTGGGCGATGGTGCTCTCCAGCACGGCAATGGCGGCGGACTGGTCCTTGGCCTGGGCGTCCAGCTCTCCGGCCTCGCCCCGGACCTGCTCCGCCTCCATGTCCTTTTGCCGCATCTCCTCGCCGAAGCGCTCTCCCTCGGCGTAGAGGGCGTCCAGGGCGGCGCGGGCCTCGTCCCGCTCCTTCTCGGCGGCGCGGAAGTCCATTTCCAGCTTCCGGGCGCTGAGCTTCAGCGCGTCCAGGTTTTCCAGCCACACGGAAATTTCCAGCACCCGCAGCTCGTCCCGGAGGATGAGGTACTGCTTCGCCTTTTCCGCCTGGTCCCGCAGGGGCTCCACCTGGAGCTCCAGCTCCGAAATTTTGTCGTTGATGCGGACCAGGTTTTCCTCTGTCCGCTCCAGCTTCCGCTCCGCCTCCTCCTTCCGGTGGCGGAAGCGGGAGATGCCGGCGGCCTCCTCGAAGATCTCCCGGCGCTCGCTGCTCCGGGTGGAGAGGATTTCGTCAATTTTGCCCTGGCCGATGATGGAATAGCCCTCCCGCCCAAGGCCGGTGTCCAGAAACAGCTCCGTCACGTCCTTGAGGCGGACGGACTGGCGGTTGATGTAGTATTCGCTTTCCCCGCTGCGGTAATACCGCCGGGTGACGGCCACCTCCGCCTCCTCCATGGAGGGAAAGATGCGCTCCGTGTTGTCCAGCACCAGCGTCACCTGGGCGAAGCCCACCTGATTCCGCTGCTCCGTGCCGCCGAAGATAACGTCCTCCATCTTCGCGCCCCGGAGGCCCTTGGCGCTCTGCTCGCCCATGACCCAGCGGATGGCGTCGGAGATATTGCTCTTTCCCGAGCCGTTGGGGCCCACGATGGCGGTGATATCCTCCCCGAAGTTCAGGACGGTCTTGTCCGGGAAGGATTTAAAGCCTTGAATTTCCAGCGCTTTTAAATACACGTTTCCACCTCTGCCGAAGCTCCGTCAAAAGGGGGCTTCAATAATTAATTAACTATATCAAAGAATGCGCCGCATTTCAAGACAAAATCTGTAAAGGCCCCGCTTGGCAAGTTTTATATTGAAAATGGACAGCCGGACAAGCCATGTCCGGCTGTCAAATTATATTTAGGGGGTGGACCCTCAGCCCCCGTAAGAGAAACATCGCTTGACAATGGTAAACACACCATTGAATAGGGCGCTGGGGGTAAGA
>CAJTVF010000073.1 GCA_910579435.1 uncultured Oscillibacter sp.
GCGGATTTCAAGATTTTCTGACGCAGATCAGCGGAAATTTATGGCGTAAAGATGCGCGCGGGGATTAAATCAGTGCTTCCTTAAGGCTTCCCCGGTCTCCAGGTCGATGGTCAAGCCCGTGTACCAGTCGTTGGGGTGCGGCGCGGCCTGGAAATCGTTGCTCTCGTAAATCCGCAGGGAGAGGAGCCGTTCGTCCGCCCGGGTCACGGCGGCCCGCCGGACAATTTCGCCCCGCATTTCCTGCTCGGGGAGGAAGGGCTCGCCGCCGCAGCCGTAGAAGAACGCCTCCCGGATGCGGCTGTTGACCTTCTCCGGGTCCGGGAAGTCCACGAGGTATTCCGCGTACTGGGGGTATTCGATTTCCGCCGTGAAGCCCAGTCGCGGGTCCTGATAGAGGTAAAGCCGGAGGATCATCCGGGCGGGGGCCTCCTGCCCGCCGCCCCACCGGCGGTCATAGACCACCGGCCCCGGCGGCACGTCGAACCGCAGGGGCGTTTCCAGGTCCATGTCCGCCGACAGCTCCGCCGTATAGACGGCGGCGGCCTGAAAGGCGGCGGTTTCCCCGTCCGCTTCCCGGGCCCGGTTCCAGAGGTCCCTGTTCCCGGTCAGCACCGGCTCGAAGAGGTTCGAAAATGTATACCAGTCCCCCTCCCCGTCCCACTCGCAGGTGAAGGATTCCCGCCAGAACAGCCCCTCCGGGTCCTCCAGCAAAAGCTCCTGACGCTGGTCCTCCCCAGCCGGGGCAAAGTAAACGGTAAAGGTTCCCTCCACCCCGTGCTGGCGGAAGCCCTGCTGTAAAAACAGCAGTTCCTGCCGCGCCATAGGCGGCAGCTCCGGGGGCTTCTCCGGGCCCGGCCCGCCGCAGGCGGACAGCAGCATCAGGGCCAGCAGCGGCCAGATTCTTTTTTTCATCTCTCCCGCCTCCTTTCCAGGGGCTTTTCTCCATTATAGGCCCGCCCGCTGCCGTCCGCAAGAACCCGCCGGGGCCTTGCGTAGGAAAATTTTTCTTCGCCCCTCAAACTTTTTGCCCCCCTTCTCCGTCTATACTATGAAAGCCGCCGATGCCCAGGCGCCGGACGGGCGGCTTGAACCCTTTCAGAAAGGAGCATCGATGTGACGAAGGAAGAAACGCTGACCTCGTTCCTCATCGAGACCCAGGCCCGGTCCTACCGGCTGGCCTACAGTGTCCTGCATAACCGGGACGAGTCCCTGGACGCGGTGCAGACCGCCGTCTGCCGGGCGCTGGAGCACCAGGACAGCCTCCGGGACCCTGGGGCCGTCAAGACCTGGTTCACCCGGATTCTGATGAACGCCTGCAACGATCTCCTCCGCCAGCGGAGCCGGGTGGTTCCCTTCCCGGAGAACGGGGAGGAGCCCTTCGGGGAGGACCCGGAGCCCTCCGACGAGACCCTGGCCCGGCGGGTGGACGCCCTGCCCAGGGAGATGGGGACCGTCATCAAGCTGCGGTTTTATGAGGAACTGACCCTGAAGGAAATCGGCGAAGTCACCGGGCAGAACGTCAACACGGTGAAAAGCCGCCTGTACGCGGGGCTGAAACGGCTGCGCGTCGCCATGGAAGGAGCGGAGATTTCATGAACGAATTCAAGAACGCCAAAGAGGAGTACGACAACACCCCCATTCCCGCCGGGCTGTCGGAGCGGGTCCAGGCGGGGATTCAAGAGGGCAAGGCCCGCTATCGGGCCCGCCGGGGCCGGACGGTCCGCCGCTGGGGGGCCACCGCCGCGTGCTTCGCCATACTGCTGGCGGGGCTGAACCTGTCCCCGACATTGGCGAAGGCCGCCGCCGGGGTGCCCGTGCTGGGCGGGCTGTTCCGGGTCCTCACGGTAATCAGCTACGACGCCTCCGACGGGGGGATCAACTACGCTGTGTCCGTCCCCGGGCTGGAAGCGGACAGCACCCTGGCGGAGAGGGTCAACGCCGCCATCCAGGAGAAGATGGACGCTCACCTGGCCAAGGCCCGGCAGGATTGGGACGACTACCGGGAGGCGTTTTTCGCCACCGGCGGCACCGAGGAGGAGTGGGCCGGCCGGGAGATGGACGTCATTGTGAGCTATGAGATCAAGAGCCAGTCGGAGACCCGGGTGTCCTTTGTGGTGACGCTGGGGGAGGGCTGGGTATCCTCCATGGAGGAGCGGTATTACTACAACCTGGACTTCTCCGAAGACCGGGACCTGACCCTCCGGGACTACCTGGGAGAGAACTGGGTGGAAACCTGCAACGCCGCCATTGAACGGCAGATTGCGGACAGCGTGGACGAGGAGGGCTTCACCTTCTTCTTCGCCCCGGAGGAAGGCGGCTTCACCACCGTGGACGAGACCACCGGCTTCTACGTCCGGGAAGACGGAACGGTGGTGGTGTGCTTCCCCGAGTACAGCATCGCCGCCGGCGCGGCGGGCATCCCGGAGTTCCCCATCAACTGAAGAGCTGATAGAAGCGGAGGCCGCCCCACGGGGCGGCCTCCTTGCTGTTGGGGATCAATCCAGTCCGGGGACCTGAGGCAGCTTGTCAAAGCCGGCTTGGAGCTCTTCATCCGTGGGGATATAGTCCGTCATTTCCCCGTTGTGGAACTTCTCATACGCCACCATATCGAAATACCCGGTGCCGGTGAGGCCGAAGACGATGGTCTTCTTCTCCCCGGTCTCCTTGCATTTCAGGGCCTCGTCCATCGCCGCCCGGATGGCGTGGCTGGACTCCGGGGCCGGGAGGATGCCCTCCACCCGGGCAAATTCTTCCGCCGCTTCAAAGACCTTCGTTTGCTCCACGGATACGGCCTCCATGTACCCATCGTGGTAAAGCTGGCTCAGCACGGGGCTCATGCCGTGGTAGCGCAGGCCTCCGGCGTGGTTGGCGGAGGGGATGAAGCCGCTGCCCAGGGTGTACATTTTCGCCAGGGGGCAGACCATGCCGGTGTCGCAGAAATCGTAGGCAAACCGTCCCCGGGTGAAGCTGGGGCAGGAGGCGGGCTCCACGGCGATGATGCGGTAGTCCCGCTCGCCCCGGAGCTTCTCGCCCATGAAGGGGGAGATCAAGCCGCCCAGGTTGCTGCCGCCCCCGGCGCAGCCGACGATGATATCGGGGACCACGCCGTATTTGTCCAGGGCCGCCTTGGTCTCCAGGCCGATGACGGACTGGTGGAGCAGCACCTGGTTCAAAACGCTTCCCAGCACATAGCGGTATCCGGGGTTCTTCGCCGCCGCCTCCACCGCCTCGGAAATGGCACAGCCCAGGGAACCGGTGGTGCCGGGGTGCTTGGCGAGGATCTGTTTCCCAATCTCCGTCTCCATGGAGGGAGAGGGCGTCACCGCCGCGCCGTAGGTCCGCATGACCTCCCGGCGGAAGGGCTTCTGCTCATAGCTGACCTTCACCATGTAGACCTTGCAGTCCAGACCCAGGTAGGCGCAGGCCATGGAGAGGGCGGTGCCCCACTGGCCCGCTCCGGTCTCGGTGGTGACGCCGGTGAGCCCCTGCTGTTTGGCGTAGTATGCCTGGGCAATGGCGGAGTTCAGCTTGTGGGAGCCGGAGGTGTTGTTGCCCTCAAACTTGTAGTAGATGTTCGCCGGGGTCTGGAGCTTTTCCTCCAGGCAGTAGGCCCGGACCAGGGGAGAGGGGCGGTACATCTTGTAAAAGTCCCGAATCTCCTGTGGAATGGGAATTTCCGCCGTTTCGTTGTCCAGCTCCTGGCGGATCAGCTCGTCGCAGAAGACGGGCCGCAAATCCTCGAAGCCCATGGGAGCCCCGGTGCCGGGGTTCCGGAGGGGGGCGGGCTTGGTCTTCATGTCGGCCCGGACATTGTACCAGGTGTCCGGCATCTCCGCCTCGGTGAGATAGATTTTGTAGGGGATGTTCTCGAAGGTCATGACGCTTGCTCCTTTCTGCTCAATGGTCTCTCCCGGAGGCGGAGCGTCAAAAAAAGACCTCCGTCCACGAAAGGACCCATTACAGGTACCTTTGGGACAAAAGTCTTGAAACTTCTGCGGTGCCACCCAAATTGGCGGTCAAAAAACCGCCCGCTCGGCGGCGCGCCAACACGCGCCTTTCCTTGGTAACGGGGGAAAAGCCCGTCGGGACATACTCCGCCGAAAGAAACTCCACCGCTCCATTTCCGCCTGACGGCGAAAATTCCGCTCGGTTCCGTTTCATTCTCCACTCCCCACAAAATCTCACGATTTTGCGGAGCCCCCAATGGGGAACGTTTCAGCCCGCCCTCCGCGGTCCATTCAACAGGCTCGTTTCTGCCGCCATCCCACCACCGGCGGCTCTCTGAGAGAACCAAGGCCCTGCCTACTCGTCCGCGTCATCGGTTTGCGCTTGTGAACTTGGACACAGCATACGCCTCCCCGGGCGGTTTTGTCAAGCCCCCAAAATTGATTTCGACGAATTTGACAATGCAAATGGGTGAAGTATTTGGAAATTTCGTAAAAGCTGACCGGGGAGACGGGGAGGAAGAGGTATGATTTTCCGCCCTCCCGGTCAAGCTAGTGCGGAGGTGATCGCATGGATTCCATTTGGACCCGGACGGCGGAGCCGCCCCAATTTGCTCCCCTGGACGGAGACCTGAAGACGGACGTGCTGGTGATCGGCGGCGGCCTGGCGGGACTGCTGTGCGCCTATTGGCTGGACCGGGCGGGGGTGGACTGCGCCCTGGTGGAGGCGGACCGCCTCTGCGGCGGCGCGACGGGGAACACCACCGCCAAGCTCACGTTCCAGCACGGCCTGATTTACAGCAAACTTCTCCGGGAATTCGGCCCGGAAAAAGCCCGGCTGTACCTGGAGGCCAACCGGGGGGCCCTGGGGAAATACCGGGAGCTCTGCCGGGGCATCGACTGTGATTTTGAGGAGCGGGACGCCTGCGTCTACGCCCTGACGGACCAGCGGAAGCTGGACCGGGAGCTGGAGGCCCTGTCCCGCCTGGGTTTCCCGGCGGAGTACGTCGAGACCCCAGCCCTGCCCATGCCCACGGCGGGGGCGGTGAAGTTTTCGAAGCAGGCCCAGTTCCACCCGCTGAAATTCGCCGCCGCCATCGCGAAAGGACTGCGGATCTTCGAGCGCACCAAGGTCCTGGAGCTGGGCCCCGGCACGGCGGTGACAAACCACGGAACGGTGACGGCGGAAAAAATTGTCGTCGCCACACACTTCCCGGTACTCAACAAGCACGGGGCCTATTTCCTCAAGCTCTATCAGCACCGCTCCTATGTCCTGGCCCTGGAAAACGCCCCGGCGGTGGGCGGCATGTACGTGGACGAGGGGGAGAAAGGGCTGTCCTTCCGGGATTGCGGGGACTGCCTCCTCCTGGGCGGCGGAGGCCGCCGGACCGGGAAGAAGGGCGGCGGCTGGCGGGAGCTGGAGGAGTTCGCGAAGCAGCATTACCCCCAGGCCCGCGTCGCCGCCCGCTGGGCCGCGCAGGACTGCATGACCCTGGACGGCGTACCCTACGCGGGGCTCTATTCCAGGGGGACGGAAGGGCTGTATGCCGCCACAGGGTTCAACAAGTGGGGGATGACCTCCTCCATGGCGGCGGCGCTGCTGCTGGCGGATTTGGTGCGGGGAAGAGAAAATCCTTACGCGGAGCTGTTCGGCCCTTCCCGGAGCGTGTTCCGGCCCCAGCTGGCGGCCAACGTCTTGTCGTCCACGGTGGGTCTCCTGACCCCCACGGCCCCCCGGTGCCCCCATATGGGCTGCGCCCTGAAGTACAACGCCCAGGAGCACAGCTGGGACTGCCCCTGCCACGGGTCCCGGTTCGGGGAGGACGGGCGGCTCATTGACAATCCGGCCACGGACGACAAGCAGATGTAGGAGGGCCTATTCCCCGGCGGGAACGTCAATGAAGACGTCGGTCCGAGGCTCCCGCTTCCCCTGAATCAGGTGGAAGCGCCCCTCCTTCCAATAGGTCCGAAAAATGAGGCTTGCCTGAAAGACGGTGCTGGGCCGCGCCGTCATCCACTTGGAGGCCAGTATTTCCCCAGAGGAGCGGCGAATTAAATCTACCCGGAGGGCCTCGCCGGCCCGGGCATCCAAGCAGCGGTACACCAGCGCCTTGTACTTCCGGTTCTGGCTGGCTTTTGAGAATGATTTTAACAGGATGTCCTTTTGGAAGCCGCAGGCCCGGAGACGGCTCAGGATCTCCTCCCGCCGCTCCGGCAGATGGTTTTTCCCGCCGCTGGCCTGATCGGCCTCCGCCAGGACGTCCAGCAGAAGACCGGCGGCGTACAGCCAAAACGCCTCATCCGGTTTCCGAAACTGGTAGAGGGCCTGGGAGGTTTTCCGGTCCAGATTGTAAAAGGAGACCTTGAAAAAAGAATCCCGGTTGTATCCGGGCTTCCCGCTCAGGGGCTGTTCCACATTGGCAATGACCGTGAAATCCCTATGGCCGTCCAGGTCGATGGGAGACAGCTCCGACAGGACCAGCCGGGCAATTCCAGAGGTCATCCGGAACAGGTGGCCGCTGTCACAGTAGTTGGAAGCATCCCGGATTCTCCGGTCCAATGTCCGGTCTCCGGAAACTGCTAAAGACTCTAAGTTCATGTCAGGTCTCCTTGTAAGACTGCCTGAGGCGTTTCTCCGGCGGATAGCCCGCCGGGTATTCGGGAACAGTATACAGCGGCGGCGGGGACGGCGCAAGCCCCGCCGGGCCAAGAGGAGGATGTTTCATGAAAATCAACCACAGAAAAGCGGCGATCATTGGCTGCGGCAACGTAGGCGCGTCCATCGCCTTCCGCTTTTTGCAGCAGGGCTTGTTTACCCGCCTGGTGCTGCTGGACGCGAACCGGGAGAAGGCGGAGGGGGAGGCCATGGACCTTCGGGACGGCCTGCCCTATGCCGCGGCCATGGAGATTACCGCCGGGAGCTATGATGATTTGGAGGACTGCGCCCTGGCGGTCATCACCGCCGGGGCCAACCAGAAGCCGGGAGAGACCCGGCTGGACCTCATCGGGAAGAACACGGAGATTTTGCGCTCCATTTTGAAGGAGATCACCGCCCGGAGCTTCGGCGGCATTTTGCTGGTGGTGTCCAATCCGGTGGACGTGCTGACCTACGCGGCCTGGCGGCTGTCGGGCTATCCCCGGGAGCGGGTGATGGGCTCCGGCACGGTGCTGGACACCGGGCGCTTAAAGCAGCTCCTGGGAGCGGAGCTGGAGGTGGACAGCCGGAACATCCACGCCTTCATCATCGGCGAGCACGGGGACAGCGAGCTGGCGGTCTGGAGCGAGGCCAACGTCTCCGGCCTGGACCTGGAGGACTTCTGCCGGGTCCGGGGGCAGACCCTGGGGGCGGAGAACCGGGAGCGGCTGTACCGGGAGGTCCGGGACAGCGCCTACCAGATCATTGAGCGGAAGGGAGCCACGTACTACGGCATTGCCATGGCGGTGGGCCGCATCGCGGAGGCCATCGTAAAGGACGAGCGGGCGGTGCTGCCGGTGTCGGCGGTGCTGGACGGGCAGTATGGGATGAACGGGCTGGCGCTGAGCCTGCCTTCCGTTGTGGGCCGGAAGGGCTTGCAGGAGATTTTGGAGATGCCGCTGAGCGGAGAGGAGCGGGCGGCGCTGACGGCCTCGGCGGAGCAGATGCGGGAGGCTATCGGGACCTTGAAGCTGTGAACGGAAGAGAACGCCGGCCTCCCGGCCGGCGTTTCTGCTTATTTGGCGGCGGCCCTGGGGGCCGGGTTCTCCTGGAGGGCCTCCCGGAGCTTTTCCAGGGCCCGCTTTTCAATGCGGGATACATAGCTCCGGGAGATGCCGAAGGAGGAGGCGATCTCCCGCTGGGTCAGGGGTACGGTGCCGCCCAGGCCGTAGCGAAGCCGGACGATTTCCGCCTCCCGGGCGGTGAGGCGCTCCTGGACCAGCTTGTGAAGCCGCAGGGCGTTGTCCCGGTCGTGGAGGTCCTCCAGCATGGTGTCGTCCACTCCCACGATATCCATGAGCTGGAGGGCGTTTCCGTCCTTGTCGGTGTCGATGGAGTCGGAGAGGGAGACCTCGCCCTGGAGCTTTTTCTGGCTGCGGAAATACATGAGGATCTCGTTTTCAATGCACCGGGCGGCATAGGTGGCAAGGCGCGCGCCCTTGGCGGGGTCAAAGCTGGAGATGCCCTTAATGAGGCCGATGGTGCCGATGGAGATCAGGTCCTCCTGGTCGGCGCTTTGGGTGTAGTACTTCTTGGACGGGTGAAGCAAAGGGAGGAATCGGCCCGGTTAAAAGCGGACTCCCATGGGCCGCCGAATTTCAGGTGGACATCCAGCAGTATACGCTCCTTGGTGCTGGTTTTCTTGACTACGATTTTGTCCAGAATCGTGGTGACCAGGGCGGAGTTGATGCCGCCTTGAAAGGAGAGCTCTTGCTCCAGAGCGGCGCGGATTTCTTCTAACTGCGCCGTGGTTCGCCGTCCCTTTTCCGCCTCCGCCCGGAGCGCTTCCAAGCGCTCCTCCAAAGTCTGGACCTGCTGGTTGAAACCGTCGTTGCGCTGTTTGAACTCCGCCGTGGTGATGACGCCCTCAATGCTCATCTCCAGCAGGCGGTCTTTTTTTGCCCGGAGGGCGGGCAGTTCCTCCTCAATCCGGCGGATATCCTGGGCGTAGTCGTGCTCGTCTGGGACGGCCTGGAGCACCGTCACAACCGCGTCAATAATGGCCTGTTTATTTTGGGCCAGTTTGTTGAAGATATCCGCCATGATCCGGTCCAGCTCCGCCGTCCTGAGCTGGGGCGCGGAACAGGCCGCCCGGCCCTTGTCCCGGTAAACCCGGCACTGCCAGACTTCTTGGGCTCCCTTGGCGCTTTTCAGCAGCTGCCGGTGGAAGCTGGTCCCGTGCTCCTCACAGACGATTTTTCCGCTGTAGGGGTAACGGTTGTGGAACGCTGCCCCGCTCTGGTGCTGTCTCATCTGCTCGCTTCTGCGTTTGTACAGGGCGTTGGCCCGGTCCCAAAGCTCCTCTGATACGATGGCCGGGATGGCCGGGTCCGGGTATAGGACCCACTCGTCTTCATCCAGAAAGACTTTCCGCTTGCTGCGGTAGTCCACCGTCTGGGACTTGCCTGCGCAGTACCAGCCCTTGTATTTGGGGTTACAGAGAATGTGCCGGATGGTCAGGACGTTGAAGGGCCCGCCCTTCCGGCTGGTGAAGCCCTCGTCCAGCAGGGCCTGGGAGATGCGGCGGATGCCCATTTGCTGGTTGGCGTAGAGGTCGAAGATGCGCCGCACCACCTGGGCCTCGGCCTCGTTGATGGTCAGCGCGCAGTCCTTTTTGTCGTACCCCCACAGCTTGTCATTTCCCAGAACATGCCCGTTTTTAATGGCCTGCCGGAAGCCGAATTTCAGCCGCTCGGAGAGCTTGCGGACCTCATCCTGAGCCACCCCGGCCATGACCACCAGGCGAAACTCGCTGTCGGAGTCCAGGGTGTTGATGTTGTCGTTCTGGAACAGCACTCCCACGTCGTGCTCCAGCAGCTCCTGGGTGTACTGGATGCTGTCCAGGGTGGAACGGGAAAAGCGGGAGATCTCCTTCGTGATGATGAAGTCGAAGCGCCCGGCTTTGGCGTCCGCTATCATCCGTAAGAAGCTGTCCCGCTTTTTTGTGCTGGTGCCGGAAATGCCCTCGTCCACGTAGCCCGGAACGTAGGTCCAATTCCGCTTTTCCTGAATGAACTGGGTGTAATACTGCACCTGGTTTTCCAGGCTGTTGAGCTGTTCGTCCTTGTCCGTGGAGACCCTGGCGTAGAAGGTCACCCGCAGCGGCAGGTCGAAGATGGTCTTCCCGTTCCGCATTTCATTGCGTATCCTGAGCACGTTCACGAATATTCGCCTCCTTTGTCAAGCACGCAGGATACTGGAAAAGCTCCGGGAAGTCTATCACAGAATGTACCAAATCCACGGCCCTGAAATAGGTGAAATCGGATATGAGGCCAAGGAAGTGAATGTGGTCCAGCAGGACGCTGGCCAGTTCTCGCTGCGCGCTTTCCAAATTGCATCACCTCGGTTCATAGATATGTTTGGGGGGCAAAAAAATGCCGGGCGGATAAAATCCGTCCGGCAAATTGGCGTTGCCCGTATGCTACTCGTTGATAGAAAGCTGTTCCGCCAAGCCGCCGGATTCCCGCGGCTCCAGCATCTCTCCGGCGACGTCCGCGCTTTCAAAGCGGAGGGCGTTCGCGTCCTTCGCGCTGTAGGACAGAAGGTCAACGCCGCCGTACCACACGACGGTTTTGTCGATGACCGCCCAGCGCTGCCAGAGCCCCTCCTGGGTTTCCACGGCGACGCCCCAGTCCTCCAAGAGGGCAGCCCCGTCCTCGCCGGGCCTCGCACGGACGGTGATGCTCACGCCGGACGCCAGCGCCCGGTCCAGGGCGGGCCGCAGCATCTGAAGCCGGGAGCGCCTCACGAACGGGCTGACGATTAGGACGCTCTCCGCCGCCTCGCTCAAGTCCCGGGCGAAGGGCTCCAGGTAATCCTGCCCGTCATAAATCCGGCTGGCGCCGCCGGCGTCCCCCGCCAGCTTCACCTGATAGCCCAGCTCGGCGTAGCCCCTGAGCCGCTTGCGGTACATCCGCTCTAAGAGCCTGTTTAAAAACTTTTGACAAAAATGGCGGAGTGGGAGATAATA